>NZ_JAPDNV010000041.1:0-30946 GCF_026013155.1 Paenarthrobacter sp. PAE-2 | reverse complement strand
TCCCTTCAGGAACCAACTGACTGGCGGTTGTGTTTGTTCTGAACGTTCAGAACAACCACTACTGCCATCTAGTTGGGAAAGTGGGCCCACGGCCGCCGGGTTCCCTCGCGAGCTTGCGAGCGGAGGGGGCGGCTGGGGATTAGTGGAATTGGCCTTCTTCGGTCGATCCGACCAAGGCGAGGGTGGAAGCGTTCGGGTTGAGCGCTGTGGCGATGTCGTCGAAGTAGCCGGTGCCGACTTCGCGCTGGTGCTTAGTAGCGGTGTAGCCGCGGGATTCGGAGGCGAATTCCTTTTCCTGGAGCTCGACGTAGGCGCTCATGCCTTCACGGGCGTAGCCGTGGGCGAGATCAAACATCGAGTAGTTCAGGGCGTGGAATCCGGCGAGGGTGATGAACTGGAACGTGAAGCCCATGGCACCGAGTTCGCGCTGGAACTTGGCGATCGTGGCGTCGTCCAGGTGCTTGCGCCAGTTGAACGACGGCGAGCAGTTGTAGGAGAGCATCTGGTCCGGGTACTCGGCCTTGACGGCTTCGGCGAACTTGCGGGCCAGTTCCAGGTCCGGGGTGCCCGTCTCCATCCAGATCAGGTCCGAGTACGGGGCGTAGGCCTTGGCACGGGCAATGCAGGGTTCAATGCCGTTGCGGACCTTGTAGAAGCCCTCCGCGGTACGCTCGCCCGTGATGAATTCGCGATCCCGCTCGTCAACATCCGAGGTGATCAGGGTTGCGGCCTCGGCGTCGGTGCGGGCGATGACCACCGTGGGGGTGCCGGCGACGTCGGCAGCCAGGCGGGCTGCGGTCAGAGTCCGGATGTGCTGCTGGGTGGGGATCAGGACCTTGCCGCCGAGGTGGCCGCACTTCTTCTCGGAGGCGAGCTGGTCTTCCCAGTGAACACCCGAGGCGCCGGCGGTAATCATGGATTTCATGAGTTCGTAGGCGTTCAGCGGGCCACCGAAACCGGCCTCGGCGTCGGCGACGATCGGGACCAGCCAGTCCTCAACCGTCTTGATGCCCTCGGCGTACTCGATCTGGTCGGCTCGCAGCAACGCGTTGTTGATCCGGCGCACCACCTGCGGAACCGAGTTCGCCGGGTACAGCGACTGGTCCGGGTAGGTGTGGCCGGAGAGGTTGGCGTCAGCGGCAACCTGCCAGCCGGAGAGGTAGATGGCACGGAGGCCGGCCTTGACCTGCTGCACGGCTTGGTTGCCGGTCAGGGCACCGAGCGCATTGGTGTAGCCGCCGGTGGGAGCTTCCTCGGTGAGCTGCTTCCAAAGCTTCTCCGAACCGCGGCGGGCCAGGGTGTGCTCTTCGGAGACGCGACCGCGGAGGCGGACGACGTCGGTGGCCGAGTAATCACGGGTGACGCCTTCCCACCGCGGGTTGGCGGACCATTCAAGTTCCAGCGCTGCTGCCTGCTGCTCTGCGCTCTGCTCTGCTGGTTCAAACGATGCGGTCATTGCATGTCTCCTCATATCCAAGCGGCTCCCGGGCCGGCCCCCGCTGCGTCCTTGCTGCTTCGGCCGGCTCACCCGGGCTTGTATTTCTTTTCGTGAGAACTACTTTTCTGCACTTTCCAAGCTCTTTCTAGAGAAAAGCTCTGGAAAGAAATGCAGTTCTTCGCGTATTCTCAAGAAATGTCGCCTGTGAGCTGGAGCCGCGAAGTCGCGTCGCCGTCGTCGTCCCCTACGTCCCCCGAACTGGACGTCATCAGCCTTGGCCGCCGCGTGCGCCACCTGCGCAAGCAAGCCGGCCTGACGCTCGATGACCTGAGTGCCGCCGTCGGGACGGCGCCAAGCCAGCTAAGCCTGATCGAAAACGGCAAACGCGAGCCCAAGCTGGGGCTGCTGCAACACCTTGCCTCCGCGTTGAACGTGAGCATCGACCAACTGCTCGGAGCTGAGCCGCCAAGTCGCCGCGCCGCCCTGGAAATCGAGCTGGAGCGGTACCAGCGCGGACCGCTGTACGAGTCCTTGAACCTGCCAAAAATCCGCATCAGTTCGCGGCTTCCGTTGGAGGTTCTGGAGGCGCAGGTCGGGCTGCTTCAGGAACTCGAACGCAAGCTGAACGAGCAAGCCGCGACGCCGGAAGAAGCCCGCCGCGCGAACGGCGAGTTGCGTGCCATGATGCGCGAGCGCGGTAACTATTTCCCCGAGTACGAGGCCGAGGCGCAGAAGGTCCTCAAGGGCGTGGGCTACACCTCCGGGCCGTTGAGCCAGCACGTCATCGCGGACATCGCCGAGAACCTGGGATTCTCACTGCACCACGTCAGCGACCTGCCGCATTCCACCCGGTCCGTGACCGATTTGAAGAACCGCAGAATTTACCTGACGCAGAATCAGCGGCAGGACCACGATCCCCGGTCGGTCCTGCTGCAGGCGCTGGGGCACTACGTCTTGGGGCACGGGACTCCCAAGAACTACGGTGATTTTCTGGCGCAGCGAGTGGCCACCAACTACTTCGCGGCGGCATTGCTGCTGCCGGAGCAGGCAACGTTGGATTTCCTGCTGAAAGCCAAGGCCGCCAAGGAGATCGCCGTGGAGGACATCCGGGACGCTTTTGCCGTGTCCTACGAAACTGCGGCCCACCGGTTCACCAACCTGGCAACCCAACACCTGGGCATCACCACCCACTTCCAGAAAACCCACCAGTCCGGGATCATCTACAAGGCCTACGAGAACGACGGCGTCGCTTTCCCGCAGGACCACACCGGCGCCATCGAGGGGCAGCCGTCATGCAAGGCGTGGACGTCCCGCGCCGTGTTCGACGTACCGGACAAGTTCAGCGCCTACAGCCAGTACACGGACACCCCCTCCGGCACGTACTGGTGCACGGCGCGGACCGAGCGTTCCGCCGCCGGCGAGTTTTCGCTCAGCATCGGGGTGCCCTACCAGCACGTGAAGTGGTTCCGCGGGCGGGAGACCACGGCCAGGGCTACCTCCAATTGCCCGGATCCGAACTGCTGCAAGCGGCCGCCCGCCGAACTGGCCAACGAATGGGCGGGCAACGCGTGGCCGTCCGCCCGGGCCCATTCGCACCTGCTGGCCGCCATGCCTCCGGGCGCGTTTCCGGGCGTGGATGAGACCGAGGTGTACAGCTTCCTGGCGGCGCACTCCGCGCGCTAACGAGGTTCCGGGCGCTGAGCGGGGCTCCGGCGAGTTCGCGGCAACCCTGCGGTGACGCTGGAAGTTTCCGGGGGCCGTTGGCGGTTTCCCGCGATCACGGCGCAGGACGGCGGCTAACGAACCAGCCGCGCCACCAGGACTGCCGCAGCATCAACGACGTCGTCCGCTTCCTTCTTGGTGGCACTCAAGGCGACCTCGTGGCCGGCAACCGTGATGATGTCGGTGATCACAGCGACGGTGAGGCGGCCCAAAGTGTCCTCGGCCGTTCGGAGGAGGACCGAGTTCTGGCGCACCCATTCGCGCCCACGCTCGCGACGCAGGAGCTCGAAGCCGGGGGGAGCGTCGCCCTCAAAGAAGACGCGTTCCAGCGCACGGTGCTTCCAGGTGTAGTCGAAATACGTGCGGCTCCCGACGTTGAACAGAGTCAGGGGATCGTTTTCGCCGGACTTCCGGGCCTTGGCGACGGCGGCCGCCACCAGCCGTTCGTGCTCGTTTTGGTAGTCGTCCCAGAGGGCAAGGAAGATCTCTGTCTTGCCGCCGAAGTGATGGTAAAGGCTTCCGACGCTGGACCCGGCCCGCGTGACGATGTCCGAGATGCCTGCGTCCGTGAAGCCCAGTTCGCTGAAAACCGCGGCGGCCGCGTCCAGCAGCTTGCGTTGGGTGGTTGCAGTCCGGGACCACTGCCAGGAGCCGGAATGGACGGCGGCGTCGGAGGTTTTCCGAATCATCGAGCCTCCCCGGGACAGCCTGAATCCTTGACCAAGCCCAAATTACAGTAAATAATTCTGGAAGTCCGTTCTAGAAAATAAGTATTGCGCTATGTGTCCGAATGCTGCGATTTTTAACGCCCAAGGCGCCCTGTGGGCCAGGCGCCGTTTTCGCCGTCGGGCAGCAACTGGTTGAATCGCTATGAGAGCGCCAACTGGTCGCACGCCAACAAGCCAGAGAGGAACGCGGCCTGATGTCCGTTTCAAGCAAGTCGTCCGGGATCACGTCGAACAGGTGGTTCAAGCCCGTCGCCGTCACCGTGGGGGCTTTGGTCATCGCGCTGATCCTGGTGCTCGTGGCACAGTGGCTCCGTACGCTGGACCCGGTGAAGCAGTTCCTGACGGACTATCCGGGACATTCGGAGCTGCCCGAAGGCGCACCCACGGGGCTCCCGGCGTGGCTGGGCTGGCAACACTTCCTCAACATGTTCTTCATCGTCCTGATCATCCGCTCCGGTTGGCAGGTGCGCACCACCACGCGGCCGCCGGGTTACTGGACGCGGAACAACAAGGGCTTCATCAAGACCAGGAACGCTCCCACCAAGATCAGCCTGGACCTGTGGTTCCACCTGACGCTGGATGCGCTGTGGGTGCTCAACGGCCTGATCTTCATAGTGCTGCTGTTCGCCACAGGCCAGTGGATGCGCATTGTGCCCACCGGCTGGGACGTGTTCCCGAACGCGGTCTCGGCCGGTCTCCAGTACGCCTCGCTGAACTGGCCGCTGGAAAACGGCTGGGTCAACTACAACGCCTTGCAGCTGCTGACCTACTTCATCACGGTCTTCATCGCGGCGCCGCTGGCCATCATTACCGGCATCCGAATGTCCGGGGCGTGGCCCAAGAAGGCAGCGATCAACAAGTTCTACCCCATTGAAGCCGCCCGCAAGGTCCACTTCCCGGTGATGATCTACTTCGTAGCGTTCGTGATCGTCCACGTGACGTTGGTCCTGGCCACGGGAGCCCTGCGGAACCTCAACCACATGTACGCCTCCACGGACGACGCCAACAGTTGGTGGGGCTTCGCGATCTTCGCAGCGTCCATCGTGGTCACGGCTGCGGCCTGGTTCCTTGCCCGGCCCCTGTTCCTCCGCCCGATCGCGTCGCTGATGGGCAAGGTTACCAACCGCTAGGCCAGCGCTAGCTCAGCGCACCGCCCTGCCACAAGGCATCAAACGGCGCCCCGGACGCTACGCGGTTGCGGATTCCCTCGGTCACGAACGCCTTGGCTGTACGGGCCGCCTCGAGCGGCGACGCACCCTTGGCCAGCTCCGCCGTCACGGCAGCAGCCAGCGAACAGCCCGCACCGGACACCGCGACTTCGCCCACCTTCGCTGCACGCAGGACTTCCAGCGTCCGGCCGTCGTAGAAAACGTCGACGGCGTCAGCACCTTCCAGCCGCACCCCGCCCTTGGCGAGCACGGCGGCGCCGCTGAGCTCATGGATGCGGATGGCGGCGGCCTTGAGGGACTCTTCGTCGGTGATGGTGAGGCCGGAGAGGGACTCGGCCTCGAAGTGGTTCGGCGTGACAAACGTGGCCAGCGGGAGGATCTGCGCCTTCAAGGCCTGGTCCGTGTCCAGCGCGTGTCCCGGCTCCTGGCCTTTGCAGATCAGGACCGGGTCCAGGACGATGTTGCTGAATGCGCCCTCGGACAGCGCCTTCTCCACGGTGCTGATGGTTGCCGGGCTTCCCAACATGCCGATCTTCACGGTGTCCAACACCGAAGGTGCGCCGGACGCGGCACCGTAGGCCGCCGTCGTGGCTTCCAACTGGTCCGCAATCACTTGCTGGTCCACCGGGACAAAACGGTGGTTCCAGTTGTCCTTGGGGTCGAACGACACGATGCACGTCAGGTTGACGATGCCAAAAACTCCGAGTTCCTGGAACGTCTTGAGGTCGGCTTGCGCACCGGCGCCGCCGGTCGCTTCCGAGCCGGCGATGGTCAGTGCAATGGCAGGGGCAGCGGCAGAAGTCATGGTTTCCATTTTGCCAGCTTCCTGATGGTGCGCGATTTCCTAGCCGTGGAGGGACCTGTACGCAGCGGCCGCGGCCGGGTGCAGCGGGACCCCGGCTGTGTTGATGAGCGTCTCCGGGCTGAGGAACTGCACGCCCGTGCTTGATGTGGGAATAAGGTCTTGCGCCCGTTCCACCAGCAGGCGGACCGTACGCCGGGCCAGGGAATCGGGGAGGTCGCTGCGGCACAACAGCAGGTTGGCTACGCCCACCGTCCAGATCGCGGGGGCGTCGCCGTAGGTACCCGTCGGTATGAGCACGCGGTCGTAGTAATCACCGTGTTCCGTGCGCAGGGCAGGGATATGCCGTGAGAGGTCCAGGAGCCGGACTCCCAGCTCCGAGGCTGTTGCTGCGATGGCCGCGGTGGGGACCCCGCCGGACCAGAAGAGGGCGTCGATGGACCCACCACGGAGCGCGGACAGCCCTTGGTTGAGGCCCAGATTGACCTGTTGCGGCGCGGGTTCAAGCAACGCGGAAGCGATGATCCGGGGAGCGGTCAGGGAAGTGCCGGACCCCGCTTCGCCCACCCCCACTACCTTTCCGGCCAGATCGGCGAAGGTCCCGATGCCGCTGTCCGCCCGGACTATGCAATGAACATAGTTCTCGTACACCTTGCCAAGCGCCACCAGGCTCGCATCGGCCGGGGTTGCGCCCGCACCGGCCGGGGTTGCGTCCGGACTCGCCGGGCCCGTGGCCGGAAGTGCTGCCGTGTCGGCAAGTGCGACGGCGAAGGTCGCCTCGCCGGACATGACCCGCCGGATGTTCTCGAGACTTCCGCCAGTGACCAGAGGCTCTGCCGTTTCCGCCACGCCCTCACGCTGCAGCAGACCTGCGAGCAACGTGGCGAACTCCAAGTAGAAACCGCCCGATTCGCCACCAGCCACCGTCAGCTTCTCCGGTTTCGGCTCCGGCGTGCAGGCAGCGGAGGACATCAGCAGCCCGGCACTTCCCAGGATCAGCCCGGACCTCAGCACGGTACGGCGGGACAAAGGCCTAGTCATTCGCGCCACCGCCGAACTCCAAGCGTCCTATCAGCCCGTGCGGGATCCGTTCCCGCAACACCAGGCGGCCCCCGTTGGCCTCGGCCAGCCGTTCCACGATGGTGAGGCCCAAGCCGTTGCCGGGAATTCCGCTGTGCTGGGGCGCCCGCCAAAACCGCGAGGTGGATGCCAGACGCTGATCAGCGGACAGTCCCGGGCCGTCGTCGGAGACCTCGATCGCCAGGCCGTCCCGAGTAGCTTCGGCCGTCACTGCGATGTGACCACCTGGGGAGTACTTGATGGCGTTGGCCAGCAACTCACCCACCATCTGGGCCAGTTCCTCGGGGTCGCACCGGAGCTCCAACGGGTGCCCGGTGTGGTCTTCCAAGGTGATGGTGGAGCCGGCCAACCGTGCCGCGGGGCCCGCCCTTTCCACCTCGCCTTGGAGTACCGGGAAAGGATCAATGACGCTTTGGCGCCGATGCTCGGACGACTGCGCTGCAGCAGCCCCGGCCACGGCGCGATGCTCCGCGGCCGCCAGCTTCAGCACGCCGTCGAGCATTTCTTCAACGCGCTCCAGTTCGTCCACCACGCCGGCCGCCGCCGCCTTCGCCGGGCTGTTTTGCAGTTCGAGCTGCAGTAGGTCGATCCGGAGCCGCAGGGCGCCCACCGGATTGCGCAGCTGGTGCGAGGTGTCAGCGATGAGTTGCCGCTGCGACTCCATGCTTTCGCTGACAGTGTTGGCCATGGCGGAGAACGAACGGCTCAGTTCCCGCAACTCGGGCGGACCTGCCTCGGGAAGCTTGCTGGTCTTGCCCGTGGTTTCGAGTTGGTGCACCGCTTCGCTCAAGCGGTGCACCGGCCGCAAAACCCAGCCGGTGAGGCGGGCAGCGACCAGCAGCAGCACCGCGCCCATCACCAAGGCGGCGAGCCCGACGACGACCCACCGTTCGCGCAGTTTCGCCCGGGCAGCGTCGAGGTTGACTTCAAGGACGGCTTCTCCGAGCACCTGGCTGGCCGTTCCGAAAGAGCGCGAGATGACCTCCGTCCCCGCTTCGAAGGGCCGGACCGTGCCGATGGTGGTGTCGCTGAGGTTGAGGCTGGCCCGGGCCAGGGCTTCCTGAACGTCCCGGCGTTGCTCGCTGAGACCGCCGGAGGCCAGGGTTTGCTGCTGGAGGCGGATCAGGATGCCTTCTCCATAGAGCTCGGAGTACCGGTCCATTTCGCGCTGGAGCTGGGTGGTGTCGCCATCAGCGGAGGCATCGTTGGCGAGCTGGGCAAAACGGTTCAGGGCCGATACCCGGTTGATCTGCACGTCTTGGGTCAATTCCCGTGCGGCTGATGTGAGGATGACGCTGGAAACCGTGACAACAATGAGCACGGCGACGACACTGAGGATCCCGAGGACACGGACCTTCATCCCTGCTCCACGCGATACCCGACGCCCCGCACGTTGATGATGAACCCGGGCAATTGCAGCTTGGACCTCAGGCCGGTCAGGTGGACATCCAAGGAGCGGGAGTGCGCCACGAAGGCGTCGCCCCACAGGGCATCCAGGATCTGCTCCCGGGTCACCACGGAGCCGGCGTTGCGGACCAAGAGGCTGAGGAGGTCGAATTCGGTGGCGGTGAGGCTGAGTTCCCTGTCGTCGACGGCGGCGAGGCGGCGGTCGAGGTCTACGGTCAACGGTCCCACGGTGACCTCATGGGGCGTGCTTTGGCCGGAGCGGCGGGCCCTTCGCGTCACGGCCTCTATCCGGGCGAGCAACTCCACCAGCTTGACCGGCTTGACCAGGTAGTCGTCCGCACCCGAGCGCAGGCCCAGGACCACGCTGCGTTCATCATCGCGCGCCGTGAGGATCAGGATGGGGATGTGCGTGACTTGGCGGAGCTTCCTGAGCACTTCCAACCCGTCCAGGTCCGGGAGGCCCAGATCCAGGAGGATGACCTCGTGGTTGCGGTGGTCCAGGAGTGCATCTTCACCGCGGGACACCCTGGTTGGTTTGTGGCCCGCCGACGTCACGGCAGCCCCCAGTGCCGACGCCATGGCGTCGTCGTCCTCGACGATGAGCACGTGCACTGTTGATCCTTCTGGTAGCCCTGCGGGTGTTTCCGCTACTTGAGCTTAACGTTGCGAGGCCCGCCCTGCGCCCTTCGCACTCAGCGAAGGGCGCAGAACGGGCCCCACCTTGGGGTGTTAGACGTTGACGAGGTCCTTCTTGTCGTCGTCTTTACGGTTCTCCCAAGCATGCCCCTGCTCGGTATCGAGGTGCGTAGCCTTCTTGTTCTTGAGGGCGAAGACGTACACCAACAGCGAGATGAAGATGGCCGCCGTGACGTACGTGAAGAACATGTCCACCTGGCCGGCTTTCTGCAGGGCAGCGCCGATCAGCGGGACCGTGCCGCCGAACAGCGAGTTGGCGATCGCGTAGCCGAGGCCCACGCCCAGCGCACGGATGGATGCCGGGAAGAGTTCAGCCTTCACCAGCGCATTGATGGACGTGTAGCCGCCAACCATCAGCAGGCCACCCATCATGAGCAGGAAGGCGACGAACGGGTCCTTGGTTCCGGCCAGGGAGGAGAGCAGCGGCCAAGTGAACAGGACACCGGTGACGCCGAACCAGATCAGCAGCGGCTTGCGGCCGATCTTGTCCGACAACATGCCGTACACGGGCTGCAGCAGCATGAAGATGAACAGTGCCCAGAAGTTGATGACAGAGGTATCGGTCTTGGCGATGCCGGAGGTATCGTTCATGAACTTCAGGATGAAGTTGGTGTAGGTGTAGAACGCCACCGTGCCGCCGAGGGTGATGCCGATGCAGATCAGCAACGGCTTCCAGTGCTTGGTGAACAAAAGCTTCATGCTGCCCGGCTGGGCCTCGCCCTCAACCTTGACGTGCGCTGCACGGATCTGGTCGGCGGAGACTGTCTCTTCCATGGAGCGGCGGAGCCACAGGACAACCAGCGCTGCGACGCCGCCGATTGCGAACGGAATGCGCCAGCCCCACTCGGTCAGGTCTTCCTTGCTCATGGTGTTCTGCAGGATCACGAGGACCAGGAGGGCCAGCATCTGGCCGCCAATGAGCGTGACGTACTGGAAGCTGGAGAAGAAGCCGCGGCGCTTGGCCGTTGCTGCCTCGGACATGTACGTGGCGCTGGTCCCGTACTCACCGCCGACGGAGAAGCCTTGGACCACGCGGACGAAGACCAAGAGGATCATGGCCCACAGGCCGATGACGTCCTGGGTAGGCAGGATCGCAATGGCGAACGAGCCCGCGGACATCAGGGTCACGCTCAGCGTCAGGGCGGCCTTCCGGCCCTTCCGGTCCGCGTAGCGGCCGAAGAACCAGCTGCCGATCGGACGCATGAGGAACGACGTCGAGAAGACCGCCATCGCTTCCAGGCCAGCCTGCAGTTCGTCCTTGGAGTTGAAGAAGTGCGACTGGAAGTACGCGGCAAAAACGGTGTACACGTAGAGGTCGAACCACTCTACGAGGTTGCCCGCAGAGCCCTTGAGGATGTTGCTCACGGCCTTGCGTGTCTGTGCCGCCTCGCTCAGAGGCGCGGCTTGTTGGGTGCTCATCAATGAACCTTCCTGGACGGCTGCGCACATGGCAGTCGTGTCTTGCATGAGTTCGTTCTGTCCATGAAGCTCGTGCTCATGGCTTCCTTGCACATGGCTCTTCGTCGACTGAGAAAGGTCCTCTTGGGGGTGAAGAGGACATGTTCCAAGCTATGGGTGATGCACGGCACAGCAAACGTCGGAGGGAATTTCCTAACACTTCCTTAGGTTTCCGAGAGGAAAACCCGGGTTCCGCGCCCTTTCCCGCGTTGCTCTACCACCTCCCATAGCGCCTCACCCTTCGCGGGTTTATGGTTCTGGACATGAGCACACTCGGACGGCTGGCCGGCGCGGTGAAACGGGAAGCGGCCGGCATCCCTTTGCCACCCGGGCAGGTGCTCGGGTTGGTCTTGGACTCGGTCCTACAACGGATACACCCACTCCCTGCTGCGCCCGCCCGGCGAGCCCGCAGGAGTGCCGGGACGCTGTTGGTGATGACCGGCGTCGGAATTACCGTTTGGGCGGTAGCGGAACGACGGCGGCACACAACCGGCGAATTTGCCTTGGGCCGTCCGGAAACGTTGGTGACCAGCGGTCCGTACGCCACGAGCCGGCATCCGATGTACCTGGGCTGGTGGTTAATCCACGCAGGGGTTGCGGTGTACAAGGGCTCGCGCTGGGCGGCTGCAACCCTGCCCGCGGGCATGGCCGTGGAACACTTCGGCGCGTTGTGGGAAGAGAAGGCCCTCCGGAAGGAGTTTGGTCCGGCGTATAGCCAGTACATGAGCAACGTCCCGCGTTACGTCGGGTTCCCTGCGCGGACGCCCGACGGCGGTGAGCGGAGTTAGCCCCATAGCCGCCGTTATGCGGTGGGTGGGCAGATCTTGACCAGCCTCCGGACCGACAACCTGCCGACCGCCGCGGCGGTTGCGATGGACAGGCTAAAGAGGACCGCACCCAAACTGGAAAGCCCACCAAAGGGTGCGCAGATCAGGGTGCCAACCACGAAGAACGCGGCCACGTGGAGCCATTGGTTCCGCACTTGCCTTAGAACCAGTCCTAACATCCATCCGACTACGGATCCGATGAGTGCCGCGGGGATGGCGGCATAGATGAAGAAAATCAGCGCATATTCAGGGGCTTGCATGCAGGGACAACAGGGTACTAAAGGCTACGTACGCAACCAAGACACCCACACCCAGCCCCTTCCCTCCCAGGGTCACCCTGACCCGCGGGTTGGGGAGCTGGGGAGGATGCGGTGTTGTGCGGTTGTCCTGGTCATCGCCATGAGTACTCAATTGTCACTTCTCCGAAGAGCGCTGAGAGCTCCGGCCAATGACGGATACTCAAACACGAAACCCGCATCGAGTAGCTTCCGTGGCTCTACCCATCGGCTCTTCAGGACCAGCTCGGTCTGGGTGCGGATAAGAACTGCCCCAACTTCAAGGAGCCAAGCGGGCGTCGGAATGCCGAAGGGGACGTCCAGGCTCGCCCGGACCAGCCCCATGAGTTCGCGATTGTCTACCGGATTGGGCGACGCCGCATTGACCGCACCAACAAGCCCGGGTTTGGCGTGAATGAACATGACCGAACGGAACAAGTCCTCCACGTGGATCCAACTGAACTTCTGCGTCCCCGGTCCCATGTGCCCACCCAAGCCAAACATGGCGAGGTTCCGGAGGGGGTTCATCACGCCCCCTGCGCCCAGTACGATCGCGATCCGAAGAGGCACCTTGCGCGTGCGCTGTGCAGTGGCGGCCTCCAACTCGTCTTCCCAAGCCTTGGCAACGTTGACAGAGAACCCGCTGCCGAGTTCGCCGGAGGCCTCCGACTGTGGGTGATCGTCGGCATGCCGGTAAATGGTCCCGGTACTTGAGTTGATCCAGGTACTCGGTGGCTCGGCGCAGGCAGCCAAGGCGCGGCCCAACGTTCGAGTCGTGAACACGCGCGAATCCGTAATTTCCCGGCGATTCCGCCTCCCGTAGCGGCAGTTCACGGAACGTCCGGCAAGGTTCACCAACAGTGCGGCGCCGTTCAGCGTACTGGTGATGGCGCCGGCGTCGTTCCACTGTGCGTCAGCCGACGCGGTCCGCCCGACTGTTCGGACCTTCCAACCCTCTTCAAGAAACCGCCGATGGAAGTAGCTGCCGATAAAGCCAGTGGCTCCGGCGATGACCACCGTCCGCGGGTTCATGAGTCTTCCTTGACGCTGCGAACCAGTCCCAGGACGTCGTCGAACACTTTGCTGACGCCGGGAATCTTCGCAAGCGACAGACCACGGGCCATCAGTGGCGCGGCGCCGTCAATCAGCCGGCGCGTGCGGCATTGATCCGCGGATTGGTCGTATACCCAAAACAACGCGACGCCCATGTACGCCAGCCACAGCAGCTCGGGAAGATCGCCGCGTAGCTTCTTAGCGACGGCCGGATTGGAACCTTCGACGGCGGAGCGGAAGATGGCGAGCGACGCCTCCCGGGCGGCGGCGGATGCCGCGCCAAACGGGTTGACGGGCGACGTCGGCCGGATGGCTGTGGCAATGAAGCCGGAACCGAACTGGTGGTAAGGGGACATGACGTCGATGCCAGCGTGCAGAACGGCTTTCAGGCGGCCTGCGAGATCCGGGATGCCTTCGAGTGCCCGTGCCGCGGCCGATGCGTGCTCATTCTGGACTTGGATGTACAACTCCTGAACGAGCTCGTCTTTGGACGCGAAGTAGTAGTAAGCGTTGCCGACGGAAACCCCCGCTTCTTGGGCAATGGCGCGCATGGTGGTTTTCTCGAAGCCGATCTCCCGGAACATCTTCAATGCGACGTCGGCTACGAGTTGGCGGGTTTGCGCGCTCTTAATTGTCATCGGGGCCACTCCTGTTTGAACGTGTTCAAGAATCAGTTTGGCACCTTTCTGAACGCGTTCAAAAAGGTGAGGTGGCAGAGGGATGGTCGGTTGGGGGCGGGAGGTGGCAGAGGGATGGGGGTGGGAGAATGTAACGTGGTGCCGGGCCAAACGTGCCCGCCACCCACAGTGCTAATACAGCGGGGCGCTCTCCGAAAAGGATGAGGCGCCTGCGCGAACCACTACGAATGGATGACCCATGCCCTCGCCTTCCGGCAGTACTTTGAGCAAGCCCGCGCCCCGTTTCGCTTCGATCGGATCGCCTTATTTCGGCATCATGCTGGCCGTTATGGCGGTGGTGTTGATCCTGTCCAACATCGGCGCTTCCAAGGGTGTGGTGCTCGGGCCGATCATCACCGACGGCGGATTCTTCCTTTTCCCTCTCGCGTACATTCTGGGCGACGTCATGAGCGAGGTCTACGGCTTCAAAGTCGCCCGAAAGGCGATCATCACCTCGTTCGCGTTGTCGGTGTTTGCATCTCTTTGCTACTGGGTGATCATCATTCTTCCCGGCTTCGACGACGACTACGGTGTGGCCAAGCAGGCAGCCATCGAAGGCGCGTTGGGACCCGTCCCGCAGATCGTCCTCGCCTCATTGCTTGCGTTCCTGGCCGGACAAACCATCAACTCGTGGATCCTCGTGAAGATGAAGGAACGCACGGGTGAGAAGAGCCTGTGGGCCCGGCTCATGGGCTCGTCGGTGGTGGGCGAATTCGTGGACACGCTGATCTTCTGCAGCATCGCCGCGTCCGTCATCGGCATCTCCGACGTCGGCTCTTTCGTGAACTACGTCCTGGTCGGCTTCCTGTACAAGACCGCCGTCGAGTTCCTGTTCGTGCCCGTCACCGTCCTGGTGGTGGGCTGGATCAAGAAGCGTGAACCGAGCTACGGAGAAGTCGCAGCCTAGGTCCGTCGCGAGTTCGCCGGAAGCCTGCGGTAGACCCCGAACGTTCCGCACGAACGAGCAGCTTTCCGGCGAACTCGCCGCAGTGACCCGCAGCTAGGCGTAGTACCGCCCCAACGTCTCGGCCTTGAACTCGAAGAAGTCCCCGGATTCGATGGCCAAGCGCGCGTCGTCAACCATCTTCACCACGAAGCGCTCGTTGTGGATGGAGATCAGCGTGGCGGAGACCATTTCCTTGGCCTTGAACAAGTGGTGGATGTACGCGCGGGAGTAATTGGTGCAGGTGTAGCAGTCACAGCCGTCCTGCAACGGACCGAAGTCCTTCTTGTATTTGGCTCCGGAGAGGTTGAAACGGCCGAACGGCGTGTAGAACGCGGAGTTCCGGGCAACGCGCGTGGGGGAGACGCAGTCGAAGGTGTCGGCACCGTTCTCGATGGCGGTGAAGATGTCATCGGGTTCGGAGATGCCAAGGAGATGCCGGGGCTTGTCCTCAGGAAGCTCCTCGTTGCACCAGCGGACGATCGTCCCGAGGTTTTCCTTCTCCAGCGCTCCGCCGATTCCGTATCCATCGAAGGGCATGGCGCCAAGATCGCGACAGGCTTTGCGCCGCAGGTCCTCGTACTGCGCGCCCTGGATCACGCCGAACAGCGCCTGGTACGGCTTGCCCACCCGCGAGGCCGTCAACGCAAAGTGCTCTTCCAGGCACCGCAGAGCCCATAACCGGGTGCGTTCCAAGGATTCTTCCTGGTAGCCGCGGGAGTTCTGCAAGGTGGTGAGCTCGTCGAAGGCGAACATGATGTCCGCGCCGATCTGGTGCTGGACCCGCATGGAGATCTCGGGGGAGAACCGGTGTTTGTCCCCGTTGAGGTGCGACTTGAACCAGACGCCGTCGTCATCGATGTGCGCCAGGCGCTCCTTCCCGGGAGCAACAGCGTCGTCAGGGCCTGAGGTGTCAACATTCTTCATGTCGATCACCTTCTTGAACCCGGAGCCCAGGCTCATCACTTGGAACCCGCCGGAGTCGGTGAACGTGGGGCCCTGCCAGTTCATGAACGCGCCCAGACCACCCGCGGCATCGAGGATTTCAGGCCCGGGTTGCAGGTAAAGGTGGTAAGCGTTGGCAAGCACGGCTTGCGCGCCAAGTTCGGCGATCGACTCGGGCAGGACGGCCTTGACGGTCGCTTTGGTCCCGACGGCGATGAACGCGGGGGTCTGGATGGTCCCGTGCGGGGTGGTGATGGTGCCGGTCCGGCCCAGGAATTCGCCTCCGTTTGCCTCTACAAGGGAGGACGACGGCGACGTCGTTTCCGTCAGGCGGCGGCCCACCGTAAAGCCGAATTCGGTTTGCTCCGCCGGAAGCGCCCCGTTGGAACGAGGCGCGGCGGTAGGAAGCGGGGAGGACTGGGAAACAGAAGCTGGCACGCTACCAAGTGTGCCAGCTTTACCGAAGGTAACCTGACGTGGCGGCCGTCAGGAACCGTAGTTCGACTCTTTCCATTTGTCCCACGAGGACCTGATGTCCGCCAAGGTGTGGGCCCCCAGATCGTACGTTGAAGCAATGACGATCGCTCCGCCGTCAGGCCTCTTCTCCGGGATGGGCAGCTGCTCGGCAACGATCAGCAGCCCGTCCCCGTGTTCAGCGTAGCTGTGGACCGTGACGCCTACCTGGTGGCGGCTCTTGAACCAGACCTTCCCGGAAATAGCCTCACCGGTGCCCAGCGTCAGCGAGTACTCGTCGCCTACGGGTGGCAGGTCGCCAAGCCCCAGCTTTTCAATGGCCGATCCACTCCCGGAGACCGACAGGAAGTGGGTCCGCCGCTTGCCATGCGGGTGGCGCTCCAAGGCGAAACGCAGCTGGTTGATGAACGTGAGCCAGCCTTGGGTGATGTCCTCGTCCCATTCCGCCCACTCGGAGTTATGGTCCAGGGCCGCCCGGGTGACCTTGAGCTCCGTGCCCCCGGACACGGGATGCAGTTCGAAGACATCGCCGCCGTTGACGGTCAAACTGGTGTGGTCCGGACCCTCCACGACGTCGGTGTTGAAGTAGATCTGTTTGATTTCGTCATTCAGGTCATCGGCTTCCCAGCCGTGCCATTGGGCCACCAGCGACGGTTCGCGCAGCATATTCCAAACCTGCGGCGCATCAGCATTAATCACAACGCTCAGATTGTTCGTCATGGCCCCGAATTTACCGCCGTTTAGGCGCCCGCAACAGACCTTGACGCCATGGTGCGGAGCCTGGCTGGGGATCAGGCCCGGACTGCCTCGAGTTCGTTGCAGATCCGGCGTCCCAGTTCGTCCTCGTCGATGGTCTCGGAGCCGCCATGGGCGCGCAGGAACAGCAACGCTTCGAGCCGCAGGAACCGCCACTCACGTTCGGCTTCCTGGTTTCCGTTGTCGATCGCTCGGAAGATTTCTTTGTCGTAGAGGTTGGGTTCGTTGAGGGCGCGCTGCCGCACACGGGCGTTGATCCGGGCCCTGAACGGGTCTTCTTCCTGCGATTCCGGCGCACGGAGGAGTTTCTCGTACACCGCGGCCCGCTCCGCCTGGCCCGACTCGCGGCAGATGAAGCTGGAAAGCGCGAGCGCACGTTCAATTGACGCCCAGCGGTCCAGGTTGCCGTCGAACGGCAGGACATTCAGGAGGTCGGCGACGGCAAGCGAACCGTCCGGATCCTTGAGCACCACGCAAAGGTTGAAAGCGAGGTCGCTCAGGTCACGCAGGCAACTGCCGGACTTGGTGTTGATGCCCTTGGCGAGGCGATCTGCCAGCACCTGCACGCCGTTCTTGCCCTTGTGGTTGGACGCAGCAGCCAGCACCACGGACTCGGGCGTGCCCGCCGGCTCCGGAATCAACGCCATCTCCTCGGCGCCGGGTCCGGTGTACGCCGGCGGCGCTTCCGGGCGGGGAGGTACGACGACGGCGGGTTCAGCAGTGGCCGGAGCGTCCGGAGCCGCCGGGCTACTGGAGTCCGGGGTGCTGGAGTCTTGGACACCGGAGTCGGAAGTGCCCGCATCGGCGGCGCTGGCATCGGCGGCGCCCGCATCCCGCAGGCTGGAGCCGGCACCGGTTGGAACTCCGTCGCCCACAGGGACACTGGACTTGGCAGCGATCCGTACGCTGCCGCCGTCGTGCGTTGTCACCAGCACCAAAGCCGGGACGCCGTAATCGTCATTCTGGACGTCGACGGAAGTGATTTCCTCGGCCGGCCCGTCTCCGGGCAGGTACACAAAGTCTCCGGGCTGCAGGTCCCCAGCCTGCTTTTCGCGGTATTGCTGAGTAGCTGGGCTGTGAGTCATCGGAAGTCCTTTGGTTCTCTTGCGGTCCGCCGTCCAGTCTACAAAAGGGGACCGCTCCAAGCCGGGGGACCCGCTAGACCACGATGCCCGAGTATGCCAGTGCCTGGCGCACGAGGTTCCCGCGGCCACCTTCGAACTCTTGCTGGACACCCTCGCTGAGGACGTCCTGCGGGGTCATCCACGTGAGTTCGAGGGCATCCTGGCGCGGTTCGCATTCGCCCGTGACGGGAATGACGAACACCAGCGACACCGCGTGTTGCCGTTCGTCCGTGAAGCCGGTCTGCGAGGGAGCCGGGAAGTATTCGGCCACCGTGAACGGAACCGGGCTGATGGGAAGCTGCGGGAAAGCCAGGGGACCGAGGTCCTTTTCCATGTGCCGCAGAAGGGCTGCCCTGATGGTTTCGCGGTACAGGACGCGACCGGAGACGAGGTAGCGCACCATGTTGCCGTCGGCGTCGCCCTGCAGGAGTGAGCCGACCTCATTGACGTACCCGAGCGGATCCAACCGGACGGGAACTGCTTCCACGTAGACCATGGGCAGCCGCCCGCGGGCCTCGAAGAGGTCTTCGTCGGAAAGCCAGCCGGGATACGGATCAGGTGTACGTACGCTCATGGTTAAGTTCTACCCCATCCCCGGACCAAGTTCGCTTGTGGCGCAGCAGGTGGCCGCCCGCGCCCCGGTGGTGTTACAGGGCAAGGATCGATTCGAGCGGTTCCCCGGCCGCGATGCGGGCCAGGATGGCGGGCTCGGCCTCGTCGGAGGCCAGCGCCCGGGGGAGGACTTCCTGCGCAGCTTCGGGTGCGAGCACTATCAGGCCATTGTCATCACCCAGGACGATGTCGCCCGGATTCACCTGCACGCCTCCACAGTGGACGGGAACGTTGACCGCCGACCCCGCTCCGCGCACCCTTTTGGTGGTGAGGCACGACGTCCCGCGGGCAAACACCGGCAGCCCGGCCTCGCGGAGTTCCCGGACGTCGGTCGCCACGCCATCAACAACGACGGCGGAAGCACCTTGGGCGATCGCCGCCGCCGCGGTCACGGCTCCCACAGGCGCGTGACGGTTGTCGCCGAGCATGTCCACCACCAGTACGTCGCCGGGCCGGAGTGCCAGGAGCGCCCGATTCATCGCGATTGCGTCTCGGTCAGCGATGCGCACGGTAACGGCCGGCCCTGCGATTTTGACGCCGCCCGGGACGTGCCCCATGAGCGAGCCGATGCCGGGATCAACGAACCCCTCCTCGAGGAGATGGCCGATCGTGGGGTAGCTGGTCCTGGCGAGGTCCTCAAGCAAAGTGGTGATCACAGGGAACCCTCCTTGGCGGGTATTTCAGGGCCGTTCTTGGGCGCGAGCACTGCCACGCATTCAATCTCCAGTGACACGCCCCAAAGACTGACGCACACCGTGGTCCGGGCGGGCTTGGCCGTGCCGAAGTACTCGACGTAAACGCGGTTGTACTTTCCCAGTTGCTCAGGGCTGGTGAGGTAGGTGTTGACCTTGACCACGTGCTCCAGGCCGGATCCGGCTGCCTCCAGCACCCCGGCGAGGTTTCGGATTGTCTGCCGGACCTGCCCCTCGAAGGTGTCCGGCTGGTGGTCGAGTCCGGTGATCGCGGGGATCTGGCCGGAGGTGAAAACGAAACCGTTGGCAATGACCGCCGGGGAGAAGGGCCCGACGGCGGGCGCCTGGCCGGGGATACCGGCCAGGCGCTCGATGTGGGTGGCGGTCACTTCGCTGCCGTGGCTTCCGTTGAACCTGCAGTTGCGGCACCGGCCACGGCGGGTGCCTCGTCCACGGCATCGATGTTGCCGTGGCGGGTTTCCGTCAGGACGAACAGTGCTGCCAGGGAGGCGAGGGCTGCTGCGAGGATGTACCAGGCGATTGAGGAACTTTCACCGGTCAGGCCCAGGAGCCACGTGGTGATGAACGGGGTTGCCGCGCTGCCCAGGAGACCGGAGAGCATGTAGGCCACCGAGAGGCCGGAGTACCGGACCTTGGAACCGAACAGTTCGGCAAGGAAGGTCGCGATGGGGCCGTAGTTGGCCGCGAAGGCAGTCATCATGGCCAGGTAGGCAACGAAGAGCAGGGCCACGGACTTGGTGTCCATGAGCCAGAACATCGGGAACGCGAGCGCTGCCTCGGCAATGACGCCGGCGTAGATGATGGGCTTGCGGCCGTGCTTGTCGGAGAGCTTGCCGAAGAACGGGATCAGCACGAAGCAGAGGGCGCAGGCAGCCAGCACCACCCACAGCATGAGGCTTTCCGAATGGCCAAGTTCCTTCTTGCCGTAGGCCACGCCGGAGGCTACCAGGAGGGTGAAGGTGCTGCCGGTGGACAGGGTAGCGATGCCGCCCAGGACAACCTGCTTCCAGTACTTGGCCATGAGGGCGGCGAAGGGCATCTTGGCCTTTGCCCCGGCGGTCTTGACGGCCTGGAAGGAGGGCGTTTCCTCGATGTTGAGGCGGATGTAGATGCCGACGGCCACCAGGAGGCAGGAGGCCAGGAACGGTATCCGCCAACCCCAGGCGAGGAGGTCCTCGCTGCTCATGGAGGAGGCCACGATGAGGAACGCGACGTTGGCGATCAGGGTTCCGGCCGGCACGCCTACCTGGACCAGGGAACCGTAGAAGCCCCGGCGGGTGGACGGTGCATGTTCCACGGTCATGAGCACGGCTCCACCCCACTCGCCGCCCAAGGCAAGGCCTTGGATCACGCGGAGCAGGAGCAGCAATAGCGGTGCCATGATGCCGATCGCTGCGTAGTCGGGAAGCAGGCCGATGGCGAAGGTTGCGGCGCCCATGGTGAGCAGCGACACGAGGAGCATGGACTTGCGGCCGAGGCGGTCACCGAAGTGGCCGAAGACTATGGCTCCGACCATGCGGGCAATGTATGCGGAGGCGAAGGTTCCGAAGGCCAGCATGGTGCCGACGATCGGATCGAAGCTGGGGAAGAAGATCTTGTTGAAAACGAGTGCCGAGGCGGTTCCAAAAACAAAGAGGTCGTACCATTCGACGGTGGTGCCAATAACGCTGGCGAGGGCAATCTTGCGCATTTTGGCGAGGTCTAGCCTGGCTGTGGATGCGGCGGCGGTATCTACCGTGTGGGCCATCAGAATCTCCGGATGGGGTGCGGGGACGAGTGTCCGGTGCAAGGTAGCTACAACTATTCTGTGTTGCCGATCACACGTTCAATGGCAAAAATCCCAGCAAAAATCCGGCGAAAATGTGTGAACACACATCGGGCGTCATGCCCACGCAACTATCAGGCGGGCCGACTTGGCCGGTACGGCAAGGTCTATGCCCGTCAGTTCCTCGAACCGGTTGAGACGGTTAAGGATGGTGTTCCGGTGACAGAACAACTGCTCCGACGTGACGGTGATGTTGCCGGTGCTCAAATAATGGCGGACGGTTTCGAGCAGGCGTTCCCGCTCGCCGCCCCTGCATTCAGCCAGGGCTTCTTCGATCTCGGCGGCGAGGTCCATGCCGGAATCCTGGAGGGCCTGCCGGGCGAGGCGGGGCCATGCCGAGTCGGCGGAAAGCGGCCGGGTATCGCGGGGCCTTAGCAGTGCGGCCAGGCTTTCGGCAGCGCGGGCCGCTGCCGGAAGGGCCCGAAGCCCGAGGACCTCAGGGACGTAGCCGCAGGGAAGGTCTGCCAGCGGTGGGGGCAGTTGGTCCTCGCTGTCTGCGCTGCGGGTGCGGGTAGCCGGCAGCGCCCAGAACGCATAGGTGTTTCCGCCTGATTCGTGGAGGAAGAGCTTCTGCCTGGCGGTGGTGTTCGACGTGAACCGGGATACGGCGGTCCGCAGCCGTGCGCCCGGCTCTCCGCTGGCGGCCACCAGTGCAAAGCGGGAGTCGGCGTTGATGCCCAGGGCTGAAGCGACCTGGGCGGAGGTTTCCACGGACGGCGTGCTTTGGTTGAAGAGCCGGGCAACGAACTCGCGCTGGATGCTCGATTCCTCCTGGGCCATGCGCACCCGTTCGGTGAGGTAACTGGTGTGCGTGCGGGTGGCGAATTCGTCCACGACACCCCACACCTTGTCTACCCGGGATGCTAGCAATATGGCGTCCTCCGGTGACGCGATTTCCAGCAGTTCGGCCCAGAGGATGCTGAAGTCCAAGCGCACGGCCGTGGTCAGGGATTCCGGGGGAATACCTGCCTGGGCGCGCTTGGCACCCAAGTCCGAGGCGAACTCGAGGAGGCCGTCCCGGCTGTCCGGATGTGTTCCTTTCAAGCCCCGGATCAGGCGCCGGAAGGTTTCCCTGGCTGTGTTCCGGATCTCCTGGACAGTGACCTGGCTTTCGCCGTACTCCGGGATGTCCCGGACCTTGGTGGTGAAAGCCTGCGCCAGTTCATCAAGCCGCTCTTCGAGCTGATCAACCAGCCGGGACCAGCGTGCCTGTTGGGCCGGCGATTCAACATTGTGCATTCACACATTCTAGGGGCATCAATGCGTGGTGTATCGCTAGTTATTTTGGGAGAAGCTACTGGCAGTATGGAGTGAGTCACAAAATGTTCGGGCTGTCCAGATGCCCGGCCCTCGTTCTCGCACCTTGGAGCACTTATGGCAAGCACGGTCAGCCCAGACACTGACACCAATCCCGCGGCAGGACACGTCGTTGACGAACGCGTCACCAAGAAGGTGGCCCTGGCTGCCCTTGTGGGCACGGCGCTGGAATGGTACGACTTCTTCCTTTTCACCACGGCAGCGGCTCTGGTGTTCAACGCGCAGTTCTTCGTCTCGCAGGACCCGTTCGTTGCGGCCATGGGCTCCTTCGCAACCCTCGCAGTAGGGTTCGTGGCCCGCCCGATCGGTGGCTTCATTTTCGGCGCCCTCGGCGACAAGGTGGGGCGGAAGAAGATCCTCATGGTCACGATCGTCGGGATCGGCATCGTCACCGGACTCATTGGCTTGCTTCCCAATTACATGAGCATCGGCATCGCGGCTCCCATCCTCTTGGTAGCCCTCCGCATCGTCCAGGGCCTCGCAGTCGGCGGCGAGTGGAGCGGCGCGGTGATCATTGCCGTCGAGAACGCACCCGTGGAAAAGCGCGCCCGCTACGCAGCGCTGCCGCAGATCGGTTCGCCGATCGGCACTATCCTGTCCTCCGGCGGCTTCTTCGGCATGCTGTTCCTGGTAGGCCAGACGAACTTTGATTCCTGGGGTTGGCGCATCCCGTTCGTCGCCGCCATCCCGCTGCTCGCCATCTCCCTGTGGATCCGCAGCCGCCTCAGCGAATCGCCCGAATTTGAAGCACTCATGGAATCCGGCGAGACGGAGCACGCTCCCATCCGCGGTGTCCTGAAGAACAGCTGGCGCCAGATCCTGGTCGGCATGTGCTCGGCCCTGCTGGGCATCGGCGGCTTCTACCTCATCACCAGCTTCGTGGTCTTCTATGGCACCAAGGTCCTCAAGATGCCATCCGAACTCCTGCTCCTGGGCACGCTCCTGGCAGCCGCCCTGGAGATCGGTGCCCTGGTCTGGGCAGGCCGGCTGGGTGAAAAGTTCGGCGCCAGCAAGGTCATCCTTTGGGGCGGCGTCGCTTCTGCCCTGATCGCAGTACCGGTTTTCCTGGCCATCGACAGCCGTGTGCCAGTCCTGGTGGTACTCGCCATGATGACCGGCGTCGCCGTCCTGTCCATTCCCTACGCTGTCTCCGGCACCGCACTGACTGCGCTCTTCGCTACCAAGGTCCGCTACACCGGCGTCGCCATCACCTCCAACACCGCCGGCGTGATCTCGGGCTTCGTTCCCCTGATCGCCACCGCCCTTGTTGCGGCCAACAGCTCCTTCTGGCCAGGCGCCATCATCCTCCTGGTGATCTCCGCACTGACCGCCCTGTCCGGACTGTTCCTCCCCAAGCTCTCCATCGCAGAAAAGGGTATGAAGCATTGAGCACCACTACCGCCGGGCACCTGATCGTCCGCCAGCTTGAGCGCACCGGAATCCAGCGGGTCTACACAGTCCCCGGAGAGAGCTTCCTGGATGTCCTCGACGGACTCCACAGCTCACCCATCACCAACGTGGTTGCCCGCCAGGAGGGCGGCGCCGGATTCATGGCGCTTGCAGAGGGGCGGCTCACCGGGCTTCCCGGCGTCGCGATGGTTACCCGGGGCCCGGGCGCGGCCAATGCCTTCATCGCCGTGCATACTGCTTATCAGGACGCCACCCCGCTCATCCTTTTCGTGGGGCTGATCCCGGTAGCTGACCGCGGCCGCGAGTCCTTTCAGGAGTTCGACATCAACGCCTGGTTCGGCAGCACAGCCAAGAAGGTTCTCACCCTGGATGACGCGGCCTCGGCCGCCCGGGTGGTGGCTGACGCCGTCTTCACTGCCCTGAGCGGACGTCCCGGTCCCGTGGTCATCGGCCTTCCCGAAGACGTCTTGGTCCACGTCGTCGAGGAAACCACGGTGGAACCGCGCGCGGTGGCCAGTCCGGAACCTGCCGCCGCGGACCTTGAAGGCTTGAAGCAGAAGCTGGGCAACGCACGCAAGCCGCTGATCGTCGTCGGCGGCGAAGGCTGGACGGAAGAGTCCGGCGGTCAGCTTGCCGCCTGGGCCGCCCGCCACCATATCCCCGTCGTGGCCGACTTCCGTGCCTACGACGCCGTCCCACACAGAAGCGAGGCCTACGTAGGCTATCTGGGGTACGGGCGGAGCGACGCCAACGCCCAGCGCCTGGACGACGCCGACCTGCTGGTCTTCGTCGGATGCGTCCGCAGCGATGTCCTTTCCGACGGTTATAAGCGGGGACTCGATGCCCACACCGTGGTGGTCAACGCCGATGCCAACCTCCTGGGGCACTTCGGACGCCTGGACCAGCACATCATTGCCGACGTCACGTCGTTCGCGGGCGCCGTTGCCGCCGTCGAGGTGACCACGGAACGCGAAGAGGGTTGGTTCGCCAGCGCCCGCGCCGACCACCTCGCGTTCTCGACGCCAACGCCCGACGGCGGAATCGGCGTGGACCTCGGCGTCGCCATGGAAGTGCTTAAGAAAGAGCTCGACGACGACGCCGTCATCACCTTCGGCGCCGGCAACCACGCCATCTGGCCAGCCCGCTACTTGGAGCACAACTCCGCAAACTCCCTGGCAGCACCGCGAAACGGTGCCATGGGCATGGGGATACCGGCAGCCGTGGCTGCATCGCTCGCCTACCCGGGCCGGCAGGTCGTCTCCGTGGCCGGTGACGGCTGCTTCATGATGAATGGCCAGGAACTCGCCACCGCCATGGGCTACGGCGCAAGGCTCATTGTGCTGGTAGTGGACAACGGCATCTTCGCCACCATCCGTGAACACCAGGAAAACCATTACCCGGACAGGCCCTCCGGAACACACATGACCAACCCGGACTTCGCAGCCCTGGCCCGTTCCTACGGCGCCTACGGGGAGCGGGTGGACCGCACGGAGGACTTCGCAGCCGCGTTCCGCCGCGCCGTCGACTCCGGCCTGCCCGCCTTGCTGCACCTGCCGCAGGACCCCGCGACCCGTTCGCCCAAGACTTCCATCAACTGACCGGAGCCCCACCGTGATCCAGCTTCAGAACATCATCAACGGAGAATCCGTACGCGCCGGGCAGACGTTGCCGTTCTTTGACCCCACTACCGGTGAACAGATCGGCACCGCCCCGGACAGCGACGCCGGCGTGGTGGACTCCGCCTTCCAGGCTGCTGCCGCCGCATTCAAGAGCTACAAACGAACGACGCCGGGAACCCGCCAGTCGCTGCTGTTGCAGCTTGCCGACCTCATCGAGGCCAACGTCGACCGGCTGCTGGAAGCCGAGGTTGCCTGCACGGGCAAACCGGCCGCGCTGACCAAGGAGCTCGAAATCCTGCGCGGCGCAGACCAGCTGCGCTTCTTCGCCGGTGCTTGCCGTGTGGTTTCAGGAACTGCCCAGACCGAGTACGTGGAGGGGTTCTCCTCCACCATTCGCAGGGAGCCGCTGGGCGTCGTCGCCCAGATCACGCCGTGGAACTACCCGTTCATGATGGCCATCTGGAAGATCGGCCCGGCTTTGGCAGCGGGCAACACACTGGTCCTCAAGCCAGCCGACACCACCCCGTGGTCCACAGTGATCCTCGCTGAACTGGCACAGAAGGTGTACCCCGCCGGTGTAGTGAACGTGGTCTGCGGCGGACGCGAAGCCGGGGCAGCGATGGTGGACCACGAAATCCCGGAAATGGTCTCGATCACCGGGTCCACCCGGGCCGGCGCCCAGGTTATGTCGGCGGCGTCGAAAACCCTCAAGGACGTTCACCTGGAGCTCGGCGGCAAGGCCCCTGCAGTGGTGTTTGCCGACGTCGACATCCAGCGGACCGCCCGCGAAATCGCCCTTGGTGCCTTCTTCAACGCAGGCCAGGACTGCACGGCCGTTACCCGTGTGTTGGTCCACCGGGACATCCACCCGGAGTTCGCAACGGCCCTTGCCGATGCTGCCTCCGCCCTGCGGTTTGGGGAGGATCTGGGGCCGCTCAACAGCGCCGCACAGCTGGAGCGCGTGGAGGGTTTTATGACCCGCCTCCCGGCCAACGCCACCGTGCTGACCGGCGGCAAGCGCACCGGCACCGGGTACTACTTTGAACCGACGGTCATTGACGGTGTTTTCCAAAGCGATGAAGTGGTCTGCGACGAGATCTTCGGACCCGTGCTGACAGTCCAGCCCTTCGGAACCGAAGACGAGGCCTTGGAACTCGCCAACGGCACCAAGTATGCCTTGGCCTCCAGCGTATGGTCCGAGAACCACGGCGTGGTGACGCGGGTTTCCAACGAACTCGACTTCGGAGCTGTGTGGATCAACTGCCACCAGGTGATCCCGGCGGAGGCACCCCACGGAGGTTTCAAGCATTCCGGCACGGGCAAGGACCTCTCCGTATTCGGGCTTGAGGACTACACCCGCATCAAGTCCGTCACCACGTCCCACCGCTAGGGACACGCCATGAAACTGGATCTCCTGCTACAGAACGCAGACATCATCACCATGGAGCCGGACCGTCCCACGGCCGGGTCCATGGGGATCTGGCAGGGCCGGATCGTGGGCTTCGACGAGGACCTGTCCGGCCTCGAAGCAGCCCGGGTCCTGGACCTGGGTGGCGCCACGATGACGCCCGGCTTCATTGATGCGCACTGCCACACAACCTGGTTTGGCTTGGGCCTGGCGGAGCTGGATGTCTCCGGGGCCCGGCGTTTGGAAGAACTCTACGAGCTTCTCAGCGGTGCCGTTTCAAAGGGCGAAGGCGAAGCTGACCAAGCGTGGCTCTTCGCTACCGGCTTCAACCAGGCCCACCTTGACGGCGCCTTCCCGGACATCGACGAACTCGACCGCATCACCGGCAACCGCCCCTTCTTCATGCGCCACACTTCAGGCCACATGGCGGTGGTCAACACAGCCGCGCTGCGGCTGGCTGGTGCCGAGTCGCCGTCGTTCCCCGATCCCGACGGCGGAGAAATAGTCCGCGATGCAGCGGGACGTCCCACGGGAGTTGTCCAGGAGACGGCGCAGGAACTCATCCAACAGTTGATCCTGCCGTATTCGCTGGAGGACATCGAGGCTGCACTGGAGCGGGCCACCAAGTACTACGCGTCCGAGGGAATCACGAGCTTCACCGAAGCCGGCGTGGGAGGCGGCTGGATCGGCCACAGCCCCGCCGAGCTGGCTGCCTACCAACGCGCGGCGTCCAACGGACGTTTGCATGCCCGTGCACAGGTGATGCCGGTCCTGGATGTCCTGCATGGCTTGAACGGCCACGCTGCCGACAGCCCCGCCACGGCCCCCATCGGCCTGGATCTGGGGATAGCCACCGGATTCGGGGAAGACTACTTGTCCCTGGGGCCCGCCAAGGTATTCATGGACGGCTCGCTCCTGGGCGAAACCGCAGCGGTCAGCCACGAGTTCTGCAGCCACGGACACAAGGACAACACCGGCAACAAAGGCTACTTCCAAGCCGAACCGGAACAGCTGCGCGAACGCATCGAGGCTGCCTATGCGGCGGGGTGGTCCATTGCGGCCCATGCAATCGGTGACCGTGCCATTGACCTGGCCCTGGACATCATCACCGAATGCCAAGCCACGTACGGTCCCCGACGTATCCCCAACAGGATCGAGCACGCGTCCATGACGCGGCCAGAGCAACTGCCCCGATTGGCCGGGGCGGGCATCGCGGTGACTCCGCAATCGAGTTTCTTCCGCGACCTCGGAGACGCGATGACCGAATCCCTTGGCCCGGACCGGCTGGCCTGGGCCTACCGGGCGTCAAGCTTCCTCGAGGCCGGAGTGGCACTTGCCGGAAGTTCTGACCGGCCCGTCGCCGACGGCAACGTCCTGCGCGGCATGCAGGCATTCGTGGACCGCATGACGGAATCCGGTGCCGTCTTCGGTAATCCGGCCGAACGGCTCACGCCCCGCCAGGCCTTGGCCGCGTACACCTCCGGGGCCGCGGCGGCCACCGGTGCCCTGGCTGACAAAGGAACGTTGACACCCGGCAAGCTCGCCGACTTCACCGTCCTGTCGGGGTCACCGTTGCAGGCACCTGACATCAGTGAACTCCGTGTCCTGGCCACCGCCGTCGGCGGCCGCTTCACGTACCAATCAACCGACTTCCAGGCCGGACTTTCCCCGGAAAGCCCGGTCCTGGCCCGCATCTCTGCAAGCCACAGCGCATAGGGGAAACCATGACCACCACAACCAGCTTCACTGCCCGGGACGCCGTCTTCGTGCAGGATTTCCACACCATGAGCGCATTCGGCGCCACCGAAAACGGCGGCGTGGACCGCCAGGCAGCCACCATTCCGGACGGCGAGCAGCGGCGGTGGCTCACCGCGCTCCTTGAGGAGCACGGTTTCACCGTGAAGTTCGACCGCGCGGGCAACCAGTGGGGCCTCTACGAGGCAATACCGGGTGCTCCGTTCGTGGTGGTCGGTTCGCATATGGATTCGCAGCCGACGGCGGGACGATACGACGGCGCGTACGGTGTGCTTGCTGCGGCCCACGCCGCCTTCCGTCTGGTGGAGCGCTGGAAGGCTGGCGATCCGGCACCGAGGTTCAATCTCGCCGTCGTGAACTGGTTCAACGAGGAAGGCAGCCGCTTTAAGCCGTCCATGATGGGTTCGTCCGTCTACACGGGCAAGCTCGATCTCAACGAAGCGCTCAACACCCGGGACGCTGCCGGGGTCACGGTACGCGATGCCTTGGACGCGATTGGCTGCCGCGGTTCGTTCGAAGGGCCCCAGGCCGCTTACTGCGCCGAGATCCATATCGAACAGGGGCGCAGCATGGAACGCGAAGGGATCACCATCGGCCTGGTGAGCTCCAACTGGGCCGCCAACAAGTACGAATTCGTGGTCCATGGTGAACAGGCCCACACCGGTTCCACTGTGATCGAGGACCGCAAGGATGCCCTGTTGGGAGCCTCCATGCTGGTGGTGGCGGCCCGCGAATTGGCCGATCGTTTCCCCGGAGTCCTGCACACCTCGGTCGGTCAGCTCAACGTCTACCCGAATTCGCCGGTGGTGGTGCCCTCCCGCGTGAACCTGCTCCTTGACCTGCGCAGTGCGGACGAAAGTGTCCTCGCCGAGGCCGATGCGCTGCTGCACGCACGTATTGCGGGCATCGAACGGGCAGCCAACGTCACGGTGGAGCAGCACCATTCGCACTCTTGGGCCGTCACGCCCTACCAGCCCGAAGGCGTGGAGCTGGCAGCAAAGGTCGCGGCAGATCTGGGGCTCTCCAACAAGGAAGTCATGACGTTGGCCGGGCACGATTCCACCAACATGAAGGATCTTGTTCCCACGGTGATGCTTTTTGTGCCCAGCGTGGACGGCATCTCCCATAACGAACACGAGTACACCAAGGACGAGGACATCGTGGCCGGACTTGCCATGCTCACCGAGGTCGTCGGCAGGCTCTGCGACGGGGCACTGGAGGAGTAGCTTTAATTACCCGGTGCCGGTTTCCGAATCACAATGGACGCCGGCGCGGAGCCGCCCACGGCATCCGGGTTGGCGACGTACAGGACATCGTCGTCGATCCTCGCGTCAATGCCCCCTTCGTGCAGCCGCTCCAGCAGAGGCTCCAGGCCGCCGTCGTACTCGAAGGCCAGGTCCCCGGACTCCGGGGCCGTTCCATGGACTACCTGCAGGATCCCGCCGTTCTTGGTGGTGAAGGTGGCGGATTCGTCGTCGGCTGTCCGGGGCCGGGCACCGATGTTGGCGAGCTCCTGGGCGGAACCGTCGACGTCGGGACTCACCCATATGGCCACTACCGCGAGTGCCGGGTCGGCTTTGTCCGAGGTAGCCCAACTGCCGTCAGCTGCCCGTTGGGCCTGGCCGGCGAAGAAGCCGAAACCATCCCTGCCGGTGACGTGGACGGTCTCGCCCTGCGCGGATTCGGTGACCGTGGCACGGGTGCCGTCGTCACGGGTGCGTCGGGCGAATTCTTCCAGCACGCCGACCTCCACACCGAAAGCGGTGCTGCCGTCCCGGGGTTCGGATTGCTGGTGGCTGACCCTCTGCAGCGCAAGGCGACCGGATCCGGCGTCGAACTCCACCCGGTCCCGGGCCTCGGACGTGGCTACCAGCCCCAAAGCTTCCAGCAGCTCAACCCATGGTTCAAGCCGGGACGTGAAGTGGATCGGGCGGGCACGCAGCATGGCTCCTCCTTGGGCGCGGCAGGGTCTCTGCGGTTCAGCCTATGCCGTGGAAGCTGTTTTGACCCGGCTTCCGCGTGTGGGGCTGTTCCCAGCAGAATAGGGCCATGGCTGTTGAGCTTGAAGAACTGATGGTTGCCGATGCTTCCGAATGGCGTGACTGGTTGTCCAGGAATGCCGCTGACAGCCCGGGTGTATGGCTGATCCTGCACAAGAAGGGCGGGAACGTCACAGAGCTTAACTACGACGCCGCGCTGGATGAGGCCCTCTGCTTCGGCTGGATCGATGGGCAATCCAAGAGCCGCGACGCCGAAAGCTACTTTCAACGCATGACGCCCCGGGGCCGCCGAAGCATCTGGTCGGCGCGCAACGTGGGGCACATTGCCCGGCTCGAATCCGAAGGCAGGATGACAGACGCCGGGCGTGCCGCCGTCGACGCCGCCAAAGCCGATGGACGCTGGGAGGCCGCGTACGCAGGCCCCGCCGATTCGGTGGTTCCGGACGATCTTGCCGCGGCCATCGCCGCCGTGCCCGAGGCGCAGGCGATGTTCGAGGTACTGACCTCCCAGAACCGCTTCGCCCTCATTCACAGGACCAACCACGTCAAAGGGGCTGACACCCGGGCGCGGAAAATCACAGGCTTCGTGGAGATGCTGGCCCGCCACGAAACTCCGTACCCGCAGCGCAAAAAACCGGCCACCCCACCCAGGCTCCAAACCCCACCCAAGTAGCGCTCAGGCGGCGCTGCCGCACCGTGGTGTTAGAAAGTGT
>NZ_JAPDNV010000040.1:0-35017 GCF_026013155.1 Paenarthrobacter sp. PAE-2 | reverse complement strand
CCGAACATGGAGTAGAAGACGTAGATCGGGACCAGGGGTTCGCCGTGGGTGGCGTAGGAGGTTCCGGCGGCGGTGAATGCTGCGACGGCTCCGGCTTCGTTGATGCCGGGGTGGATCAGTTGTCCGGCGGGGGATTCTTTGTAGGCCAGGACGAGGTCGCGGTCCACGGAGAGGTAGTTCTGGCCTTTGGGGTTGTAGATTTTCGCGGTCGGGAAGAACGCGTCCATGCCGAAGGTGCGGGATTCGTCCGGGACGACCGGGACGAGGCGGTGGCCGAAGTTCTTATCGCGCATGAGGTCTTTGAGCAGGCGCACGAAGGCCATGGTGGTCGCGGCTTGTTGTTTCCCGGATCCGCGTTTGGCGATGTCGTAGGATTTGGCTTCGGGCAGGGTCACGGGGGTGTGGCCGGGGCGGCGTTCGGGCAGGAATCCGCCCAGTGCTTTGCGGCGTTCCATGAGGTACTGGATTTCCGGGGCGTCCATGCCGGGGTGGTAGTACGGGGGCCGGTAGAGGTCCGCGTCGAGTTGTTCATCGCTGATCGGGATGCGCAGGTGGTCACGGAAGGCTTTGAGGTCTTCCATGGTCAGTTTCTTCATTTGGTGGGTCGCGTTGCGGCCCTCGAAGTGCGGTCCCAGGCCGTAGCCCTTGACGGTTTTGGCCAGGATGACGGTGGGTTTGCCCTTGAACTCGGTCGCTGCCTTGTACGCGGCGTAGACCTTGCGGTAGTCATGGCCGCCGCGTTTGAGGTTCCAGATCTGTTCATCGCTCAGGTCCGCGACCATGTCCTTGGTCTGCGGGGTGCGGCCGAAGAAGTGTTCGCGCACGAACCCGCCGGATTCGGCCTTGTAGGTCTGGTAGTCCCCGTCGGCGGTTTCGTTCATGAGTTTGACCAGCGCACCATCGTGGTCCGCTTCCAGGAGGGAGTCCCATTCCCGGCCCCAGACGACCTTGATCACGTTCCAGCCCGCGCCGCGGAAGAACGCTTCGAGTTCCTGCATGATCTTGCCGTTACCGCGCACCGGCCCGTCCAGGCGCTGGAGGTTGCAGTTGATCACGAAGTTCAGGTTGTCCAGGTTCTCGTTCGCTGCCAGCTGCAGCAAACCCCGCGATTCGGGCTCGTCCATTTCCCCGTCACCAAGGAACGCCCAGACCTGCTGGTCCGAGGTGTCCTTGATCCCGCGGTTATGCAGGTACCGGTTGGACTGGGCCTGGTAGATCGCGTTCATCGGGCCGATACCCATCGACACGGTCGGGAATTCCCAGAACCCCGGCATCAGGCGCGGGTGCGGGTAGGAGGACAGGGCATGGCCTTCCTTGGACTTCTCCTGCCGGAACCCGTCCAGATCTTCCTCGCTCAACCGCCCTTCCATGAACGCCCGGGCGTACATGCCCGGGGAGGCGTGGCCCTGGAAAAACACCTGGTCCCCGCCCGAAGGATGGTCCTTGCCGCGGAAGAAGTGATTGAAACCCACCTCATACAACGTCGCCGCGCCCGCGTACGTGGAAATATGCCCGCCCACCCCGATATCGGAGCGCTGCGCCCGGTGAACCATCACCGCCGCGTTCCACCGCATATACGCCCGGTACCGGCGCTCGAACTCCTCATTACCCGGGAACTCGGCCTCCTGATCCACCGGAATCGTGTTCACGTAATCAGTAGTGGTCACCATCGGAACACCCACGCTCCGGGCACCAGCACGCTGGAGCAACGAACGCATAATGAACTGCGCACGCTCAGTACCCTGCTCAGCGATCAACGCATCAAGGGACTCAATCCACTCCGCAGTCTCTTCCGGATCACGATCAGGCAGCTGGGCAGTCAACCCGCTGAGGATGTGTGAGGTCTCTTCTCCTGCAGCCACGTCCAACCTCTCTTCATTGAATGTCTGGGCGCTTGCTCTGTGGGGGCGCTCAAGGAATTTCGTATTGTGAGAATAAAATTCTGCAATTCGAGATTACGCAGGCGTGGTGGGCGGCGTCAACACGGATTGCTGGACCGATACAGTCAACTCCTCCGCCTCCGGCCTATCAACAGAATGTGACCCGATAGACAGTCGACCCCTTGACCGCGCGTGATGCAGCTCATAAAGTGTTTTCACTATTCAATAACTTGTTTCCACCTGACGGAAGCAGTACGAAGTGGAGATCCACGATGCAGACGACTTCATCAGTCGGCGTCACTGGAGCTCCGGAAGAAGACGCGCATAAAGGTGGAGGACACCTTCCTTCCGTAGGAAATACGGAACTCTGCGCCATAGCTTCCGAAGCATCAGGCCGTACCATCAGCCCCAGCCTCTACAACATCGACCTCGCACCCACCAAGGTGGAGGGCCGTAAGTGGACCAGCTACAGCATCTTTACCCTCTGGGCCAACGACGTCCACAGCCTGGGTAACTACGCCTTCGCCATTGGCCTCTTCTCCTTGGGCCTTGGCGGCTGGCAAATCCTCGTTGCGCTGGGAATCGGAGCAGTGCTGCTCTTTGCCCTGCTCAACTTCTCCGGCTTCATGGGGCAGAAAACCGGTGTTCCTTTCCCGGTCATGAGCCGTATCAGCTTTGGCATTCGGGGAGCCCAGCTCGCCAGCCTGGTCCGTGGCGCCGTCGCTGTCGCCTGGTTCGGCATCCAGACCTACCTCGCTTCAGTGGTCCTGCGCGTCCTGCTGGTAGCTGTGGCACCCGGGCTCAAGGACCTGGACAGCAATTCCATCCTCGGCCTCTCCACCTTGGGCTGGCTCTCCTTCGTTGCACTGTGGATCGTCCAGCTGGTCATCGTGAGCTTCGGCATGGAAATGATCCGCAAGTACGAGGCCTTCGCCGGCCCCGTCATCCTGGTCACCATGGCAGCCATCGCCGTGTGGGTCTTCGTCGAGGCCGGCGGTGCCATCCAGTGGTCCGGCATCAAGGGCCTTGAAGGTACGGAGATGTGGCTGACCATCTTCGCCGGCGGTGCCCTCTGGGTGTCCATCTACGGCACGTTCGTCCTGAACTTCTGCGACTTCACCAGGTCTTCCACGTCCAAGAAGTCGATCGTCAAGGGCAACTTCTGGGGCATTCCCATCAACATGCTGGTCTTCGGCGCAATCGTCGTGGTCATGGCCGGCGGACAGTACAAGATCAACGGAACGGTGATCGAAAGCCCCTCGGACATCGTCCAGAGCATCCCGAACACGCTCCTTTTGGTCCTGGCGTGCCTTGCACTGCTGATCCTGACCATCGCAGTGAACCTGATGGCAAACTTCGTGGCTCCGGTCTATGCACTGACCAACCTGTTCCCGCGACACCTGAACTTCCGCAAGGCGGCCTGGGTCAGCGGCACCATCGGCCTGGTCATCCTTCCGTGGAACCTGTACAACAACCCGATCGTCATCGTGTACTTCCTCGGTGGCCTTGGTGCCCTGCTCGGTCCGTTGTTCGGCGTCGTGATGGCCGACTACTGGCTGGTCCGCCGCGGCAAGGTCAACGTCCCCGAGCTCTACACCGAAGACCCGAAGGGTGCCTACTTCTACAAGCGCGGCGTCAACCCCCGGGCCATCATCGCCATGATCCCGGCCGCAGGGCTGGCCATCGCCATCGCCTTCATCCCGGGCCTGGCCGCGGCCGCGCCGTTCGCCTGGTTCATCGGAGCGGGCGTCGGAGCGCTGACGTACTTCGCCGTGGCCGACAAGAAGCAGGCACACCTTGACGTCTCCGGCGAGCCGATCGCCGTCGCAAGCACCCACTAGAAGCAAAACCAAGGCGTTGCCCGTCCTCCCGGTACCGGACCACGGTCCCACCGGTCGCAGGGCGGGCGCTGCCCGTTGAGAGGAAAAACCATGCGCATTCTTGTTGCCAACGTGAACACCACGCAGTCCATGACCGATTCCATCGCCGCCCAGGCCCGGGCCGCTGCCGCGCCGGGTACGGAGATCGTGGGGATCACCCCGCGGTTCGGCGCCGATTCCTGCGAGGGCAACTTCGAGAGCTACCTTGCCGCGATCGCCGTCATGGATGCCGTCGTCAACTACCCCGAGCCTTTCGACGCCGTAATCCAGGCAGGGTACGGCGAACACGGGCGCGAGGGCCTGCAGGAACTCCTCGATGTCCCCGTAGTGGACATCACCGAGGCAGCAGCCAGCACGGCCATGTTCCTGGGGCACAAGTACTCAGTGGTCACTACCTTGGACAGGGCTGTTCCGCTGATTGAGGACCGCCTCAAACTGGCCGGCCTGGACGCCCGCTGTGCTTCCGTCCGTGCCAGCGGTATGGCGGTCCTGGAGTTGGAGGAGTATCCGGAGCGCGCAGTCGAGGCGATCGTAGGGCAGGCTGAAGAAGCCGTGGGCAAGGATCACGCCGAGGTGATCGTCCTGGGCTGCGGGGGAATGGCAGGCCTTGACGAGCAGATCCGCCAGCGCACCGGCGTTCCCGTGGTGGACGGGGTAGCCTCCGCCGTCACTATCGCCGAGTCCCTGGTCCGGTTGGGCCTGACCACTTCCAAGGTGCGCACCTTCGCCACGCCGCGTCCCAAGACTGTCATAGGCTGGCCCATAACCCAGGCAGCCCGTACTGCTGCACGCTAGGCGACCACCCGAAAGGCATCCATATGACTGACCCAAGCCTGCCCGCAGACCCGAGGGTCGCCGTCGTCACCGGGGCCGGTTCCGGTATTGGCCGCGCAGTTGCCCGGCTCATGCTTTCCGAGGGTTACAGGGTGGCGTTGGCAGGGCGGCGCGAGGCGCAGCTGCTGGAAACAGCGGACGGCCACCCGGACGCGCTGGCGGTCCCGTGCGACGTAACAGTGCCCGACGACGTTGCGCGCCTTTTCGAACAGGTGCGGCAACGCTGGGGACGGGTTGATGTGCTGTTCAACAATGCCGGCATCTTCGGACCGGCAGGCGACGTGGGGGACCTGGACATCGCGGAGTGGGAGGCCACGCTGCGGGTCAACGTGACCGGCTCCATGCTGTGTGCCGCCGAGGCTGTCCGGACCATGAAGGCGCAGGAGCCACAGGGCGGCCGGATCATCAACAACGGATCCATTTCCGCGCATTCGCCAAGGCCCAGGTCTGTTGCGTATACCGTCACCAAGCACGCAATGACCGGCCTGACCAAGAGCATCGAGCTGGATGGCCGCGGCTTTGGCATCACTTGCGGACAGATAGACATCGGCAACACCCGCACGGAGATCATGGACACCATTGGCGTTGGTTCCGGTGCCCTCCAAGCCGATGGGTCCCGCAAAGTGGAACCCATGTTCCCTGTGGAAGATGCGGCCCGTGCCGTGCTGATGATGGCCAACATGCCGCCGTCGGCCAGTGTGGGATCCCTGGTGGTGACCGCGGCCGGCATGCCATTTATCGGCCGGGGCTAGGAGTTTCCCGGCCCGGCGCCCAGCGCGCGTACCGCCACCACCAACATTGAGCCCAAGAAGCCCCCGACAAGCCGGATTTTCCGGCGTGTCGGGGGCTCCCCGCCGTCAAAGTGGGTCGTGGCCGCACGTCATAATGGCATACCAAACCAGATATGACTTCCGTATTATGGAAAATCAATTTCCCCTTGCGGAATGATGTGAGCAGGATTACATTGAAAACATCCCCCAAATGAGGGGCCTGTTCCCAAACTGATTGGTTCAGATCAATGAAGATCCCAGACTCTGCGGCGCTGAAGGCGAGTTCGGCTCCGCGGAAGAAGAAGCCCCTGTATAGGTCGCTCTTCTTCCAAATTCTGATCGCCGTCGTCGCAGGTGTACTCATCGGCCACTTTTGGCCGACCATCGGGTCCACCCTCCGGCCGTTGGGCGATGGTTTCATTCAACTCATCAAGATGATCATTGCCCCGCTGATTTTCCTCGTGATCGTCACGGGTATCTCAGCGGTCGGCGACGTCAAGGCGGTCGGAAGGGTCGGGGTCAAAGCACTCCTGTACTTCACCGGCGCCACGCTTTTCGCCCTCGTCTTCGGACTCATCGTCGGTAACATCGTCCAGCCGGGTGCCGGCCTGAACATCGATCCCGCGACGCTGTCCCAGGACGCCCTCAACGCCAAGACAGGCAACGCGCCGCCCAAGGACGCCGCAGCCTTCATCCTGGACGTCATCCCCACCAGTGTCATCGGCGCTTTCGCGAACAACAGCCTGCTCCAAGTCCTGTTCTTCTCCGTCTTCTTCGGCGCAGCCATCGTGGTGATCGGCCGGGAGCGCTGCATGCCGGTCATCAGCCTCATGGAGACCGTCCTCGAACTGATCTTCAAGATCATGTCCTGGATCATGAAGGTCGCCCCCATTGGTGCCTTCGGCGCCATGGCGTTCATCATCGGCCAGTACGGCCTGGGCACCCTCAGCACCTACGCCCTCTTGATCGCAGCCTGCTACGGAGCCGCCATCGTCTTCATCGCGCTGCTGTTCCTCGTTGCATGGAGCTTCGCCCGGGTTCCGCTGTGGAGCTTCCTGAAGTACACCCGCGAAGAATTCCTGCTGGCACTCGGGACCGCCTCCACGGAGGCCGTCATGCCGCGCATCATGACCAAGCTGACCAACGCCGGCTGCTCCCGGGCCACCACCGGCTTGGTGGTTCCCACGGGTTACTCCTTCAACCTTGACGGCGCCGCGATCTACCTCTCCATCTCACTGCTGTTCCTGGCGCAGGCGTTCGGGCACAACCTGGACCTCGGCCAACAGCTCGCGGCGCTCGGTGTGCTGCTGCTGACCTCCAAGGGCATGGCAGGGGTTCCGGGTTCATCGTTCCTGGCCCTCTCGGCAACCGCCGCAGCCCTGGGCATCTTCCCGGTTGCCGGCGTCGCACTCCTCCTCGGTGCGGACCGCCTCATGGACTCGATGCGCGTTGTGGTGAACCTGCTCGGCAACTGCGTGGCGACCTTCGTGGTGGCCAAATGGGAAGGTCAATTCGACCGCAGCGTCATGCTCCGTGCTTTCAAGGGCGAGATCACCAACGAGGATTCAGCCATCATGCTCGGCAAGGAAGACGTCTACGAGGAGCAGGAACTGCAGCGGATCACCGGCGGCCAGAACCCGTCGCCCAAATTCCGTGGCGGTCCCACCCCTGACAACATTCCGCAGTTCGAAATGAGCAAGAAGGGCCAGTCCGAAACCCCGGTCTGCCCCGACTGACTCCGAACAGTCGCACCGATGCCCCCAAGACCCGGTCTTGGGGGCATCAGCTGTTTCCGCCCGCTATCGGGTTGGTGCGCCTAGAGCGGCAGGAGCGTTGAAAGGTCCGCGCGGAGGCCGGAAGCTGCCACGCGCCCGGCGGCAACGGCCTCTCCCCACGTGATCCGTCCGGTCACCAGTTCAAGCCAGGTGGCGCCGTCGGTCTCGATGACGTTCGGGGGAGTGCCCCGCGTGTGCCGCGGGCCCTCCACGCACTGCGTCACGCCGAATGGCGGTACGCGGACCTCCACCGAATTACCCGGCGCGCGTGCGGTGACTTCCTCCAGCGAGTAGCGGACCGCCGTCGCAATGATGGAGCGCGACGGCGGGGTCCCGGCTTCGTCGCCGCCGGAACCTTCCCGGGGCCCGACGGCGGACTGCCAGGCTTCCACCGCGGCGCGGCCCTCGTTGATGTCGACGCGGCGTCGTGCAACTGCCATGAACTTCTCCTAAACCTACGTATCAGTCTCAGTCGAGCAACGCGGACACGGCATTGCCCAGCCGGATCCTGCCTACTTGCCGTCCGCCGCCCAGCACGGGTTCCACCACACGCTCCAGCACGTTGGAAACCGCCGGGATGTCCACGGCGCCGCTCACGGCAAGGAGCGTCAGGCCTACCAACGACGTGGCCCGAAGGTTCCCGTCCAGCACTTTGACGGCCACGGTCGCGCCGGTGTCCGTGGCGAGGACCAGCACTCCTTCCGCGCCGATCTTGGCCAGGACTCCCAGCTCTTCCATGACGGTGGTATTCGCTTCGCCCCGGCCTTGGACGGCCCACGGGTAGTCCAGCATGGACGTGGCGATGGTGGCGGCGCGGGCATTGGAGGCGGGGTTCCCGGGCGATTGGGCCAAGCGCGAATAGGCCCGGGCCAAGCCGGTCAAGGAGATCGCCGCAACGGGTGCGCCACAGCCGTCGATGCCCAGATGCGCAATCCGCTGGTCGGCGTACTCCTCGATCACGGTGCGCACTTGCTGCTGCAGGGGATGGTTCGGCTCGAGGTAGCTGCGGAGGTCCCAGCCGTTTTCCACGCACGCCCACAGGAACGCGGCGTGCTTGCCCGAGCAATTGAAGGCGAGTTTCGACTGGCCCCGCTCGGTCCGGACCAGCCAGTTCCTTGCGGTCTCGTCCTGGGGCCAGGCTGCGGGGCACTGGAGCTGGTCTTCCTTCAGCCCCGCCGCTTTCAGCATGCCTTCAACCACGTCCATGTGATCGAGGGAGCCGTTGTGGCTGGCGCAGGCGAGGGCCACCTGTGCACCGCGGAGCGGGACGCCGGACTGCATGGCGGCAAGGGCCTGGAACGGCTTGAGGGTTGAACGGGCCATGACGGGGGCGTCAATGTCGCCGAGGCTCGTGACCACATTCCCGTCCCCCGACAGGACCACCGCGGAACCGATGTGCCGGGACTCGATGAAGCCGCTGCGTTCGATCACTGCAAGTTCGACGGCGGACTCAACGGTGAACGTTTCATGGGAACTCAGTGGCATGAGCCCAGTCTAGGCGGCGCAGGACGTGGGGAGCGGGTCATCCTTGCCCGGGGGCTGACACACCTTAGGACTCGCACGCCTTCACAAAGTACCCTTGAAGACTGTGAAGGTACTCGTCATTGGCCCAGGCGGCCGCGAACACGCCATTGTCCGCTCCCTGCTTGAAGATCCCAACGTCTCCGAGGTCCACGCGGCGCCCGGAAACGCAGGCATCAGCAAACTGGTTCCCACCCACGCGATCGACGGGAACAGCCCGGAAGCCGTGTCCGCCCTTGCCACCAAGCTCGGCGTGGACCTGGTAGTCGTTGGTCCGGAAGCTCCCCTCGCCGCCGGTGTTTCTGACGCCGTTCGTGAGGCAGGCATCCCCGTTTTCGGTCCTGGCAAGGAAGCCGCCCAGCTTGAGGCATCCAAGGCTTTCGCGAAGCAGATCATGGCCGAGGCCGGCGTGCCGACCGCCATGGCCCGGGTTGCCGAGAACGCCGAAGAAGCCGCTGACGCGCTGGACACCTTCGGTGCTCCCTATGTTGTGAAAGACGACGGGCTGGCTGCCGGCAAGGGCGTTGTTGTCACCCGTGACCGCGATGAAGCCCTCGCCCACGCGCAGGCCTGCTTCGATGCCGGCGGAACCGTGGTGATCGAGGAGTTCCTCGACGGGCCCGAGGTATCCCTGTTCGTTCTTTGCGACGGCCGCAACACCGTCCCGTTGTCCCCTGCGCAGGACTTCAAGCGCATCTTCGACAACGACGAAGGCCCCAACACCGGCGGCATGGGTGCTTACACCCCGCTGGAGTGGGCTCCCGAAGGGCTCGTCCAGGAAGTCATCGACCGCGTCGCACAGCCGACCGTGGACGAGATGGCCCGCCGCGGCACGCCTTTCATCGGCGTCCTGTACTGCGGCCTCGCTTTGACCTCCCGCGGCACCCGCGTCATCGAGTTCAACGTCCGCTTCGGCGATCCGGAGACCCAGGCCGTCCTTGCCCGCCTCAAGACGCCGCTCGGTGCGCTGCTGCTGGCAGCTGCCAAGGGCGAACTGGACACGGCAGAAGAGCTGCGCTGGTCCAAGGACACGGCAGTCGCCGTCGTCGTGGCCGCTGAGAACTACCCGGACACGCCCCGCACGGGCGACCGCATCCGCGGCCTGAAGAAGGTCGACGAACTGGACGGCGTCCATGTCATCCACGCCGGCACCAAGCTGGACGACGACGGCAAGGTGGTTTCGGCCGGCGGCCGCGTTCTGGCCGTTGTTGCGCTCGGTTCCGATCTGGTGGACGCGCGCGAAAAAGCGTACGACGGCGTGGAGCTGGTTCAGCTCGAAGGCGCACAGTTCCGTACGGATATTGCAGGCAAGGCCGCTCGCGGGGAAATCCACGTACCGTACGGCGCCACCGGAAGCATCCCGAAAGTGCAGGCCTGAGCCATGACTGATTCCCTTCCCAACGGCGGCCTTGAGACGCAGGCCTTGCAGCTTCCCGGCTGGACGCACGTGTACTCCGGCAAAGTCCGCGACCTTTACTTTCCTGCCGACGAGTCCATTAATGAGAAGTTCGGGCAGGAGTGCGTCCTGGTGGTCGCCAGCGACCGGATCAGCGCCTACGACCATGTGCTGAGCAGCGAGATCCCGGATAAGGGCCGCGTGCTGACGCAGTTGAGCCTGTGGTGGTTCGAGCAGCTGGGTGTTGAGCACCATGTGCTTGCTTCCACCGTTGAAGGCGGTGTTCCGGCGGAGGTTGAGGGCCGGGCCATGATCTGCAAGAAGCTGGACATGTTCCCTGTGGAGTGCATCGCCCGCGGTTACCTGACCGGTTCCGGGCTGGCCGAGTACAAGGAATCGGGCACGGTGTGCGACATTCCGCTTCCCGAGGGCCTGGTTGACGGGTCCCGCCTGAAGAAAGCGCTGTTCACGCCGTCGGCCAAGGCCGAGGTGGGCGAGCATGACGAAAACATCACGTACGACGACGTTGTGGCCATGGTTGGCGACGACATCGCTGCACGCCTGAGCGAGCTCACCCTCAAGATCTACACCCGCGCCGAGGAGATCGCCCGGGAACGGGGCATCATCCTGGCCGACACCAAGGTGGAGTTCGGTGTCGATGCGAACACGGGCGTGATCACCCTGGGCGATGAGGTCCTGACGCCGGACTCGTCCCGTTTCTGGGATGCGTCCACGTACGCACCGGGTAAGTCGCAGCCGTCCTATGACAAGCAGTACGTCCGCGACTGGCTGACCTCCGCGGAATCCGGGTGGGACAAGTCCTCGGACACCCCTCCGCCGGCCCTGCCTGCCGAGGTTGTGGAGCGCACCCGCGCCCGCTACGTCGAAGCGTACGAGAAACTGACGGGCCGCACCTTCGCCTAACCCAGCCCAACTGAGTCGCAGTAAAGCGCGTTTTGAACCCTCAAAACGCGCTCTACTGCTACTTAGATGGGTTTAGCTGGCCTCTGAGTGTTCCGGGTGTGTTGCGGCGGCGCGGCGTTCGGCCAAGCGGATCTCCAGGACCGCGTCCATGGCCTGCTGAACACGGTCTGAGGCACCCGCCGCGCTGAAGTCGTGCTGTGCTTCCTCCAGGAAGTGAAGCGCCTCGGCGGTTTCGCCCGCAGCTTTCAACGACTTGCCGAGCAGAAGCGAGACTTCGCCGGCAGTGTGCCGGGCCAGGACCTTGCGGTCCTCGTAAATCTCCCGCAATTTGTCGACGGCGGCAGGAATGTCACCGGTCAGGTACAGCCAGCGCGCACGGATGAAAGCGACTTCGAGCTGGTCCGTCTTGTTGCCGCCCACAATGGACAGGGCCAACTCAGCCCGCTCGATGGCGGACAACGTCTCCGGCTCAACGATTCCGGAGGACAGCCGGACTGCGGCGGAGGCCTTGTTGAAGCGGGCCCACAGTTCGATGTCGTTGGCGGGGGAGAGGAGCTTGGCGGCCCGTTCGTGGTGTTTGATGCCCTCTGCGTAATCGTGGCGCATGAAGGCGACGTTGCCCACCACCCAGGCCACCTCGCCGGCGAGCTGGGACATGGAGTGCTCGTCCATGTGTTCGATCATCTGGAGGCAGTACTCCCATGCCTCATCCAGCTTTCCGCTCTCGGCCAGCGCACCAATCAGCGCCCGGTGGGCGCCGATGATCAGCGTGGATCCCTTGGGCAGTTCACGGGAGAGTTCAACAGCCTTTTTGGCGTGCTCGACGGCGGTGGCCAGTTGGCCTTGACCGTGGCACACAGCAGCAAGCATCTGCCAGGCACGTACTCCCAAGCCTGCGGATTCGGTGGCCATAGGGTGTTCCAGCAGGTGTTCGACAATCTGCTGGCATTCCTTCAGCAGGCCCTGCTTCATGACGCACTCCGCCTGCATGTAGGTCATGTTCCACCAGGCGCTGTTGTTCTTGGCTTCCAGCGCGATCTGCGCTGCCGTTGCTGCATGACTGGCGGCCAATTGGTAATCGCGGAGGTCCCAGGCCTGCCGGGCGTAGAGACCGGCCAGGACGTACTCGGCGTCACTGACTGAAACGGGCTGGCTCCAGGCCTCCAAGGCCTTGGGCGCCAGTTCCAAGCGCCGAGCGAGTTCCTCGATGACCTCTTGGGTGGGCTCGCGCCGTCCGGTTTCAAGCAGGGAGATGTAGCTCGGGGAGTACAGGTTCTTACCCAGCTCGGCCTGGGTCAGACCGCGTTCCAGCCGTTCGGCACGTAGTTTCTCGCCGAATCCGTTTCCCACGGGTTCCTCCCTACGGTGTCTTTCGACCCAAACCTTGACAGTGTCTGTGGAAAACATTTTACAATGTATGTCAACAGGGACCGCGCAATTTCCGTAACGAATCCGACTCGCATTGGGGAACAATATGTTCAAGAAACTCGCCGCCTCGGTGGCACTGGCAGGCGCGCTTGCGTTCACGGTTGCGGCTCCCGCAGTCGTCTCCGCGGCTTCGACCGTTGAATCCGGCACTTCGCTCAGTGCGATCGGCAACTGGCCGGATCCGATGCGTGCAAGCGTAGCGGTACCCACTAAGACATCCGAGCCGACGTACACCACGTCGTCCATCGGCAACTGGCCGGATCCGATGTAAACAACTATTCGACTGGAACCCCGGAGCATCACGAGCTGCTCCGGGGTTTCTTTTTGCGTTTTATGCGTGGACAGCCCGGCGTCGCCACCTTGAGCCATGGTCCCGGGCTCAACTTAAAACAAAAATGGCGCCGATTTCTCGACGCCATTTTCGTGTTTGGTCGGGATGACAGGATTTGAACCTGCGACCTCTTCGTCCCGAACGAAGCGCGCTACCAAGCTGCGCTACATCCCGATCCGCTGCGAAAGCAACTGTTAAAGAATAGCTGAATCGGTGCGGGATGCGAAATCGGGGGAGCGGTGTTGCTCGTCACAACGGCACCCTGAGCCCCAACTCTTGACGCTAAACCAGGGAATCCCGCCAAGCCCCGTGCAGGCGGGCAAAGCGGCCGCCGCCGGAGATCAGTTCCGCGGGTGTTCCGTCCTCAACGATCCGCCCGTCGTGTACCACCAGGACGCGGTCGGCCGTCTCCACGGTGGAAAGACGGTGGGCAATGATGATCGCAGTCCGTCCCGCGGTGCCCCCGGATACTCCTTCCAACAAGTTGGCCAGGCCTTGCTGGACCATCCGTTCGGAAGGGATGTCCAGCGAGGAAGTTGCTTCGTCAAGGATCAGGACTGCCGGCGCCGCGAGGAAGGCCCGGGCGAAGCCGATGAGCTGGCGCTGCCCGGAGGATACGCGTCCGCCCCGCTTGTTCACATCGGTGTCGTAACCGTCAGGCAGGCCCATGATGAACTCGTGGGCTCCCACTGCCTTTGCCGCTGCTTCGATCTCGGCGCGGGACGCTTCCGGACGTCCCAGGGCAATGTTGTCCGCCACCGAGCCACTGAAGAGGAAAGCTTCCTGGGTGACCATGACCACTGCCCGCCGAAGATCGGTGGTGGACAGATCGCGCAGATCGACGCCGTCCAGCGCGATGGACCCGGAAGAGACGTCATAGAAACGCGCTATGAGCTTGGCCAGCGTTGACTTGCCGGCGCCTGTCTGCCCCACCAGCGCCACAGTCTGCCCGGCAGGAATGTGCAGGTCAAGCCGTGGAACCACAATGCTGCCGTCGTTGTAGCCGAATTCCACGCTGTTGAAGTCGATCTCGCCGCGCGGCTGCTTCAACGCCACCGGGTTCTTGGGCGGGCGGACGGTGGGAACTTCCTCAAGCAACCCGGACACCTTTTCCAGGGCAGCCTGCGCACTTTGGAAGGAGTTGTAGAACATGGCCATCTGGTCCACGGGTTGGAAGAAGCGCTTGGTGGACAGGATGAGGGCCAGCAGGACACCCACCGCCAGATCCCCGCTGAGAACCCGGAACCCGCCGAAGAGCAGCACCACAGCGACGCAGACGTTGCCGATCAGCACCAATCCGGGCTGCAGGACACCGTTCAGGAAGATCGACCGGACCGTGACCTTGCGGTAGTCCTCGGCCACCTCGCCGTACTGTTCGGCATTCTCACGCTCCTTGCGGAAGGCCTTGACCGCACGGATGCCGGTCATGGTCTCCACGAAGTGGACGATCAGCCGTGCCGACACGACGCGGGATTCCCGGAAGGCGATCTGGGAACGAATTTGGTACCAGCGGGCCAGGAAGAACATGGGTACGCCTGCAGCCAGGACAATCAGTCCACTTCGCCAGTCCAAAGCGAAGATGGTGACCGCGGTGAAGATCATGAACAGCAGGCCGGATGCCAGTGAGCTGACGCCTGAGTCCAAGAGCTCGCGGAGGGCCTCCAGGTCCGAGGTCTGCCTGGCGATGATGCGTCCGGAAGTGTACTTCTCGTGGAATTCGAGGCTCAGACGCTGTGTGTGGCGGAACACCCGGACCCGGAGATCCAACAGCATCGCCTGGCTCAAGCGTGCCGTGGACGTGACGTACAGCGCCGTCATTCCGGCGGTGGCCACAGCCGCGGCAATATACAGAACGCCCACCAGAACCAGCGGACCGTTGTCGCCGGACTGCAACGCGGGGAGGGCGTGGTCAATGCCAAAAGCGATGAGTGCCGGCCCCGCAACACGGGTGAGCTGCGAAACCACCACCATCACGATCGTCAACCAAAAACGCAGCCGGACAGGACGTATCAGGGAGGCAAGCAAGGCGAGGGACCGCCGTCGTACGGTTTTGCTGTCCGCTTTGGAGAGAAGGGTGTTGTCCTCGTTGGCCGTTCCAAAAGTCGTGGCACTCACCGGCGGGCCTCCTCTGCGTCCTCGAGATCGTGCAGTTCGCTGTCCAGGTCCTTGGGCCCGGCGTCCAGGCTCGCGATGACGTAGCGGTAGTGGGCGTTGTTGGCCAGGAGTTCGGTATGGGTTCCGACGGCGTTGATGGTTCCGTTTTCGAGCAAGGCCACGCGGTCCGCCAACGCTACAGTGGACGGCCTGTGCGCAACGATGAGCGTCGTGGTGTCGTGGAGGACATCGCGGAGCCGCGCTTCCACGCGTTCCTCGGTGTTGACGTCCAAGGCGGACAAGGGGTCATCCAACACCAGGACTTTAGGCTTGGCTGCGATGGCACGGGCCAGGGCGATCCTTTGCCGCTGGCCGCCGGAGAGGCTTAGCCCTTCCTCTCCGATCAAGGTGTCCACGCCGTCCGGCAATGAATAGGCGAACTGTGCCTGGGCGACGTCGAGTGCTTCGTCGAGGGCTGCATCCGAGGGGTTGGGCGCGCCCAGCAGGACGTTGTCCCGGACGGAACTGGAGAAGAGCGTGGTGTCCTCGAATGCCACGGCCACAATCCTCCGGAGTTCTTGGAGGTCGAAGTCGCGCACGTCCACGCCGTCGATGGTCACAGCTCCTTCGGTCACGTCATAGAGGCGGGGAACCAGCTGCAGCATGGCGCTCTTCCCGCTTCCCGTGATGCCCACGAGGGCCATGGTTTCGCCGGGACGGATGTCCAGGGTGACGTCGCGCAGGAGGGTCCCGCCGTCGTCGAACCCGAAGCCTGCGTGCTCAAAGCGCAAGGCGCCTTTGACCACGGAAGGGGTGGCGGGCTGGTCCGGGGACGTGATGGTGTTGGCCGTGTCCATGACCTCGAAGTGGCGGTCAAGCGCGGTTTTGGCGGTCAGCGCCATCGCCAGAAGCATGCCCGAGAATTCCACGGGAGTCGCCACGACCGCCGCGGTTGCGAAGAAGGCCACGAGCGCTCCAATGCTCAGCTGGCCTGAAGCAGCCAGCATGATGCCGACTACCAGCCCAACACCGAGGGCGAGTTCGGGCAGGAGGGTGACTACCAGCGTGAAGCCGGCCTGTTGCTTGGCTTTGGCGATCTCCGTCTGGCGAAGTTCCTCGGCCTGCCCGTTGAAGTTCTCCAGCGCTTCCCGGCTGCGGCCGAACGCCTTGAGGACGCGGATGCCGTGGACGGACTCTTCCACTGTGGTGGCAAGGTCGCCGGCCTGGTCCTGGCTGAGCCGCGTGACCAGGCTGAAGCGGCGGCGGAAACGGAACGAGTTGACCATGATCGGGACGGCAGCGGCCAGGAAGATCAACGCCAACTGCCAGCTCATGGAGAACATGACGCCCACGCCAATGATCACCGTGAGCGTGGTGACCACCAGCATGATGGCGCCGAATGCCATCCAGCGGCGGAGGAAGCTGAGGTCCGTCATGGCCCGCGAGAGCAGCTGCCCCGACCCCCACCGATCATGGAAGGCAACCGTGAGCTGCTGCAAGTGCCCGTACAGGGACACCCTCATCTTCGTCTCGACCGTGGTGGCAGGGTTGATCACGAATTGCCGGCGAAGCGCCACAAGTCCCGCTTCGCCCACGCCAAGCGCAAGAATCACGACGGCGGCAGTCCAGACGGCGCCCGGGTCGCCGTCGGGTTCAAGCGAGTTATTGACCAGTACCCGGAGCACCTGCGGGATGGCCAGTGCCACGACACTGGCAAGCAAGGCACACAACAGGCCCATGAAAAGCCGGGGGAGGATAGGCCGCACATGGGGGTATAGCCGGCCGACGGAGGTAAAGAACGACGTTTGCTTGGACATGCCCGCTTCTCAACAGCTGGATCTTCAGGTGGTGCGGAGGTAGTTTCCCGTAGCAACAACCCTATGCCATGCCGTGATTCGTTTCACAGGATGGCGCGACGCCGTTGGAATGATGGTCCCAGTTATTGAGCTTTGTAATGCCGCAGCTGGTTCAGTTGCGGGCCGTAAGGGTCAGCAGGACCGCTTCCGGGCGGCACGCGATGCGGACCGGGGCGAAGCGGGAGGTTCCGATGCCGCCGGAGACGTTCACCGGCGTCGTGAATCCATCGCTTTCCCAGTCGTGGAGGCCTCGGGCGCGCCACGTGGGGAGGTCGCAATTGGACACGAGCGCACCGTATCCCGGGATGCAGATCTGGCCGCCGTGAGTGTGCCCGGCGAGGATGAGGTCTGCCTCCGCTTCGGTGAAGCGGTCCAGAACGCGTTGGTACGGTGCGTGGATCACTCCAACCTTCAGATGGGGGCGGGCATCCTGGTTGACTGTGCCGCGCGGCCAACCGGCGAAACGGTCACGCTTCAAGTGCGGATCATCAACACCGGAGAAGTCGAACCGCAGTCCGTCGATGACCACCGATTGGGCCCGGTTGGTCAGTTCGATCCACCCGCCCATGCCGAAAGCCGTGCGGAGCTTGGGCCAGTCGAGCTTGATGGGGTCCTGCTTGGGCTTGGATGGTCCGCGGAAGTAGCCGGCCGGATTCTTCATGCGGGGCGCGTAGTAGTCGTTGGAACCCGGTACAAAGACACCCGGGAATTCCAACAGGGGACGGAGCGAGGCCACCAAAGGATCGATTGCATTCCGGTGGCTCAGGTTGTCACCGGTATTGACCACGAGGTCCGGTTTGAGATCTGCCAAAGACCGCAGCCACTGCGCCTTCTTGGTTTGTCCGGGGACGAAATGAATGTCGCTCAGGTGCAGGACGCGGAGTGGTCCAAAGCCCTCGGGGAGAATGGGCAGCGTCTCCCGCCTGAGCTCGAACTGGTCCTTTTCCCACCAGCCGTAGGCGGCAGCTGCTGCGCCTGCTGTTGCTCCGATTGCTGTAGTTACGGCGAAACCGCGCCCGATAACGCGGACGCGGTTTGCCAGGGAATCGCGGAAAGTCACTAGTTAGTCCTTGCCGGGGCCGTTGTTATTGCCGTTTCCACCGTTGTTCCCGTTGTTGCCACTATTGCCGCTGTTGCCGCTGTTCGACGGGGCTTGGCTGTTCTGGGTGTTGGGCGCCGGTGTGTTGTTGCGCTGCGGCGCTCCGCCACCCATGAGGTTCGACGGCGGTGCCGGGAACGGGTTGGTTCCATACGCAGGTGCCACCGCCAGCATGAAGTTGGTGAACTGCGGACCGGCGATCATGTAACCGTCAATGGACTGGTAGAACTTGCCGTTGACGGTGATGTTACGGCCCGGGCGGAGCTGGTCACCCAAGGGATCGCCGAACCAAGAGGCCGTGGCCAGCCCGGTGGTGTAACCCACAACCCACGTGGAGCCGTTGGAGTCGTTGGTACCGGTCTTGGCGGCGACGGGGAAGTTGTTCTTCGTGCTGAGCGCCGGGCGGATCAAGGAACCGGAGCCGGCGTTCAGTACTTCCTGCATCGCGTAAGCCACGCCGCGTGCAACTTCCGGCTTGACGGCGTCCTTGCAGTTGGACGACTGCGCCGGAAGATCTGCTCCGGTCTGGTCCTTCACGGAGGTGATGGCAATCGGCTCGCAGTACTTGCCATCGGCTGCGAATGTCGCAAAGGCACTTGCCATCGTCAGCGGTGCCGTCTGCGTCGCACCGATCAGGTTGGACAGCGTGGTCATGGTGACCTTGGGGTTCGGATCCGTGATCTTGCCGGTTTCCTTGTCCCGCGCGGGCAGACCGCCATGGATTCCCACAGCGTCAACAATCTTCTGGATCCCACAGAGGTCCACCTGTGCCGCCGACGCGAAGGTGGCGGTGTTGATGGAGTTCATGAGGCCGTAGAGGACCGTCATGTTCCGGTAGTAGCCCTCATCGGAGTTCTGGAGATCGAACGTGCCGTTGGTGGCGTCATACCAGCCAACCGTCGGCGTTTCACAGGTGTTCTTCCACGGGAAGTTTTGTGGATACCGGCGCTGCGCTGCATTGACCGTCTGGTTCATGGACTTGCCTTCGTTCAACCACTGGGCGAACGTAAACGGCTTCATCGTCGAGCCGGGCTGGAAGCCACCGATGCCGTTCAGGTCGTTGCCCTTGGCGTCCATGACGTCCACGTTGAAGTTCTGGGTTTGATCGAACTTGCCCTCTTGCGGGAGCCACACGGTGTTCTGGGCCATGCTCACGATCTGGCCGGTGCCCGGTTGCACGGAGACGATCGACGCGCCCCACTTGTCCGGGTTGGCGCCGGCCGTACCGTCCACCTGCTGCTGTGCCACGGCCTGTGCCGTCGGGTCCAGCGTGGTCTGGATGGTGAGGCCGCCACGCTGGATCCGCTTGATGCGATCTTCCTGCGTGTCGCCGTAGGCCGGGTTGTTGAAGAGAAGGTGCAGCACGTAGTCACAGAAGTACGGAGCCATGGTGGCGTAGGCGCAACCCTGGCGGGCCGGGGTGACCTTGGTGGTGACCGGCGTGGCCACAGCTTCGTCGTACTCTGCCTGGGTGATCTTGCCCTGGTTGACCATGGCGGCCAGCACCAGGTCGCGGCGCTTCTTGGAGTTGTCCGGGTTGCTGATCGGATCAAAGGCCGAGGGGCTGTTGACGAGGCCTGCAAGCAGGGCTGCCTGCGGCAGCGTCAGGTCCTTCGCGGTGGTGCTGAAGAAGAACTTGGAAGCGGCTTCGATGCCGTAAGCGTCACGGTTGAAGAAGACGATGTTGAGGTATCCCTCAAGGATCTGCTCCTTGGAGAACTTCTTCTCCAAGGCGATCGCGAGCTTCATTTCACGCAGCTTGTCCCCAACGCCCTTGTTAAGGCCGTTGAGCTTGACGTCTTCTTCCTTGCCGGAAGCCACCAGTGACTCGTTGATGACGTTGTTGACGTACTGCTGGGTGATGGTGGACGCACCCTGCTTGTTACCGCGGGCCGTGCTCACCAGCGCGCGCATGATGCCCGTGGTGTCGATGCCGCCGTGCTCATAAAAACGGCTGTCCTCGATCGCGATGACAGCGTCCTTGATGAAGGGGCTCATCTGGTCGAGGGGGACCTTCGTCCGGTTCTCCGCGTAGATCGACGCAATGGGCGATCCGTCCTTGGCCAGAATCGTGGTGTTCTGGCTCGGCGGGTCGACTTGGAGCTCCGCCGGAAGCGTGTCAAAGAACTGGATGGAACCACTGGCGGCACTGCCGGAGACGGCGGCGGCCGGGACCAAGAGGCCCGCCACCAAGACGCCACAAATTGCACTCACGCCAAGGAAACCTAGAATCTTTCCGAGGGTGGTGGCAGTGTCGAATATGGGGTTCTTGCGAGTCACCATGTTTTCCACTTTACCGGCAAGGGCTAGGCTTTCTGTCATGACCAAATGGGAGTACGCCACGATTCCGCTCATAATCCATGCCACGAAGCAGATCCTGGACCAATGGGGCGAGGACGGCTGGGAGCTTGTACAGGTCGTCGGTGGCCCCGATGGCAAAGGACTTGTCGCATACCTTAAAAGGGAGAAGCAGTAACAATGACTACCCCCGCAGAAACCACCTCTGCCGCGGAATCGGGCGCCCCGACGTCCGCCGTCGAACAGCGCCTCGCGGAGCTCGGACTGACCCTTCCCGAGGTCGCCGCTCCGGTTGCTGCCTACGTTCCGGCCGTCGTGTCCGGCAGCTACGTCTACACCTCCGGCCAGCTGCCCTTTATTAACGGCAAACTCGAAGCTACGGGCAAGGTCTCCACAGGCGAACTCGGCACGTCCGATGAGCCCACCGTCGATCCCGAGGACGCCAAGCGCTACGCCGCAGTATGCGCGATCAACGCCCTCGCAGCAGTGAAGAGCGTCATCGGCGACCTCGACCGCGTCACCCGGATCGTCAAAGTTGTTGGCTTCGTCTCATCCGATCCCACGTTCACCGGCCAGCCCGGTGTCATCAACGGCGCTTCCGAACTCCTGGGCCAGGTATTCGGCGACGCCGGCATCCACGCCCGTTCCGCCGTCGGCGTTGCCGTATTGCCGCTTGACTCGCCTGTCGAGGTCGAGCTCATCGCTGAATTCAGCTAAGGAACCGGTTCACCCAAGTGCCTCAGCTTGCCCGTCGCCTGTTTGTCCTGCCTCCTGAACTCGAAGGAGCGGCAGAAAACTGGCTTCACCTTGGCGAGCGGACCCCCAGGGCCGCCCGCTACGCATCATCCGTTGTCCTCCTGCGTGATTCGCCCACCGGCTTGGAGACGTGGCTTGGTTACAGGCCCGGCTCCTCGCCGTTGGGCGTGCTCGCGTTCCCCGGCGGTTCGCTTGAACCCTCCGACGACGAACCCGTTGGTTGGTTGGGGCCGTCGCCCCAGCACTGGGCCGAGCAGATGGGAACGGACGACGTCGGGCTCGCCCGCCGTCACGTGGTGGGCGCCATCCGGGAGCTCTTCGAAGAGACCGGCGTTCTGTTGGCAGGCCCTGACGCTGCCTCCACGGTGGAGTCGAACTCCACCGTGGAATGGATGAAGGCCCGCGAGGCCGTTGCCGCCCAGGAGAAATCCTTCACAGAGGTCCTGGCGAAGCGCGGACTGTCCGTGCGAACCGATCTCCTCAAGCCCCTGGTCAATTGGCTCAGCCCCGACTTCGCGCACTCACGCTTCAACACGCGCTATTTCGCGGCCACTGTTCCCGTCAACCAGCAGCCGGGCATCCTGGGCAGCAAGGGAGTATGGGGCCGATGGGTCAATGCTGCCGAGGCTATTGCCCTCAGGGACACCTCCGCTCTGGGTGATGAAGTGGCACAGGAGAACACCGTCGGCCACAAGCTCGGCGAGCTGCTGGTTCCGGGGTCCGAGATCATGCTCGAGAAAATGGCCCACGCCAACGGCTGCATCGCTTACCTGAGCTACAAGCGGAAGGCACACGTCTACCAGCCCAGGCTCGTGGACGAGGGCGGGCAGCTCATGCTCGAGGTCGAAGCCGCAAGGACCGTCCCGGGCGAACCCCAGCGCGAACGCTGACCCTCTATCACTTCCCGCGCGTTTTCGGGCGTCGCTCTATCACTTCCCGCCGGTTTTCGGGCGTTCCTCTATCACTCACGAAAAAGGCCGCCCCGGTGATCACCGGAGCGGCCTCTTTGCGAAGGGTTTAGCGGGAGCGCTGACGCAGGCGCTGCATGTCGAGAATGACGACGGCGCGTGCTTCCAACCGCAGCCAACCGCGCTGGACGAATTCGGCCAGGGCCTTGTTGACAGTTTCGCGGGATGCGCCGACCAGCTGGGCCAGTTCTTCCTGCGTCAGTTCGTGGGCTACCAGCACGCCGTCGGTCGCAGGGCGGCCGAAGCGGTCGGCGAGGTCCAGGAGGGCCTTCGCTACGCGGCCGGGGACGTCGGAGAAGACGAGGTCGGACAGGGAATCGTTGGTGCGGCGCAGGCGGCGGGCCAAAGCCTGCAGCAGCTGGGCCGACACCTCAGGGCGGGTGCGGAGCAGCGCGTTGAGGCTCTCGTTCTTCAAGCCGGCGAGTCGGGTCTCCGAGACAGCGGTTGCCGTAGCGGTGCGGGGGCTCGGATCGAACAGGGCCATCTCGCCGAAGAGTTCGCCGGGGCCGAGGATCGCCAGCAGCGACTCACGGCCGTCGGGGGAAGTGCGGCCGAGCTTTACCTTGCCGGAAACAATGAAGTAGAGCTGGTCACCCTGGTCTCCTTCGCGGAACACCGACGCCCCGCGGGAAAGATCCACCTCGGTGAGTTCGTCTGTCAGCAAGCGGAATGCATCGTCGTCAAGGGTGGCGAAGAGGGGTGCGCGGCGCAATACCTCGATGTCCATGAAGTCTCCTGAGAATAAAGTTTCGGTCGTGGCGCTTCAGCCATTGTTTCAGAATTTTTAGCGTTCTGTGACGTACTTGGCACGTGAAACGCTGAAATCACGCGGATTCCGTTGCCCGATCACCATGTTTCAGGCCACAACTGAACCCGGACCGAGCCCGCTCCGTGACCGGGCTAACGGTTTACTGTCAGGGTCCCCCTCTAGAATTGGCGCTACCCGGCTATGAGGAGCACTTGGTGTTTGGCTTGACCATTTTGGACTTTGCATTGATTTTCATGCTCTTGTCCTACCTGATCTATGGCCTTCGCAATGGCTTCCTGGTGACCCTCGGCGGGATCGCGGGATTCATCGTTGGTGCAATCGCGGCCTTCATCGCAGTCCCGCTGGTCAGCGGCTGGGTGAGTGACAGCGCGTGGAGGCTTACCGCCACAGTGGCTGCCGCCGTCGTACTTATTGCTTTGGGCCATGGACTCGGAACCATGATCGGGCGACGGGTCCGTCACGTGGTGCGGCTTAAGCCGCTGCACGCTGTGGACCGCCTGGTGGGCGGTGCGGTGAGCCTCGTGGTCGCCGCGCTGGTCATGTCCATGTTGGCCTTCAGCATCAGTTCCCTCGGTGTGCCCTTCGTCTCACAGCAGCTGGCGCAGTCCAGGGTGATCCGGTACATCGATTCACTGACGCCAACGCCCGTCAAAGCCACCATGGCGCAACTGCGATCCACGGTGATCGGCGATGGCATTCCCAAACTGATCGAGGGCTTCGGCTCCACCACACCGGTCAAAATCCCCAACGAGTCCACCGATACCCCTGCCCTCAACCAAGCTGCACAATCCGTGCTGAAGATCGCAGGCACAGCCTTCCAATGCGGCCAGAACCAGACGGGTTCCGGCTTCGTGGTGTCACCGGAGCGCGTGGTCACCAACGCGCACGTCGTTGCCGGCGTGTCCCAACCGGTGGTGGAAGTGCCCGACGGCGGTGCGCTGCCGGGACGGGTGGTCTACTTCGACCCCCAGCGGGACATTGCCGTGTTGGCTGTGGACGGACTCGCCGCTTCGCCCTTGCCGTTGAGCGGGGACCTGCCTGGCGGCAGTCCCGCAGCGTTCGCCGGTTACCCGCACGGTGGGCCGTTCCAGTCCAAACCCGCCACCGTGGAAGGGATCTCGACGATCCTGGTTCCGGACATTTACGGCAGCAACCCGTCACCTGAGCTGGTCTATAAGCTGGCGGGCGACGTCCAGCCGGGCAACTCGGGCGGGCCTTTGCTCACGACGCAGGGACAGGTGGCTGGCCTCATCTTTGCCAAAACAACAACCAATGCTGCCCTCGGTTTCGCGCTGACCATGCAGGACGTCCAGCCGGTAGCGGCGCAGGCACCGGGTTTGAGCACTCCGGTGGAGTCGGGCCAGTGCACCCGCAAGTAACAACCCCCACATCCGCGATGCTCTCTCACATAATGAACGTTTCTTGCCCACGCTCGTTCACCTAATGGCCCTGATTCCCGGACGCTCTTTCACCCCTATAGATTGAGAGTTATGACTGAAGCCACTCCCGCCTCCGAATCCGGACGCGGCACCATTCTTGTTGTCAACGGCCCCAACTTGAACCTTTTGGGTACGCGTGAGCCCGAGAAGTACGGGACCTCCACACTGGCGGACGTTGAACGACTGGCCTTGTCCGCTGCCGAATCGCACGGGTTCACGGTGGATTGCGTCCAGTCGAACCATGAGGGCGATCTCTTGGACGCAATCCACGCCGCCCGCGGAACGGCGGTTGGCATCGTGATCAATGCGGGGGCGTTCACTCACACGTCCGTGGCGCTTCGCGACGCCTTGGCAGCTGTCCAGCTCCCCGCCGTCGAGGTGCACATCACCAACGTCCACCAGCGGGAGGAATTCCGCCACCACTCATACCTGTCCGGCGTGTGCAACGCGGTCATTGTTGGTGCCGGCGTGCTCGGATACAAGCTGGCCGTCGACTATCTGGCCGAAACGCTCTGACGGTCGGGATGTGATAGAGCGTCGCGCCCAACGGGTCGGGATGTGATAGAGCGTCGCGCCCAACGCGTTGGGATGTGATAGAGGATCACAGGGCGGTGATCCGGAGGAGGACCGCGTGCTCAGGGTGCAGGACGGGCATCGGCAGCCCGACCTCCCCGAGGAACTGCCCGGAAGCTTCCGCGCCGGAGGCGAGCCACTGCACCGGCTGGGCTTCGATGACCGTGTGGCTGTAATCGGGGTCTTCCGGCGTGGGGAACAGCAGCTCCACACGGTAGCCACGGTCCGCATCGAGCCCCGGGAGTGAAACGCGGCCCACCTGTTCGGCGAACGACGTCCGCGTCTTGACCACCGCAAACAGCGCCGCAGCGGCACCGGCCGGGACACCGCCGTCGTACTCCGACGCGACCACGCCATGCACCATGAGGGACTCATCGTGGGAGTCGGCGCGGACCATTCGTCCACTGTGGATGAGGTCCCGGTGCGTCTTGTACAACGCAATGAACCGCTTGAGTTCCTCGCGCTCGGCACCCGTGACCGAGCGGACATCCCACTCCATGCCGAAATGGCCGAAGAGTGCGGTGATCGCGCGGAAGGAAAGATCGTGTGTCCGGGCGGTGGTGTGCGACGTCGTGGGACCGATGTGGCTGCCGACCAGCTCCGGGGGGACCACCATGCCTGTCCAGCGCTGGATGGTTTGGCGCTCCAGGGCGTCGTTGCAGTCCGACGCCCAGATCCGGTCTGTCCGCTCCAGGATCCCCAAGTCCACGCGGGCGCCGCCGGACGAGCAGCTCTCAATCTCCACCCCCGGGTGCGCAGCACGCAAGGCATCGAAGAGGCGGTATGCGGCGAGGGTCTGCTCATGGACCGAAGCGCGCCCGGCATGTCCGTGTTCCAGCAGGTCGCGGTTTTGGTCCCATTTGAGGTAGCTGATGTCGTTTTCCCGCAGCAGGGCGTCGATCCGATCGTAGACGTATTGCCAGGCCTCCGGGTTGACGAGGTCCATGACGTGCTGGTGCCTCCACTCGAGCGGGAGCCGGCCGCCCTCCTTGTAGGACGCAACCGAGGGGCCAACAATCCACTCGGGATGGGCGCGCGCGACGTCCGAATCAAGGTTGACCATCTCCGGTTCCACCCACAGCCCGAACTCCATGCCGCGGGACGTTACCGCCTGGATGAGCGGCGTCAGCCCATTGGGCCATACCGTTTCATCCACGTACCAGTCGCCCAGCCCGGCATGGTCATCACGGCGGCCACGGAACCAGCCGTCGTCCAGCACAAAGCGTTCCACTCCCAAATCAGCAGCTGACTCCGCCAGTTCGAGCAGGGTGTCCAGGTTGTGGTCAAAGTAGACTGCTTCCCAGGTGTTCAAGACCACCGGACGCGGTCCCGATACGTGGTGCGGCCGTGCCCGGAACCAGCTGTAGAAGGCTTCCGTGATGCCGTCGAGGCCACGGTCCGAGTAGGCGGCGAACAGGGCCGGGGATGCGTAGCTTTCGCCGGGTTGCAGCACCACTTCGGCGGCGCCCAGCAACTCGGAGCCGCCGATCATGGTGCGCCCGTCGGCCGCGCTGTCCGCAAATTGTTCGTGGTTGCCGCTCCACGCGAGATGCGTGGCCCAAACCTTGCCGTGCCGGTTGCCGAAGCCTGCCGTCCCGGCGGCGAACAGCAGGGACGAATCATGCCCGGTGCGCCCGTGCCGTCCCGTTCTGACCCACGTTCCCTGCTGGAGGGGACGGCGCTGCGGGTGGCGCTCCCGGCACCAGCGTCCGGTCAGGTCCAAAAGTTCGACGGCGTCCGGCGCCACCGGGAGAACGGTTGCCAGTTCGTCCACCTGGAACGGCGTCGTTCCGTCGTTCCGCAGTTCGTGCCGCAGTTCCAGCAGCCCGCCCGGATGGAGGGTGAGGTTGCTGGTGACGGTGATCCCGGCGTCGGGATCTGACTGAAGAACGACGGCGGTACTGCCGTCCGTCGTCGCACTCACCACGCGGAGGCGCACCGAAAAATCAAAGCCTGGTACGCCGTCTATGACGCGGTGTCCCCTGAGGCCCGGGCGGCCCTGCCACGAGGACGAAGCCTGGGGGAGCAGCCCGGCCGGTACGTTCGCGTCAGCCGCGGACGGCGGAACGGGCTCGTTGAGGATGGAAAGGTCGGGGAGTGAGTCGCCGAGGTCGGCTCCCCAATGGGTAATCTCGGCCTCTCCGCGGTGCGTGCTGATGACCAGGCTGGTGCCGGCGGAACGGAGGTGGAGCGGGTGCATGCGTGTTTGTCGCTTTCAGATAAGGGGTGCGGAGCCCGTTGTGCGCGCCGTCCTGGGAGTCAAAGCGCGCATAACGGGCCCCGCGAAAGGGGCTTTACTTGAAGAGATCGTTGACCTGGTTGTTGGCTTCCGTAAGCGATGAAGCGGGCTTCTTGCCCGAAAGCACGGCGTCCATGGCGGGCTTCATGATGCCGTCAACCTTTGCTGCCTTGTCTGCAATCGGGAAGAGGAAGGTGGTGCCGTCCTTGACGTGAGTGGTGAAAGCAGACACGTCGATGCCCTTGTCGGCGAAGGCCTTGGCGGCGATCTCGGCGGAGCTGCTGATTGCCGGGAACACCACGGCCTTGCTCGCGACGACGTCCTGGCAGGCTGCTGAGCCGAGGTATTCAGCCCACTTGACGCTTGCTGCCGGGTTCTTGGTGCCGGCCCAGACGGAATCCGCCAAGCCGTTGAACATGGAAGCGCGCTGGCCGTTGGGGCCCTTGGGTGTAGGAGCAATGGCGGTCTCAATGCCCTTGTAGGTCTTGTACTGCCCGATCAGCCAGTCGCCGTTGGAGTTGATGGCGGCCTTTCCGGCACCGAAGCTGTCCGGCATGCTCGCACCCACGGTGGTCTCCAGCTTGGGCATGTAACCCTTCTCCGTCAGCCCGGCCCACCATGTGATGGTCTCCTGGAAGCGGGGGTCGTCGTAGTTGAACTTGCTTCCCCAAGGGTTCTTATCCGTAGCAGTCCATCCGGTGGTGGCGGTGAGGAAGCTCCATTCAGTCTGGCCTTGGCCTGCGCCGCTGCCGGTGAGTCCCAAGCCGTACGTGGCTACGTTGTTCTTGTCGAAGCCGGGCTCGTCGCCGCGCTTGCCGTTCTTGTCCACCGTCAGCTTGGCAATGACTTTCTCGTAGCTGCCGCCATCCTTGGGGTTCCAGTCAAGGTTGGCCATCTGTTCGGCCGAGATGCCTGCGGCGTCGGTCATTGCCTTGTTGTAGAACAGGCCCACGGTGTCCCAGTCTTTGGGAAGGCCGTAACGCTTGCCGTCCTGGCCAACCCACAGTTCCGGAAGCCCTGCGGTGTAGGCGTCCAGTTTGATGCCGTCCTTTTCCACCGCTTCGTCCAAGGGCAGCAACTGCTTCTTGGCCGCGAATTCCGGGTATTTGGAGAGATGGTTGGTAAAGACGTCCGGTGCCGTTCCGGCCACAAAGCCGTTGGTCAACGTGGTCCAGTAGTCGTCCCACCCGCGCTGGGTGATCTTGACCTTGATATCCGGGTTGGCTTTGGTGAAGTCATCGGCGCACTGTTGGTAGGCGGGAAGCTGGTTGGCGTCCCAAAGCCAGTAGTTGATTTCGCCGTTTGCCGCGGAGCCGGAATCGGAGCCACCGCAGGCGGACATCGTCAGGGCAAGGGCGGCGGCTGCAGCTGCGACGCCAAGGGGTTTCTTCATGACAGGCCTTTCAGGAGTGTTCTTGCGGTTTATTTGATTCCGGAGAATCCGATGGAGTTCACAACCTTCTTGCCGAAGGCGATGAACAGGATGAAGATCGGCAGTGCGGCCACGAGGGTTCCGGCCATGAGTCCGGACCAATCCAGGGCGCCCTGCGGGGATTGTGATTTGAAGACGCTCAGGCCGACGGTGAGTACCCGGACGCTTTCGTCCTGTCCAACCAGGAGAGGCCAGAAGTATTCGTTCCACTGACCGATGAAGGTGAGCAGCGCCAGGGTGGCGATGGGGGCTGCGGCGTTGGGAAGCACAATCTGGAAGAAGATCCTCAGGTGCTTGGCGCCGTCGAGCATGGCCGCTTCCTCAACCTCGCGGGACATCCCCAGGAAGAACTGGCGGAGGAAGAAGATCGCAAACGGCGTCATGAACAGGAACGGGAGTGTCATGCCGGCCATGGTGTTGAGTAGCCCGAGGTTTTTGATCATGAGGAAGTTGGGCAAGGCGGTGAAGATGGGCGGGACCATCATGGTGGTGAGGAACAGCCCGAAGACCTTGTTCCTTCCGGGCCAGCGAAGCCGGGCGAAGGCGTAGGCAGCCATCGCGCTGAAGAACACCTGCGCCACCGTGGTGACCGTTGCAAAGACGATCGAGTTCCTCAGGTAGAGCCAGAAGTTGATGGCGGCACCGGAGCCGCCTTCGGCGATCGCTTCCTCGGTGGTTTGCAGGCCAAGGACACGTTTGAAGGCGCCCCAGCTGAACTCCGCGGGGAGGAGGTTGCCCGAGTTGGAGGCAAGGGCGCCGTTGCTGGAAAGTGCCGTGCGCAGCATCCAGTAGAAAGGGGCAACGGTCACGGCGACGGCGACGGCGACCAGCACCCACGCGCCGATGCGGCGCCAATTCAGGGGCTTCTTCCGGGACGGTGTGCGGGTTTCAGGCAGGGTTGAGCTAGTCATTGCGGTTCCTTAGTCCAGGTCCGATTCGTTGCCTTTGAGGAACTTCATCTGGATGAAGGCCACCAGGGCGAGAATGATGAACAGGATGACGGACAGTGCGGAGGCGTAGCCGAAGTCCGACTCGCCGAAGGCCTTTTGGTAGATGTACATCTGGATTACGCGGGAGGCGTTGACGGGCCCGCCGTTGGTGGTGACGGCCACGGTGTCGAAGACCTGGAACGATCCGATGACCGTGACCACCAGGACCAGAACCAGCACGGGCCGGAGCAGCGGCATGGTGATGCTCCAGAACGTCCGGGTGGGTGAGGCGCCGTCGAGGTTTGCGACCTCGTACAGGTGGTTGGGGATGGCCTGTAGGCCGGCAAAGATCAACAGTGCCGTGTAGCCCATGTGCCGCCATACGTTGACGAACGCGATGGTGGGGATGGCCCACTGCTCGCTGCCGAAGAAGGCCACCCGGGGGAGTCCGATCCAGCTCATGACTTCATTGACGATGCCCAGTTGGTAGTCCAGCATCCAGAACCACACAAGTGCCACGATGACGTTGGCTACCAGGAACGGCAGCAGCAGGGCGCCACGGATGAAAGTGGATTTCGCTACCCGGTGCATCAGCAGCGCGAGCCCCAGCGCGATGACGGTCTGGAATCCGATGTTGAGCGCCACGTACTGAAGGGTGACTCCCATGGCGTTCCAAAACAGTTCGTCCTGGAAGAGGGCCGAGTAGTTCTTGGTCCCGATCCACGTCGGCTCACCCAGGATGCTGTATTCCGTAAAGCTGAGGTAGATGCCGCGGATGGTGGGGACCAGGAAGAAGGCCACGAAGCCAACCATCGCCGGAAGGATGAAGAAGATTGCGATCCTAAGGTCGCCGAGGCGGCTGGTAATGCTGCGTTTGAAGGGTGCGTTCCCGGGCCCCTGCTTGCGCCCGGAGCGCTTGGCTGCGCTGGCCGGAGGCTTGGTGAGTGTGGTCATCGTCGACACTTCCTGACTGTGATGCGGGTAACAACGAAGCTGAATCTACACGAGTAGAAACTGATTAAGCAAGAGTTTTCAGGATTTCTCGATGTTGTAAGCCTCCTTAGTTGACTCGTGTAGATAGGAGTGGGAGACTCACATCACGCCCTGATCGGGTGCCTCAATCCCCAAACAATGCAGCTCAGGAGAGCAAAATGTCGTTTTCGATTGGTGTCTTGGGTGTCGGCCAGTTCGGCGGCCAATTCGCGCACTTGTTCAAGCTCCACCCCGGTGTCAGCGCGGTCTACGCGGTGGATGAACTCCCCGAGCGGGCGCTGGCCGCCCGGGAGCAGTGGAGCTTGGACGGCACCATGGCCTCCTTCGACGAACTGCTGGCCTCCGACGTCGATGCGGTCGCTATCTTCACCCAGCGATGGACGCATGGCCCCCTGGTTGAACGGGCGCTGCGCGCCGGAAAGCACGTCTACTCCGCCGTGCCGATGGCCGTTTCCGAGGAAGAAATCGAGCGCATCATCACCGCCGTCCGGGAAACCAAACTCGTCTACATGATGGGTGAAACGAGTTACTACAACCCCGCCACGGTCTTCGCCAGGAAACAGCAGGAAGCCGGAAAGTTCGGCCGCATTTTCTACACCGAGGGGGACTACGTCCATGACATGGACCTCGGTTTCTACGAGGCCTACCAGTACAGCGGCGGCGACAGTTGGAAAGAGACCGCCAGCTACCCGCCCATGCTGTATCCCACCCACGCAATAGGAGGGGTTCTGGGTGCTGTCCCCGGCCATGCGGTCAGCGTCAGTTGCATCGGAGTCAAGGACCACCGGAACGACGGGGTCTTCGACAAGGACGTCAGCATGTTCGCCAACGACTTCTCCAACGCAACGGCCCTGTTCGAAATGAACGACGGCGGTGCGATGCGCACCAATGAGATGCGCCGGGTGGGGTATCCCTCTCACATCCGGGAGTCCCGGTTCCGCTATTTCGGCACCGAGGCAAGCTTCGAACAGCTCGCGACCACCACACTGTGGCAGGACAAACAGGGCGTCACCGATGTCTCGGACCAGGTTGAAACGAAACCCACCATGTCACCTGACGATCCGTCCCTGTCAGGCGTAGCCCCTGAACTTCGGGACGCTTTCATCTCCGGCCTTGCGCCCGTCCACGAGCCCGCCCGGCTTCCGCAGGAGTTCCTCGGTGCCCCCAACGGCCACGAGGGCAGCCACCAGTTCCTCGTGGACGACTTCGTCACTGCCGTCAACAAGAACCAGTTGCCACCCGTCAACGCCTGGGTTGCTGCGCGGTACACCCTCCCCGGCATCGTGGCGCACCAGTCCGCGTTGCGCGGAGGTGAGCGCCTTCCCATCAGGGACTTCGGCGACGCTCCTGCGATGTAGCTAGCATTTACCCCATGACCACTTCTGCTGTACAAACCCCGCGCGGCCCTGTGACCCGCAAGGACGTGGCCCGGTACGCCGGGGTGAGTACCGCCGTCGTGAGTTATGTTGTGAACGGCGGGCCCAAGAACGTGGCGCCGGCAACGGAAGCCAAGGTGCGGGACGCCATCCGAATCCTCGGATACCGGCCCAACGCGGCTGCGCGGGCGTTGAAGCTGGGGTCGAGCGAGACTATCGGCGTGGTGGTTCCGGACAACACGAACCCGTTCTTCACCCATCTGGCCCATGCCGTGGAAGAAGCTGCCGCCGCGCTGGGCTACGGCATGGTACTCGCCAACTCGAACGGCAGCCTGACCCGGGAACGCAAAAACATCCACACCTTGGCGGCGCGGCAGGTGGATGGGGTTTTCCTGGCAAGCTGTGTTTTCGACCCGGACCTGACGGACCTGGAGGCCACCGACATTCCGTCGGTGCTGCTGAACAACCTTGGTTCGCCTCCCGGTTTCAGTAGCGTCGGAGTGGATTTGGAAGCCGGTGCGCGTGCTGCCGTGGAGCATTTGATCGACCACGGCCACACCAGCATCGGCCTGGCGATCGGCACCAATACCGGCAATCAATTGGATGGGCGTGAGGCCGGCTGGCTGGCCGCCTTGCGTGCGGCTGGCCTGCCCGACGGGCCACTGATACACGGGGAATTCAGCAGGCCCGGCGGCTACGAGGTGGGCAAGCGGTTCCTTGCCATGGCCAACCGGCCAACGGCGATCTTTGCCAGTAGTGACATGCAGGCTATCGGCATACTGCGCGCATTCCACGAAGCAGGCGTGCGGGTTCCCGCGGACATTGCGCTGGTCTCCTTCGACGGTTCCCTCGACGCCGAGTACAGCTGGCCGGCGCTGACCACCGTTTCGCAGCCCATCGAGGCAATGGCCGAGGCCGCGGTCCGGTCACTCGTGGGCGCGAACCGTGGGGAGGAGCTCCAGCACCACATCCTGCCCACCGAGCTGATCATTCGGCAGTCCTGCGGTTGCCCCTAGCTTCCTCTATCACGTCCCACCCCCTTCCCGGGCGGTCCTCTGTCACATCATCACCCGTTGAGGGCCTCCCTCTATCACTCCTCTCAAGGAAGTGATAGAGGGTCGGCCTAAACGCTGCGGAAAGTGATAGAGCGTTGGTAGGGGAGTCCGGCTAGGAATCCACGCTGGCGTAGCGCGCCGGGCGGGACAGCACCTGGTTGATCTGTGCCGTACCGGCAGCAACGGCCAGCCGCACCAAGAGGAAGCCGACGGCGAACACCGAGCCTATGGTCAGGAAAACCACGGGCCGGGTCAGCAATGCCGGGCCCGCCAGCGGAAGCACCAGCGCACCAGCTGCCGCCGCCGAGATACCCGCCACCAGGAACAGCGGTGACATCACGGCCCTGACCCGCGCACTCACCATGAGCTTGCGGGGCATGCCCATGCGGTCCAAGGCAACCAAAGTGGACGCCCTGTCCAACACCGAGGACGCCTGGTTGACCCCGGCCGAGCAGGCAACCATCAGAAAGCTACCCAGCAAAGTGATCATGACGCCGGTGTTGATATCCCGGACCAAGAGTGTGGTTTCGTCCGCGGCCCCACTGCCCATGGAGTCCGCCACGGCCATCCCGACCCCCACAAACACGCCTACGAAGCTCGTCATCGCGACGCCGCCTACTTGGCGCCACGATTCCTTGGGGTTATCCAGCACGGTCCGTGCCGCGAGAAGCTGTTCGGGCTGTCTGGCGCGCTTCAGCTGCGACATCGCCTGCAACTTCAGGACCCAGGGCCCCATCAGATTGAGGGCCAGCAATGCCATGCCGAAACATCCGGCCATTACGCCGAGGATCACGATGAACGCGCCAAGACTGCTGAGCGCGCCCATGGCCACCACTCCGGCAACCACCACCAGAACCGCCACGAGTCCGCGAACCCAGTGGGCGCCGTAGGTCGTTTGCCGTGTCCGTACGCCCAACGGAGTCACCACCACTTTCCGCAGCCCGAGCGCCGCGCTGACCGCGGCAATGAGGCAGACGGCAAGGACGCAAGCCAGAATCGATGGTATTGACAACCATGCGTGAGTGCCGATTGCCTGTCCCCTGAACTGGATCAACCCGAGGAACGGTGCCACAACGGCGTACAGCGACGCCCCAGCCACGGCCCCTACGGCGGCCAGGACAGTGGACTCGATGACCGTCATCCAGACCACGGTGGCGCTGTTCGCCCCAAGCAGCCGCAGGGACGCCAGCCGGTCATCCCGACGGCGGGCGGCAAGGCGGGCAGCCGACCCGCCCAAGGTCAGCAGCGGGATAACAAGGAGGACCATTGCGACGACGGCCAACGCTTGGTAAGTGCCTGCGAGACCGTCCGTCCAGGTCCAGAAAACCTGCGAGCCCGCCGCAACGGTAAGCAGCAGCGCAGTGACGGTTCCAAACGCAAGGACCGGCAGTCCGGTCTCGCGAAGGCCTGAATCACGGATATTGCCCTTGCTGCGCGCAATGTACGGCGTCAGCCGGAGGGCCATGCTGAGGCTAGACATTGAAGGCACCTTTGAAGTTGTAGTTGCCGGAAGCTGCAGTGCTGCCCGGTCCCGCACTGTCCGCAATGATCCGACCGTCCCGCAGCTCCACTACACGCCCGCAGCGTTCAGCGACATTGGGATCGTGCGTCACCACCAACAACGTGCGCCCGTTGGCGGCCACGGAGCGAAGCAGTACGTCGAGTACTTCGCTGGACGTCGCAGAGTCCAAGGCTCCAGTGGGTTCATCTGCGAAAACCACCCGGGCTCCTGTCACCTGTGCCCGCGCGATCGCCACCCGCTGCACTTGGCCGCCGGACAATTCGCCGAGGCGACGCTTCTCCTTGCCCGCCAATCCCAAGGCGGCCAGCCACTCGGCGGCACGCGACTCAGATGTGCGCCGGTCCGTGCCAGTCAGCATGAGCGGGAGAGCGACGTTTTCCACGGCGGTCAATTCCGGTAGCAGCATGCCCTGCTGGAAGACGAATCCGAACTCCTCGCGGCGGAGCGTGGACAACTCAGCGTCGGACAAGGTGCATAAATCGAGTGCGCCCGCCTGCCGGCCCAAGGTGACCGAACCGGCGTCGGGCCTCAAAATTCCGGCGAGGCAGTGCAGAAGGGTGGTCTTCCCCGAACCGGACGGCCCGATGATCGCGATCGACTCGCCGGCCTGCGCGGTGAAGTCAACGTGGTCAAGGGCGACGCCGCCGGGGTAGTGCTTGGTGAGTTGCTGGGCGTGGAGGATGGCGTTCATGATTCCAGCATCCCCAAGCCCGGGGTTCCGGGGCATCAGTCCGCCGGCTGAACTCCGACGGCGGGCCTCCACCCGCGGTATGAGACCCATCCAGGTAGCAGCTGAGCGCGTTTTGAAGGCTCAGAACGCGCACTAATGCGACCTAGCGGTTCCGCGCCGTCGGCGCCCCATGGAGTGGGGAAAGTGTGC
>NZ_JAPDNV010000039.1:0-36999 GCF_026013155.1 Paenarthrobacter sp. PAE-2 | reverse complement strand
CGGCCCGGAGCCAAATCTGTCAGCAAACCAGAACCATCGCGACTGCGTTTGATCAACACGTACACCTGGCGTCGCGATACGCCCAAGGCCGCGGCGGCAGCATCAACCGCGGCCCTGCCAACGACCGTCCGCGCAGCCAAGGGACCGATCACGGCCGAAACCGACTTCGTCCGATCCCACAGGTCATCCGGCATCGTTAGTGTGCCCGGCTCACGAATGGGCGCCGATTCCGCATCCACTCCGACACCTCCCTCGGCGTGCAGAGGAGTAGTAAGCAAAAACGACCCTAGTGCAGAGGAGTACGGAAAAACCAGTGCTCAACACCCGCCTGCACAACCCTGGAAACGCGCTGCTCGCCGTGCACGCGAGTACGGAAAATGACATTTGAAGGCTCGCCGACCGCAGGTCAGAAACGGTCGTTTTTGACGCGCCTTCTGGATGCGCTCCAATACGCGCTTGATACCGCAGGCCAACTATCCTGTGACTGCTATGAAGTTGCTATCAACTTGATAGCAACTTCATAGATCCAGGTGGCTTACTTACTCGTAACTGTCGCGGACCTGCTCGAGACCGATCCTAAGAGCGCGCAATGCCATCGGATGCTTCTTTCGGCCTTCGAGCTTCGCCACGTCCGCAAGTAAGTCCATGAGTTCACGGTCCTCGTCAAAACGAAGCAACATCGTTCTGGCAGTCCCCTTGTCCCTCGAATCACTAAGTGTGGGCGTGACACTGGGCCTGGCTGGAATTCCGCGCTCAGCGCTGACAGCCGGCGAGGTCAGTAGTGGTTCAGCGGCATTGCCAAACGCCTCGATAGCCTCGTCCCTAGCTTTCTCGGACGCGGACCGCTTCTTGATTGCCACTACCCCATCAACTCCTCTACCAGCCCACGGATTTCCCTCGCCGCCTTAGGGTTCTTCCACTCAACAACTCCGAGCCCCTCCCCCACCACGTCTCGATAAGCCTTGCGCTCATACAGAACGGTTCGCAGTGGTTCGATACTCGGATAGTCGGAAAGGTAATCCCTGGCGTCGCCACTTTCAGATTCGAACGCGTTGGTTGATACCCGTGTAAGAGCCCCTCTGACTCGAAGGGAGGGATTGAAGTCACGGGCAGTTTCAATCAACCTATCGACAGTCGCGAGTGTATCGAGATCAAATTGACTCGATTGCGTCAGGATCAACAACTGGTGGGCCGCAGTCATGGCTGTGCGCATCTCCTTGCTGTCCTTCCCTGCCACATCGACAAGGACAACGTCATAGCTCGTATCCAGTTCACGCAGCGTCTCGTGCAGGCTCCCAAGTTTCTCCACTACAAAGATGCGAGGTTCATGCCCGGCCTCTTCGCGGTCTACTGCCCAACGAGCAGTGGACCGCTGCCGGTCGCCGTCCACGACCGCTATGCGCATCCCCCGCTTCGCCAGCTCAACAGCAAGGTTGGTTACAACCGTGGACTTGCCGACGCCGCCCTTTTCGCTACCCACAACAATGATCATGCCTCCAACCTAATGCCGAGGTTGATAGCAAAAGGCTAGCGACACGCTACCTGTTTGATAGCACTATGAAAGCAGTAGCAAATGGGCCGGATCGAGAGAAGATCCTCGGATAGGGTGATAGCAGTTTCAACTGCTATCACATCACTATCCGATTGATAGCGATGGGCGCTGAGGGACCAGGCCGCCAGCAAGCCCAAGTACTCACCTCCCTGACTGGAGTCATGCGCGTCATATGGAATACTGCTCGCTACTAAATTGCTATTGAATCACTATTGATTTGATAGTGATTGTGAAACTGAGGGGCAGCTGATGACTGCCAAAGGAGCAAGTTTGCTAGCGAAACACTACTTATTCGATAGCACTATGAAAGTAGTATCAGTACGTGGGCGGCGTACCAATGCACAGCCCAAATTATCGGAGCAGTTTCAAAGTGCTATCGAACTACTACACGACCGTGGCTGAGGATCAACCTCAAACTGCTGGACGCGAGCATAAGCTCCACGCAATCGTCACCCACGCTCAGCAGGGATGTGGGACCAACTCGAAACGCTGTGCTAGCGAAACACTACTAAGGCACTACCGATTCACTAGCATTTTGGTAGCTGCCAGCGAAATCAACTGCACCAGAGACCTATGCGGGCTGATCTATTCGCCACACTGCCGCATCATCCGGGGGTAGCCAATACTCATCCCTTTCAGAATCAAACAAATCGACCTCATCGATCGCAAGCTGGAGTGTCTTGAACCTATCGAGGTAGGCATGCCAGATCGCGCGTTCGTGACGATTCCGCCGGATGTGGTCAAGGTAGTCGTCGAGCACTCCGAGCCTGGCGGCGAGCATGCGGAGGTTCACTGAAGTGGTTTTCCACGTTCTACCGTGGCGCTGGATCATGCCGAGTGTCTCCATCTCAGCCAATGCGGCCGAGCAGGCGTTGCGGCTGACACCACTGTTGCGGGCCACTTCCGCGGTGGTGGGGGAGTGGCGCCCACGTTCAATTGCCTCATAGGCAAGGGCAGCCACGTCTCCCAGGGCCCGAAACACGGGGCGGACGGCATGAATTTTTCCTTTCCGCCACGTTAGTTCCCGTGCAAGTTGTTGGTAGTGCTCAGGGAGTTGAATGAGGTAAACATCGGCCGCCTTCTGACGTGCGTCGGCGATCTTAGTGAGGATCCCATCAGAAGCTTGAACCAAGACGGGCAGCAGCCTGGCGATGGTGACGTGGTGTTTCCCCATCGCGACAGCAAGAGTGCGGCAACCGACATCCAGGATGTCTGTTTCTCTAGCCCGCATGTATCCCAACAATCCGCGGATCAGTAGACGGAGGCTGAGGCCTTCTCGACCGCGTTTTTGGAGTCTGTGGTCAAGGACTGCGTACAGAACATTTTCCAAGTCGTTCACGAGTTGGTGTACGGCAGCACTGCTGGGTTTGCTTGCCCCCCCGGTGGTTAAAGTGGCGCTTGTGTTGTTAATAAGTGCACTCCTTTCCCCGCGATTACGGGGGAGCGGTTTTCGGGCGCTCGAAGCTGCACCGGTGAAGGCCTGGGCTTTGGCCCACTCGTACGGAAGGAGCCTTGCCTGGCGTTCTGCAGATCCGTAGAGGGCAGCTAGGCCCGGGAACTGGCCGACGAGTTCGTTTTCTACGTGCTGCAGGGACCAGCCACAGGCACTGAAGTGGTTCAGCACGGCCATTCGGGCCTCGGACGGGCCCTTGTACTTAGCCGTGTCGTACAAACCGGTTCGTGCGACCCGTCGCAGCGGGGTCTCACTACTGGATCTCAGTGAGAGCGCCGGCAGCCCGCCGGTCCGTTGAGCGGCTACGGTCTTCGCTTCGCGGGCCTTGAGTGCGCGTTTGCGGGCCAGTTCCGGCGCCAACGCCGTACGCAGCTGCACTAAGCCCCGTGCTGGGTTGCGGCGGCGCAGGATGTCGTACGCCTGGGACAGGGGAGTGATGAGGGTTTGGTGGCCACCGGACTTGTGGATCGTTCCTGGGACACGGATGCACCCGTCTGTGATGTTCTGGTGGGGGCTCGGGTCAAGACTGGTGGCCATAAGGGCTAGCGCTTCGACCAGCTCCCGGGCCTCGGCTGCGTCCATCCGGTCGTGCAGCGGCACGTACAGGTGTCGTCCACCGCTGGGGGAGAAATCCTCCACGAACCTCATGCCGCACGCCGACAACAATTGGCCCACCCGGACCGCGTCCGAGTCCACCACGCCCTTCAGCGCCTTCGAGGTATCAAAGTCCAAGCACAGCGTGGAGACTCGGCCATCCGTGCCGTGCACCATTACAGCAGCAGGATGTCCCGGCAAAGACGGAGTGATCTTCGGCGCATTTTTCGGCCGAGGATATTGAAACCTCTGCCCAATCCACCGCCCCAACCGGTACGAAGGCGCGCCAGCAATCAGCGGAGCAAGACCCCATGCATCTTCCGGCTTGGGACGTGGAGCGACACTCACAAGGGCATGCGTTGACGTCAATACCGGTTCCGGTACCATAGGGACAGTAGTTCCTTTCGAGGTAACACAAATGGCACCCACAGCGTGGGTGTTGTAACAGCTCGGATCCGGATCTTGGCGGATGAGGGATCTGAGCGAAGGATTAGGAAGGTCCCTCCTTTTAGGAGGGGCCTTCTTCCGTTAGGAAGCCTTATCGATAGGCAGGGCTCCTTGTTCCTGGTGGTCGTCTATGTCAGGCCAAATAGGCAACCCGCGAGCATCCAGCCGGATGCTCATCAGGAGGCGTTCGGCTGCCTGTCCTTTGGAGAGCCCCATGTGGGTGGCAAGACGTTCCACCAGAGCTTTAGCATCGGCAGCAACGTCAACTTTGAGGACGACGTTGCCGGCCCCTGTACCCCGTACGCGTCTGTGGATGGCTGTACTCATAAACCCCAGCCTATAGGTACCGGTACCGTTAACTGCGCGGCCCGTTCGGCGTGTCGTTTCCATTAGACGAGGTCAGAAGCCTTTGGCCACCGCGGCGGCTGCGGCGAGCCACGCGCGTTGGGTGGCGGGTTGGAGGGCGTCGTAGCGGATGGGGCCGTTGACCAGGGCGGGGTCGTAGGGGATTCGGACTACGGCTCGTACATGGGGGGCGAAGCCGTCTGCGATCCGCCGGGCTTCATCCTTGGCGCGCTTGAGCGCATCGCCGCTCATGCTGCGTTTGGCGTCGGTGGACTCGGACACGATGACGACGGCGTTGCGGGCCAGCTCGGCATCGTGTCCGCCGCGGGATTCCAGCGTTTGGAGGGTCAGGCGCGCGGCCTCGGCGCGGTCTTCGATGGCTGTCACGGGGACCACGAGCTGGTTGGTGTGGTGGATCATTCGCCGCCAGTTGGCCGCGCGGGCCGTGTTTCCGGAGTCCATGACGATGAGCCGGTAGTAGCGGGTGAGTACCTGGTGGGCGATATCCACCTCCTCTGCGGTCACTTCATGGTCGCCCTCCTCGTTCTCGTCTGAGCGCAGGACGTCGAACTTGTCGGACGTCTGGTGGTGGACGAACTGGGCGATTTCGGCGGCTTGGGCGCTGGGGGAGAGCAGCGCCTTTGATGAGTCGATGAGATCCAGGACGCTGTTGTTATGGCCGCCCTGTTCGGTGCGCCAGCCGAGAGTGCCTTGGGATTCGTTGTTGTCCCAGGCCACGGTCGCTGCGCCGCTGTAGCGGGCCAGGATCGCACTGAGCATGACGACGGTGGGGGTTTTGTTCGCTCCGCCTTTGCGGTTGACGACAGCGACGGTGCGGGGGCCGGGCCAGTGCTGGCTCACTGTGCGGATGTCTTCGCGTTCGGCCAACTCTTCGGGTGAGGGGTCCATCCGGAAGCCCAGGCGGCTGAGAACGCCGCGCCAGCCGCGCGTGGCCGGCTGGAGCACGGGCGCGCTGATGAGGAATGAGGTGTCTTTGAGGCTGCGCCGGGTGGCAGGCTCCGCAGCGGCTGCTTTGGCGGCCGGTGCGGGCCCCTGGGCGGCCGCGGGCGTGACGGCTGCACCGAAGGTCACCGGCGCAGCGTCGACAGCTTGTGCCGGTACTTCTTCGGCCGGAGAGGCATCGGGGACCGAAGCTGGCGTGGGAGCCGGCGCGGCCTTGGTCGTGGCCTTGGCCGTCTCGGGCGAAGGGGCTGCTGTGTCCGGCAGAGGGTCCTGCTCCCGCCGCGGGGTGGGCTTGATCGGTGCGGCCTCGCTGACGACGCCTTCGGGGGAGACGATGATGAGGCCCTGCCCGTCCGGGTCGGTGGTGCTGACGCGGACGGGTCGGCCGAGCTGAGCCGCGGTTTCGGTGATGATTCGTAATGCATCGCTAAGGACGGCGGCTTCGTCGGCGGCCTCGATAGCGTGGGAGGTTCCGTTGATGGTGACTTCGCCGGTTCCGTTGGTGCGTAGAACGGCGTTGATCTTGGGGAAGTCGAGTGCTTGTGTTTCCATCATCTGTCCTTACTTTGTGCCGTTCGGGGGTGTGAAACGGTTGACCTGCCAGGGTTTGTCGGCTGCGCTGCGGAGCAGCTGCACGTCGTAGTCGCCGGCATCGGTGGGAAAGACGACATGGCAGCCAAAACCGTTGCTCTCTTCGATCCTGAGCTGGCCCGCTCCGGTGATCCTGGTGACCGGGATGTTGGCCGGGTCAACGTATTGGTAATCGGCGGTTGCTTGGGGGGTCAGGAGCTGGCCGAGTTCCTGGATCCAGACCTTGTCGGTGACTGCTGGTCGGGCATAGAGCGTCATGGCCTTGGTCGCGGTGTCCAGCGCGGCTGTTTTGCTTGCCTCGTCCCAGGCGATGCCCAGGGTAGCCGGTGCTGTGCCACCGGGAGCTTGGGGCTTGCCGCCCGCGCTGAGCGTGGCGGAGGTGGCGGCGGAAGCACTGGGCGATGGTTCCGCGGGTGTTGAGGTGGATACCGGCGCGCAGGCCGTGCACACGAGCAGGGCCGCGAGGGCTGTCAGGGCGCGTTTCATGGTTCCTCCAGTGAGTCGCTGCCGGGCAGGTAGAGAAAGGCGCTGGGAGTGCTGTTCTCTACGGTGCGGGTGTAATAGGTGTGGTCATTCGGGGCAGGGTTGCCGTTGTAGCCCTCTTCCACGAAGCTGCCGTCACGATTGACGGCTTTGACGACGGCGACGTGGCCGTAGGTGCCGTCGGCGCCCCCGGTGCCGGGGGAGTACCAAACGACAGCGCCGACACGGGGTGTTCCACCGGTGGGCCAGCCCTTGGCATCCCAGCCGTCTTTCCAGGTAAGGGCAGAGCCGAGCACCGCACCGTCAGGCCGGAAGGTGCCGTTCAGGACCTTGTAGGGGGCCGTGGTGCTGCCGAGTTGCTGGTTGACGCGCCAGAGGGCGAAGTCGACGCATTCGCGGTTGTACATGCCCAGCGGGGAGGGCTCGTAGATCTTGGCCGTGCGCCACGGCAGGTCATCGTCCTTGCCGGATTGCCCAGGGATGCCGCAGGAGCTTTCCCCGCCGGCATCGGTGATCTTTGCGTCGCCCAGGACGGCGACGACCTCGACGGCCGCCGCCCAGTAGGACTGGTAGTGGAACGGGTCGGCGTTGCGCTGGACCCGGTGCGCGGCCGTGGTGGGTTCGAGCTGTTCCCACCCGCTGATCTTCTGCAGGGCGGTAAAGAAGCTCATGGCTGAAGTCGTAGGGTCCATACGTTCCAGGTAGGTTCCCCACGCACCGTTGTCGCGCTGCTGGAACAGTCCCCGGGAGTCAGGGCCCGGACCATCGCCGTAGTCCAGGACACGTAGCCCAGATTCGCCCATGGCCGTCATGACACCGATCGTCTGCCCCCGGGCCGACAGGCCAAGGGCTTTTCCTGCGTTGATGACCAGGGCGGCGTTCTTCAGCTGCTCGCCCTCGTAACCGGCGACAGCGACCTTGGGCAGCTGGCTTGCGTCAACGCTGACGCTGAACCCGGTCGGTGAGCAGACGTCGGCCACGGCCTGAGAGCCCCCACCGAACAGGATGATGGACAGCACCAAGCCGGCGGGTACAAGGACGGCGCCGGCGACCAGCGCAGGCGCGCTCGTTCGTGATTGCATGTGTCCCCCTCACATCTGCTCGTCAGCTGCTTCGCCCTAGGGCTGGTCCTCGTCGTTCACTTCTGGTGTCTGGCCCTTCCTGAGCGTGTTCCGGTTCTCCCAGACCCAGTCCTTGACTTGATCTCTGGCGATCAACCATGTCTTCTCGACTTGGTAAGCAGGAATCACTCCGGTTTGGAGCCAGCGGTAGACGGTGTTTCGAGACAACCCGAAGATCTCCTCGAGGTCCTGGGGCGTAAGACGCTCCGGGTACTTGGCGAAGAGTGCTTCCAGGTACTTGGGGTCCACGCTCAGTCCGTCCCACCGCATAGAGCCAGCATAGACCACAAATTGGTACTGTGATGTACTGGAAGTGACTGAAAGGTACTAAACCTGTTGTTGGGGGTCACTTTTGGCCTTTCGTGTCGGATGGTACCGATACGATCTTTGCGGACATTAGTAGGGGAAGTGAAATGCCGGTCTCAAAGAACCGCTGGGTGACGCTCGGCGCAGAAACTATCGACGAACCCGTTCTTGCCTTCCCGGAAGAGCCGCCTTTCATCCCAACGGGGGCGACGAGGCCGCAACTGAGCGTTCCGCAACCGGACCACGCGGACCGGCTTCCCCGAAGGAACGCTGCGGGGAAGGAACCGGATTTTTGGTGGCTTGGCGTCCACGGCGGCGCGGGCGAAACGTCCCTTGCACGCCTGGACAAGAGCACCAAAGCCGCCGAGCATCACTGGCCCTTGACGGCAGCCGGATCCGTGATCGTCCTCGTTGCACGGTCCAATATCCCAGGCCTTCGCGCAGCACGGCTGGCGGCAACGGAATGGGCTTCGGGCTCACTTCCCGGGATCCACGTCGCCGGCCTCATGGTCATGGCTGACGCTCCCGGACGGCTCCCCAAAGAGATCCGCGACTTCGCCCGCGTCGTCGGTGGGGGAGTGCCCCACCTGTGGCATTTCCCGTGGGTCGACGGATGGCGTTACGGCCATGACGTCGCCACCGAGGAACTTCCCAAAGAAGCCCGCACCGTCCTCGAGCAGATACGCCTCGCCGTCGCTGCCACTGCCGGTCTCCCGGCCAAGTAGAAAGAAGAAAACCCAATGTTGTTCTCCAAGGCCCTCGAATGGTCAAGCTTTGCCATCACCGAGATACCGAACCCGGGCACCGGCGAGGCCCCTCCCGGCGCTGAAGGGTTGCTGACGATCCTCAAGTGGGTCGCCTGGATCGTCTTCGGCCTGGCCGTGGCCGGCATCCTGATCACAGCCGGAACGATGATGATCAACAACCGACGCGGCGAGGGCGGCGAGCACGCCGGCCGGCTGGCATGGGTCCTCGGCGGCTGCATCCTCGCAGCCTCCGCTGGCGGCGTCGTTGGCGCCCTGGTCTAAGGAGCTTTGCCATGACTGAACCGACAGTGAACGAAGACCAGAATCCGCTGACCAAACCTAAGTTCATCATCTCGGCCGTTGTCGTGGCGATCATTGTCGCGCTCGGGATCATCCTCGCCCTGGTTCCCAGAGGTGGGGAAACGGCGTCCCCTGAACCGAGCACCATCAACACAAGCACCAGCAGCGGTCAACCGACCGCGGCGTCGGCGTCCAGCGTGTGCGGCCTGCCATCCGGTGACCAGGCCAAGCCGGCCGCCGCACCCGCCGATACCAAATGGGAATTGGTCGGCAAGATCGCCGCACCAACATCGCCGACGCAATTCGGCCCCGGCAAGACCGAAACCAATGGACTCCGCTCCTGCTTTGCACACTCACCCACCGGGGCGCTCTACGCCGGGGCAAACATGATTGTTCTCGGGAGTTCTGGACGTCCCGACCTGTTGGCCCAGCATCTCGTGGTCGAGGGACCGGAACGAGACAAGATGCTGTCGGAGCCACCGACCAGCGCCCCGACGACGGCACCGTTTCAGATCGCGGGCTACAAGGTCGTGGACTACACCGGCGACCGCGCCGTCATTGAATACGGCCTCACAGCAGCAAACGGCAGCGTCGGGTCAGTGCCCGTGGCAATGCAGTGGCAAGGCGGCGATTGGAAATGGGTTCTGCCCGCCACTGGCATGGCAGAAGCACGACAGCTCTCTGATTTGAACAGCTTCATTAGTTGGGCGGGGGTCTAACTTTGTTTCCGGCCAACGAGAACGGGCAGCCCTGCAAACCGTGGGAAGTTGGATGCGTCGTTTCAGACTGGGCGAATGATCGTGCCAATGACGCGGTCAAGAACATGGCTCAGGCAGTCGCAGACGCTGTGGGAAACGTCGTCAAGACGCTTGGGACGTTTTGGGTGAATGTGGGAACTCCCGCTCTAACCGCAGCCCCGGGTGGGTCGACTGCGAGTGATCCGGTGTTGTTTCTGCAGAACAGTCTCTATTTCTGGACGGCTTCCTTGGCTGTGCTGTCCGTCCTCGTGGGTGCCGCCAAGATGACGATTGAGCGCAGGGGTGCACCGTTGCGGGATCTGGTGCGTTCGCTGGCGACCCTGATCGTCGTCTCCGGCGCTGGTGTCGCAGCAGTGGGACTGCTGACGGTTGCCGCTGATCAGTTCTCGGCTTGGATCATCACTAACTCCACGAACGGCACCTCGTTCAACGAGAACATCACAGCCTTGTTGGCGCTTTCGGCCACCAGCCCGCTCGGGTCGATCATGATCATTCTCCTAGGGCTGGTCGCGATTCTGGCCTCCGTCATGCAGATCGTGCTCATGATCATCCGCGGTGGCCTGCTCGTCATCCTGACGGGGATCTTCCCTACGGCTGCAGCTTTCACCAACACCGAAGCTGGCAAGGGGTGGTTCCAGAAGTGCACGGCATGGCTGATCGCCTTCATTCTCTACAAACCCGCGGCCGCCATTATCTACGCGACGGCCTTCCAGCTCAGCGGCAGCAAGATCTTCGGAAACGTTGGTGACGGCAAGGACTTCGGCTCCGCGCTCCTGACCACAGTCACCGGACTTGCTCTGATGATCATTGCCTTGTTCGCCATGCCAGCCCTCATGCGGTTCGTCACCCCCATGGTTGGCGCTGTCGCTGGCGGCAATGGCGCTCTGGCAGCAGGGACGGTCGGCGCACTGGCTTCCGGCGCCATCAGCATGGGCAGCGCCGGACGCGGCGGAGGGTCATCCACCAGCTCGACGACAACCAGCAGCACCTCGAGTCAAAGCCCCGGATCACAGGGCCCCTCAGGCACTGGCAGCCAAGGAACGGCAGGAACGTCCGGCACAGCAGGGAAGACGGGTACCCGGAGCGCCGGAGTCACTGGCGCGGCAGCATCTACCGGTGCCGGTAGTGCTGCTGCAGGCGGCGGAGCGGCCGTCAGCGGTGGCGCTGTGGCCGCGGGCGCGGGCGGTGTCGCCGTACTGGCCGCACAGAAGGGCGTTGAAGCAGGCCAGGCCGCTTCCGGGGCCATCAAAGACATGAGCGAAGAATCCACGGGGGGTGCCTGAGATGGCAGCTATCGAGAACACATACAGGGAACCGACCTACGGCAACTGGCGGCGTCCGCGCAAAGCGGGCATCGGCACCCTTGGCGGGCTGGCAACAGCCGGTTTGTTTGTTGGCCTCATTATCACGGTGATCTGTCTCTTTGTGGGCGGCTGGTTCGCCGGGCTCGTTGCTCTGTTCATTCTTGGGGTGGCGCTGGCGGTCGTCTCGGTGACCGACAAGCACAACAAGTCCGTGGGGGAGCGGGTCTTCGCCCGGCTGGCGTTCCGCTCCGCGCGGCGCAAGAAGGCCAACATCTACCGCTCCGGTCCGCTGGGACTGACGCCTTGGGGCGAGTTCCAGCTGCCTGGGATCTCTGCCGGTTCCAAGCTGTATGAGTTCACCGACTCCTATGGCCGCCCCTTCGCGCTGATCCACCTTCCCTCAACTGCGCACTACACCGTTGTCTTCGGCACCCAGCCCGACGGGGCATCCTTGGTTGATCCCGAGCAGATTGATGCCTGGGTGGCTAACTGGGGCGGCTGGCTGGCTTCGTTGTCGAATGAACCTGCCGTCGTGGCTGCATCCGTCACGGTCGAAACCGCACCCGATTCCGGGGCGCGGCTGCGCCGGGAAGTTGAATCGAACATCCATGACGATGCCCCTGACATTGCCAAGGCCATGCTCCGGGAGGCCCTGGCGACTTACCCGCAGGGTTCGGCCACGATCCGTGCTTGGGTCGCGCTGACGTTCAGTGCCGCTGCCCGGGCCGGCGGCAAGCGGCGCACGGCAGAAGAGATCGCTCGGGATCTCGCTTCGCGGCTTCCCAGCCTGACCGAGCGGCTGGAATCCACCGGCGCCGGAGCCTGCGCACCGTTGAATGCCCAGGAACTGTGTGAGGTCGTGCGGGTCGCGTACGACCCTGCAGCGGCACGGCTCATTGACGAAGCCCACTACCAGGGCACACCTGTGGACCTGGACTGGGGCGACGTTGGACCGTCCGCCCGCCAAGCGGGCTGGGACGGCTACCGCCACGATTCCGGGCACTCGGTGTCCTGGACCATGACGGGCGCACCCCGCGGACACATCCTGGCCTCGGCTCTGGCCCGCTTGGTCGCACCGCACGGGGAGATTGCCCGCAAGCGGGTCACCTTGCTGTACCGGCCGATCGAAGCAGGCCGCGCGGCCGCCATCGTGGAATCTGACCAGACCAGCGCCCTGACCCGGGCCTCCTCGACTAACCGGCCCACCGCCCGCGCCCTGGTCGACGCCCGCGCGGCGCAGGCCACCGCAGCGGAGGAAGCCAAGGGTGCCGGGCTGGTCAACTTCGGCATGGTGGTCACGGCTACGGTGCTGTCCTCCCGTGACCTTGAGGACACTGTGGCCGTCGTGGAAGGCAATCTCGGTCCGTCGGCACGTCTGCTGTTGCGGCGCGCTTACGGCTCACAGGATTCTGCCTTTGCCGCGTCCCTGCCACTGGGTCTGGTCCTGCCCAAGCACTTGAAGGTTCCCGAAGAGATCCGCGAGGCCATGTGATGTTCGGCAGCAAGACCAAGTACCAGCGCACACAGGCCCCGGCCACGAAGCTCGCGGCCGCTGTCGCCCGCCGCCCGGGCCTTCGGGGCTGGCGCGGCCGCGGGCAGGGCGAAGCTGTCTACGTCACTGCAGCCGACGAATGGCGCGGAACCTCGGTCCAGGTCTGCGGTCTCTGGCCGTTCGTGGGCGGCAGTGGGACCCCGATCCTAGGTGTCCCGATCGGCGTTCACACCGACACCGGCGCGCCCTTCGGCGCCGATCCGATCAGCTGGTTCATGCACGGCATGATCAACAACCCCTCCATGTTCGTCCTTGGCCTGCCGCACTACGGCAAGTCCACCCTGGTCCGGCACATTGTCCTAGGCCTGGCAGGCCGGAGCATCAACCCGTTGATCCTCGGTGACCTGAAGCCGGATTACGTTGACCTGATCGAAGCTCTCGGCGGGCAGGTCATCAGTCTGGGCCCTGGACGCGGCCATTTGAATGTCCTGGACCCGGGTGAAGCCACGGGAGCCGCCGTCAGGCTGCTCGCCTCGGCCGAGGAACACCGGGCCAACGCGAACCGGACCCTGAACGATCCAGATGGCGGCCAGGCCGCGGCCGCGCCGCTGCTCGCTGCAGCAGTGAAGGCGGAGAAGCTGGCCGAACAGCTGATGGCCGACTCGCACAACCGGCGCCTGAACATGATCACGGCGCTGATCACCATCGTGCGGAACGCCAAGCCCAGCGCCCACGAGGAATCCCTGCTTGACCGGGCCCTGCACATCCTGGACGAGCGCCTGGACCGGGTGCCCCTGATCGGGGACCTGATCGAGGTCATCAAAGACGCCCCCGACGAGCTGCGGGCGATCGCCCTGGACCGCGGCGACATGAGCCGCTACCTCGACGCGACCGACCAACTGCGCCAGTCGCTGTACTCCCTGAACGGCTCGGGCCGGTTCTCGGACATGTTCTCCCAGCCAACCGACCAGCCGATGGACCTGACCAAACCCGTGGTCTTCGACCTCTCCGGGATCTCCGACACCCAGCGCGACATCCAGGCGGCCTGCCTGCTGGCCTGCTGGTCCACCGGGTTCGCCACCGTCCAGGTCGCCCACACCCTGGCCGACGCCGGCCTGGAACCGCGCCGGAACTACTTCGTCGTCATGGACGAGCTCTGGCGGGCCCTGCGCTCCGGTGAAGGCATGGTCGACCGGGTCGACTCCCTCACCCGTCTCAACCGCACCGAAGGTGTCGGGCAGGCCATGATCACGCACACCATGAGCGACCTCGAAGCCCTGCCCACCGAATCCGAACGGATGAAAGCGCGCGGTTTCGTCGAACGCTCCGGCATGGTCGTCTGCGGCGCCCTGCCCGGGGCCGAAATGGAAAAACTCAACAAAGCCGTCACCCTCTCCAGGGCCGAACAGGCCCGCCTCATCTCCTGGGCCGACCCGGGATCATGGACCGACGTCGGCGGCTCCCGCAAACGCGTCCGCCCGGGCCTGGGCAAATTCCTCTTCAAAGTCGGCGGCCGCCCCGGAATCCCGGTCGCACTCAAACTCACCAGCGTCGAAGAACGGCTGCACGACACCAACAAACGCTGGACGATCAACAACACCGGCGAGGGGGCGAACTGATGGGCGCACCAAGCAGCGGCAAACGCTCGCAGCTCGACACCGAAACCATCCTGCTCTGGGTCTTCATCACCATCGTGGTGCTCGGTGTCGGCTCGGTCGCCGGCGCCGTGCACCTGGGCTCGATCCTGTCCGGTGACGGCCAGACACTGCCGGCGAACCCGTTTGAACTGGTCTTCAGCCTGATCTCCCAGAAGGTCACCTGGCCCCCGGCCGCAACCTGGGTCCTGATCGGCTTCGCTGTCATCATCATCGTCGTCTCCGTCCTGGTGGTCCGGTCGGTGCTGCGCAAACGGTCCAAACGTTCCCGGGTGGACGCCGCCGCGCAGCACATGGCCAAAGGCCGCGACCTGCGCGCCCTCAGCCTGCGCGGTGCCACCGCCACCGCCGAACGCCTCGGCGTGACAGGATCACCCGGCGTCCCGGTCGGTAAGACCGTCCTCGGCGGACAGATGGTCTACGGGTCCTGGGAAGACATGCACATCGACATCTGGGGACCCCGCACAGGCAAGACGACATCCCGGGCGATCCCGGCGATCCTCGCCGCCCCGGGAGCGGCGCTGGTGACCTCGAACAAGCGGGACATCGTCGACGGAACCCGCGACGTCCGCGCCGCCGACGGCCCCGTATGGGTGTTCGACCCGCAGTCCGTCGCCCTCGAGGAACCCACGTGGTGGTGGAACCCCCTGTCCTACGTCACCGACGAGGTGAAAGCAGCACGCCTGGCCGACCACTTCGCCGCCGGTTCCCGTGGCCCCGACGCCAAAACCGACGCCTACTTCGACCCCGCCGGCCAGGACCTCCTCGCCGGGCTCCTCCTCGCCGCCGCCCTCGACAGCCGGCCGATCACGCAGGTCCACACCTGGCTGACCCGACCGGCTGACGATGAAGCGGTGGACATCCTCAAATCCCACGGCTTCACCCAGACCGCCAACGCCGTCGGCGGCGTCATCAACGCCCCCGAAAAACAGCGCGGCGGCGTGTACGGCACGGCACTGCAGATGGCCTCCTGCCTCACCAACCGCCAAGTCGCCCGCTGGGTCACCCCGCAGGGCGACAACGACACCCGGCCGCAGTTCGACCCTGCAGCATTCGTCCGCTCCAAAGGCACCCTGTACAGCCTGTCCAAGGAAGGCAAAGGCACCGCCGGCCCGCTCGTGACCGCGCTGACCGTGGCCACTGTCGAGGCCGCCGAAGAACTCGCCGTCCACTCGCCCGGCGGCCGGCTCGCCACACCCATGGTCGGTGTCCTGGACGAAGCAGCCAACGTCTGCCGCTGGCGGGAGCTCCCGAACCTTTACAGCCACTACGGATCCCGCGGCATCGTCCTGATGACCATCCTCCAATCCTGGTCCCAAGGCGTTGAAGTTTGGGGACGCGACGGGATGCGCAAACTCTGGAGCGCCTCCAACATCAAGGTCTACGGCGGCGGCGTCGCCGAAGCCGAATTCCTCAACGAGCTTGCCCAGCTCGTGGGGGAGTACAGGTACTCCAACATGACCAGAAGCCGCTCCAAACAAGGCACCTCCTACAGCCGCGACGACGACCGCAAGGAACGCACCCTGGACGTCTCGGACCTGGCCGCCTTTCCTCGCGGCCGGGCCATCATGTTCGCCTCCGGCACCCCCGCGGCGCTGCTGGAAACGGTGCCCTGGATGAGCGGACCGCAAGCTGACGCGGTCCGGGCCTCCATCGCCGCACACGACCCCGCGAACAAGCCGGCGGTCGCGGCCGGGAACCGGTGGATCGCCGCGGGCGCCTCACATGAGTGAGGGCCTGGGGGAGTGGGACGAAGAGCCGGACGACAATTCGGCCGGCGCGACGGAGTCGACCGAGGAGGACGCGCAAGCTCCTGAGTTGTTCTACCCGAATGTCGCCGAATTCGTCAGCAACAAGCTGGCCACGAGCTACCGCCGGCAACTGAACGTCCAAGGCGGGGTGACCTGGTGCCCGCAATGGTGGAAGCACGCCGAAGCCATTAGCCGCCTCGAAGCGCTCTGGCGCGCCTGGGAATTCCTGCGCCTGGACGGCACCACGGGGATGAGCGTCTGGTGGCGCGACCACGCAGACCACCACATGTCCGTCCTGCTCTCAACAGACGGCCCATTTAAAGGCTGCACCCCGGACGAAGGCCACCGCTCCAAACTCGCCCCGCTGCCCTGCGAGGAACCACCCGCAGGGCTGTTCTAAACCGGCTGTTTCCAACGCTCAAGGTGACCTCGCGAGCTGTCCACAGTTGGGGTCAATCCGGGTTATCCACGGCTGAAAACCGGGAGCCACCAGGAAAGCTCCCTCAGCAGAAGTAGCGGTGGATAACCCACCAGGATTGTCCCCCGCCTGCGGGCAGCGGAAAAGCAGTCCAGACGGGTTCTGAACCGGAGCGCCGATTTACCGGACGTGGATGCTTACCCCGGCCATTCGCTGGTCCAAGTCCGCCGGTAGCGAAAGGCTTCGTCAGGCGTGGCTTTCCTCGTCTAACTGTCGGAGCCTGCCGGTACGGTAGGTGCTACGCCCGGAGTCACGTCCGATGACCTGGAGAAGAAAGGCGCCGCATGAGTGAGTTCGAGGGGCTTCCTGCCCGCGGAGTGGTGTTCTGGCCGGTTGGTACCGGAGACAGCACCACGGTGGTAGTTGACGATCTGGTCGTGATGCAGGTTGACATTCACGATATGGCGAAGGCGGACGATGATGACACACCCGAGGTTGCGGTGGTGGACCGTCTTGTCGAGGCGCTCCCAGCGGTCGGGGGCAAGCCTTATCTCGCGACGTTTGTACTAACCCATGCCGACAAGGACCACTGCCTGGGTTTCGCTGACCTCCTGCAGCAGGTGACGATTGGGGAGTTGTGGGCGACACCGCGCCTCTGGCGCGAGTACAACGACCCTGACGCTCCGGAGCTGTGCAGCGACGCTGTTGCGTTCCGTGAGGAGTCGGAGCGGCGAATCGAGGCCACGATGAAGGCCGTGAGCGCTGGTGGCGTCCCGGCGAGTGGCGATCGAATTCGTGTTGTCGGCTATGACGATGAGCAAAGCTCGCATGCCTACAGCGAGTTGCCCGAAGAATATCTGGCCTGGCCCGGCCAGTCGCTGACGATGCTTGATGGAAACGAGTGCGCCGGCGTGTTCGAGGCGTTTATCCACGCCCCCTTTAGGGACGACGCAGCCGCCGCTCGAAACGAGACCTCTCTGTCGATGCAGGTTACGTTGACGGACGAAACGGGTGTTGATGGGAAAGTGCTGCTGTTCGGCGACCTTGCCCATGACACGATCATGAAGGTCTTCGATTACAGCGAGTACTACAACCGTGAGCAGTACCTCGCGTGGGATTTGCTGCTGGCACCGCATCATTGCTCCAAGCGGGTGATGTACAAGAGGGATGCCGAGGGCACGGAGCAGCTCCAGATGGATGTGCTCAATGCATTCGAGCGCAACGCACGTCCTGGCGGGACCGTTGTGTGTAGCAGCGCGGTGTTCCCGGATGTAGACGTCGACGGGAACAATCCTCCGCACAAGATGGCGGCTGACCGATACGCGGAGATCTCCGATGAGGTCATCTGCACAATGTCATGGGTGGATGAGGGAGCGCCCTCCCCGGTTGTGTTTGGTGTCGATGCGGCTGGTGCCCGCATCATCCGCGGCGACCTCGTCAAGTCGGCAGCATCCGAGGCCGCGGCAGAACTCGCAGCATCGGCAGTCGGCCGGCGGTTCGCTGCCGTCACCGCGGCCGCCGTAGCGGTGGCGAACAAGATTCCGCGGTCGGCTGCGGCCACCACGGTCGTTGCTGGCCCCGAGCGGGTAGACGCGGCCGTGACCTCTGACCGGGGCGGCCGGCATGCACCGGAGACGCCGGTCGGGTTCGGTCGTTGAGCGAACTCGCGCAACGGCAGCTTACCGAACTTGCGGAAATCAGCGACGGTGCTATCCAGCTGCTGGGAACTGTAACCGAGAGCGGCCTGACCACTCTCACGGTCTCGCTCGACACGTCAGGGATCGAGACCGCCAATGGCGGAATCCGGTTGCGCGCACGGGAACGGTTCGAAATCATCGTCGGCCCGTCCTTCCCCGACTTGCACCCGGACGTCAACGTCGCGCATCGACGGTGGGCAGGAACACCCCACGTCCAATGGGGACGCCACCTCTGCCTGTACGCGGCACCTTCCGTGGAATGGAACCCGGCCGACGGAATGCGCGGGTTGATCGCAAGACTAAATCTGTGGCTTCAACGCGCTGCAGCCGGCGAGCTGGACCCGGCTGGACGGCCACTGCACCCACCAGTCGCATACCACTCATACAAGCACGGCTGGGTCGTTGTCCGCCCGGACTTGGGAGATCTTGTGCCCTGGACAAACGCCGGACCAGAACGAGTGAAACTCCTCTACGCATGGTGCGCGAAACGCGGTAAGCGGATTGACGTCCTCGAATGGCTTACCAGGCAACAGATCATTGACCGGCTCGTTGCAGACGACCTGCGCGCGCAGGGCGAGAACGGCGTAGCGTACTTCGCTGCGCCGCTCGTGCTGATCAGCGACACCCTCGAAATGGAGTACCCAACCACGGCTGCACTCCTCGCAGGCGCCCTCGACACCTACGGCCTCAACCGCGACGAACTCCTACGGGTCCTCGTCAACGCCCGGATAATCAACAAAGCCATCGGCGTGACACTTGAGGGCGATGACGCCGTACCGGCGATGATGCTGCTGGGGACACCCGCGCGCCGCCTCGAACCGGGAGTACTCCTCGCGCATATCACAGCCTGGCATCTTGATGACCTCGGCGCGGACATCACCGACCTACTCCAAGAGGTCAGTCCAGAGCACGTTGAGCTCGCCGCACGGGTGCGAAAATTGGCCCATGACTGGCTCGGCTTCGCCAGGCTGCAGTGGATGGTCATCCACGAAGCCCGCCCAGAAGTGACGCGGCGTCGAGATGCCGGCTCACCTCTCCAGTGGCTGGCCGGCAAAAGGGTACTGGTGCTGGGTTGCGGAGCCCTCGGAGCACCGATCGCTGAACAATGCATCCGGGCAGGAGTCGCGCAGCTCCATGTGATTGACAAGGGAGCAGTCACACCCGGAATCCTCCTCCGGCAGCCATACGAAGACGCGGACATCGGCTACAACAAGGCCGAACGCCTCGCGACCCGGTTGTCTCGAATCCGGCACGACCTGACAGTGACAAGCTCAAGCGCGAACATCGTGACAGGGACACTTACCGACCCTGCAGACCTGCTCCAGTACGATCTCATCGTCGACGCAACAGCTGACATCGGTGTTCGCGTCGGTATTGAACGAGCCCGTGGAGCCATCCGCGCCGAGTGGCCGGCGACCATCAGTGCGCTGTTCGGGCACACAGCACAACGTGGTGTGGCCACAATCTCCCTGCCGGGAGCGACCGGAAGCGGCCACGACATCCTCCGCCGCCTTTCCATCGATACCGCTATCACGGCACCTGCCGGATGGAAGGACCTCGCCGACGATCTCTTCCCAAATCCGCCACGAACCGAGCGGTTCTTCCCCGAACCGGGCTGCTCCGCCCCCACGTTCACTGGTTCCGCCGCAGAGACAGCAGCACTTGCCTCAGCGCTACTCGTCTCCGCGGTCTCAGTCCTTGCCAGCACGGACGCTGAACCCATGACCGCAATTGGCTGCGACCTCTCCCCTGAAGTGAGGGGCCCGCGACCCGTACGCCTCGGGTGGAGAAATGACGTGATCCTCCCAGACAAGACCGGAAATTATGAGGTCCGCATTAACGCTCGCGCCCTAGCGGAGTTGCGCACAGAAACCCGTCGTGGGCGCAGAGTCCGCGGCGGACGGATCGAAACTGGCGGGATGCTGCTGGGGAGTTTTGACGAAGCGACGCAGACGGTCCTCATCGACACGGTCGCAGGTCCTTCACCGGACAGCCACCTTTCGGCTGCATACTTCGATCACGGTACAGAAGGAACACAAGAAATCGTTACCTCCCTTAGCACCGCCACTGCGAATCGGGTCGGGTTTGTGGGCATGTGGCACACGCATCCTTACGGAGTCGCCTCCCCCAGCGACAGGGACGAGGAAGGCATGGCCGACATCGTCGCGATGGACGGTGGCAGCCGCCGTGCGCTAATGCTCATCCTCGGGGGTAATGCTCCTATTTGGGAGGGTTGGCTCGATAGCGGGACCCTGCCCAACATTTACGCCCGGGTGATCAATCGGAACCCCGCCAGCCGACAGGAGGGAATGGTCGCGCCGTTCCTCACCTCTTCGGGTGCCTGGTTCCCTGGGGGATATACCTATCCAACAGGGCAATTCCCTACGGGTGCCGGAGAACGCGCAGGGATCGGCAGGGACCAATGAGCCCGAGGATTGGACTCGCGTTGTCTGGGGGCGGCTTTCGCGCAACAGCGTTCGGCCTCGGCAGCCTACGAGCCCTTCACGATCGCAATCTTCTTCCCCAGGTGACTGTCGTTTCGGGCATCAGTGGGGGGAGCCTCCTCGCTGCGATGTGGGCTTACGGACCGGAACGATTCGATGAGTTTGACGACTCCGTCACTACGCTCCTGCGTGGGGGACTCCAAACTGAGCTTGCTCGACGTGCCTTCACGCCACGGGCAGCGGGGCGTGCAATCGCCAGCGCTGTCCGGGCACTTGCCTCGAAGGAGGGGCGCTCCTATTCCCGCACTGATGCACTCGTCGATGCCCTGTCGTCGCGTAATTTCGGAGCCAAGCTCATCACTGATGTGACCCATGCAGGCATCGAGACCGTGATTTCGTCCACAGACATGAGAACCGGTAACGCAGTGCGATTCGGCAGCGCTCTCAGCGCATCTTCGCCGTTCGGGACAATCCTCGATGAGGTAACTGTTGCGGAAGCAGTCGCAGCCTCAGCGGCGTTCCCAGTTTTACTTCCCGCTTTGTGCCGAAGTTACGAATTCCTTGGTAGAGACGGTGATCGACGTAGCGAGCGATTGTCTTTGACCGACGGTGGTGTATACGACAACCTTGGCCTTGCTCCCTTACTCCCTGGCCGCTCAACCAAGTACAGTTCCCACGTATTCGATCTCGATTACATTGTCGCCGTCGACGCCGGACGCGGACGTACTGAGCGTTCCGCGGCTCGATTCATGGCCGGCAGGCTCGCCCAAAGTTTTGACATCACACACACAAAATCTCAGGACTCTGCCCGAAGCCGGATTCACTTGGCCCGCGAGCACGCGGAGGTAAAGGGCATTGTTCACGTCTACCTCGGCATGCGAGATGAGCGGCTGCCAATGCCCTTGGCGGACCTCGTCCCACGCGCAAGAGTCCAAAATTATCCGACGAACTTCGCTCCAATGAGGGATGTTGATTTGGACGCCATTGCGATCCGCGGGGAACAGCTCACTCGGACGCTGCTCAACAACTACACCCCCGACCTTGGAGGATAGTTTGCTACCCCTAGCTGCTTGTTCCCGTTCCTTGTTCCCGCGGCCGTAGACCTGCCCGGGGCTGCTGGGTGTCGGACCAGCGGAGTTTGTGCCAACAGTTTCTGCACAAAACAGAGAGATCGGGCATCCCTTGGGCAGGAGGGTTCGCCAGCGTAACCGTCCGGTTGGAATCTAGACCCTTCCGTCGAAGTGTGCCAATTGGCTGGTCGGGGCCCTATTCTGACGCTTTTGTCCTTGCTGCCTGACGTCAGGTTGGGGTGTAGTTCAGTCTGATCGGAGTTCTGAAGGACCGCGTAGCGCAAGAACTGCAGTAGGAGATGTAACTAGCCGTTGTTGACAACAGCGTGGCCAAAACAGGCATAATGGATAGGCCCTCTGTTTAAACCGATGAGTCGGAACTGGCCGATAAGAACCATATGTCGTCTAGTACTCTGCGAATACCACCAGATGAATCAATCTGAAACATGCGGTTTTCCGGTTTGCCACATGAAATGGATCTCTGCCCGCAACCTGAAGTACATGACGGCGATCGTGCGCGCCTGGGAATCATTGCGACAACGTAGCAAGTGCCACAGCTTGTGGCACATTTGCGGTCGGAGCCACATCCGCACCGTTCTCGACTAGGGCGTGTCTCCTAAATTCAAGTTGGTTTAGCCGGGATGCTTGATGGGTGTCGCGTACTTCTGTTTTGACCGATGGGCAGTGGGCCCGCATCCAGCCGTTGTTGCCGTCCTCTGATGGTCGTCAGGGTCGTCCTTTCCGGGATGACCGGCGCGTGGTCGAGGGCATCATTTACCGGTATCGGTGCGGGATCGCGTGGCGGGATGTGCCTGCCGAGTTCGGTCCGTGGCAGACCATTTGGAAGCGTCACCGTCGCTATAGCGGTGACGGAACGTGGGACAGCATCCTGGCTGCATTGCTGACGGTCGCGGACTCTCAGGGTGAAGTGGATTGGTCGGTCTCGGTCGATTCGACGGTGAACCGTGCCCACCAGCACGGCACCAACCTGCCGCGCACCACAGGGGGCCGGTTCGAATTACATGAATCTGTTTGCTGAGCCGGACGATCATGCGGTTGGACGGTCCCGGGGCGGATTGAGCACCAAGATTCACGCCTTGGTTGATGGCAAAGGCAGGCCCTTGGTTCTGCTAGTCGCTCCGGGCCAGGGCGGGGACGCGCCGATGTTCGCCCACCTCATGAACCAGCTGAAGATCAACCGGGCGGGTCAGGGCAGACCCAGAACCCGCCCGGACCGCGTCCGCGGTGACAAGGCCTACTCCTCGAGAGCGATCCGAACCCACCTCCGCGACCGCGGTATTACCGCAGTCATCCCGCAACCGTCCGACCAGATTGGCCACCGAAAGCGACGAGGTTCCACCGGTGGCAGGCCGCCTGCCTTCGACAAAGAGGACTACAAGGGCCGAAATGTCGTCGAACGAAACTTCAACATCTTCAAGCAATGGCGGGCCCTGGCGACCCGCTATGACAAGCTCGCCCTGACTTACCGCGGCGGAGCAGTTCTCCGGGCAATCATCATCTGGCTGACAGCTTTAGGAGACACGCCCTAGCGAACGAGGAAGAATTCCTGCGCAGCGTTCGATCGTGTGAATCACGGGGCCGGGTAAGGATGAAAGCGGTGGCGGCGTCCTGGTTGGGCGTTCACCGGCCCAGCTCTTGATGTTGCAATAGCTCGAGGGCGCCGCAACTATCCGTCAGGGACAGTTCAAGCCGTTCCGATTCGGGGTAGCGCACCACAGGGTTCTCGCCGCCCCATATCTGTACCGACTGGTCTGGGCCCCACTGCGGCCATCCCGGGTTTCCGGTTGCGGCGAAGCGGGTCCATGCGCTGCGCATCCGGATGCCGGATTCGATCACTGAGTCAGTTGGCTCCGGGATCAGCGCTCCCATTCCGGTGTCCAGGGTGTTGAAGGTCAAGGGCAAGTCAATGGCGTGCGGGGAGCCCATGCCCCCTACCGGGTCGATGCACAGCTCGTAGACGAACACGTGTCCCCCGGCGTCGGCGCCGGCCATGGCAGCCTGCAGTGTAGGGGCGAGGAACAGGTAGTCGGTATTGACCTTTTCGTAGAGCTCCCCGGGTTCTGCTTGCGGCATAATGGCGCGGTAGCCGTCGGCGTCTCCGTTGGGTGCGAAGATGTGCAGGGCGGTGTCCGCTTCTTCCGTGGTGATGCTAAACCGCTTTTGTAGGGCGGTGAAAAGACGGTATTCGTCGCGGGTATGGCCGGTGATTATGGGTATTTCGCGGGCGGCGCCATTTCGAAGCGCCGTCCATGGGTCCTCCGGCATCGTGTCTCCGTCCACGATCGGCCCAAAGATCGGCCCAAACGACGAGGAAGTGTAGGCGAGGGTACCCCATTCGTCGGCGCGGTTTCCCATGGTGCTGATGACCAGCCGCGTTGCGTCGGCCAGCGTCTGAGGAGTCAACGTCGCAAGGGTGCGTGCATCTGCTGTTCCTTCGATGCCGGCTGCGGCGGCGACGGCCTGGGTGACCGAGTGCGCGAGTGGTGGGGAGACGAACATCCGAGGAATACTCTGGGCGATGGCCCGATGGAACAGATTGCGGGCGCGTGGCATGGTTAGCAGGGCCAGGACACATCCGGCGCCTGCGGATTCTCCGAAGATTGTGACCTTTTGCGGGTCACCTCCGAAGCCGGCAATGTTGTCCCGCACCCATTCCAGTGCCGCGATCTGGTCGAGGATCCCGCGGTTGGAAACGGCGCCGTCGATCTGTCCGAAGCCGTCCACACCCATCCGGTAGTTCACGGTGACAACCAGGACGCCCTCGCGGACCAGTGCGGTCCCGTTGTACGCCCGTTCTGAACCTGCCCCGGCGAGGTAGGCTCCGCCGTGGAACCACACCATGACCGGCAATGCCTCTGGAGCTGCACTCGGGGCCCAGATGTTGAGGGTCAGACAGTCAGGTGCCGGATCGGTTGACGGCGGGATCTCCGAGCCAGGCAGTTGCAGGCCCTGGGGCGCCGGGGGCCCGTACGAGGAGGCATCGCGAACAGAGCTCCATGGAGTAGGGGCCTGGGGCGGTGCGAATCGGTGCCGGCCCCAGGGCGGCGCGGCGTAGGGGATCCCGAGCCAACTGCGCACCCCGTCATCTTCACGGCCTTGGACTGGACCTGTTTGAGTTAGCACCGGGTTGAGCATGGAACCGACCTTTCATAATTTGCAGAGAATATTTCTGCATTCAAGAGAATGACTGAAAATGTGACGTTCGTCAACCCCTCTGACATGAAAATTAGGTGAGTGCGGTGGGGTGCGTGGGGTGAGCGGTGTTATCCGGTCTGTTGCAGGGGTTCGAGAATGACTTGATAGCCGAGGGATTCTAGTTGTCTGACGGCCCGGGCCATGGTTTTAACGGGTGTCTGCCGGGTGAAGTAGTCGGCGCCGGGGTCGTTGTAGAGTTCGCCGGTGGTGAGCATGTGCCACGCTGCGGTGAGGATGGAGTGTTCGACGGCGACGAGGGCTTTGGCGGGTCCGCGCCGGGAGGCAATGCGCCGGTATCTGGCACCGAGGTAGGTGTTCTTCGATTTCGCGCAGGACAGAGCAGCGATGCCCAGGGCACCTTTGAGGTACCGGTTGCCGGGCCGTGTTTTGGTGGATTTGACCCGTCCGGCGGATTCGTTGGATCCCGGGGAAGTACCGGCCCAGGATGCCAGCTGCCCTGCGGTGGCGAATGCGCTCATGTCGGCGCCGGTTTCGGCGATGAAGATTTCCGCGATGGTGGTGCTGAACCCCGGGATGCTCACGAGGAGCTCCCGGGCGAAACGAAAGGGCTCCATCGCCGCCTCGATCCTGGCGCTGAGGTCGTTGATATCGGCGGTGTGGGCATCAATCCGGTGCAGATAGAGTCCGGTCATGTAGCGGTGGTGTTCGGTGAACCGGCCGTTGAGGGCTTGGGTGAGTTCAGGGATTTTGGACCGCAGCCGGCGTTGGGCCATCTCTGCCAGGGCCGCGGGGTCGGTCTGCCCGTCGATGAGTGCTTGGAGGATCAGTCGTCCGGAGACCCCGGTGATGTTCGAAGCTACCGAGGATAGTTTGATGCAGGCGTCCTCGAGGAGTTTCTCCAGGCGCTGGATTTCCCGGGTCCGTTCCTGAGTGATGATGGTCCGGGCCCGGGTCAGGTCCCGCAGTTCACGGATCGGAGGCGGGGGCACGAAGGAGGCCCGGACCAGCCCGTGGGCGCCCAGGTCGGCAAGCCAGGCAGCGTCGGAAACGTCGGTTTTGCGGCCCGGGACGTTCCTGGCGTCATGGGCATTGACCAGGATGATGTTCAGTCCGTCGTCTTCAAGCAGGTAGTAGAAGGGGCGCCAGTAATCACCGGTGGCCTCCATGACCACCAGATCCACGTGCTCGTCCAGGAGGTGTTCCTTTAGCCCCAGGATCTGCCCCGTCATCGAACCCCAGGTCGTGATGGTGGATGTGGTGGACCGGCCGCCGCGGCCCTGGATGCGGACACAGACCTTCGCGTCCTTCTTTGAAATATCGACACCCGCGCAGCGCGGGTGAATGACCTCCATGAGAGCTCACCCTTCCTCGAACAGTCCAACAGATGGCGTCTGTGTCCCGGGGAAGGCGGATAAACAACAAATCTGACATTCGTGCTCAACGGCAACATTCCACGGTCCCGCGGACAAAAGCTGCGCCCTCCACCACCAAACTCACTTACAGGCTCACCGGCACTAAAGAGAGACCGGGGTCGACCGGAACACACTCTTCAGTCTGCTCCGGCAGCCCCGACACCGCAAAGGTTCCCCACAGCAGTACATTTTCGGCCCCCACGGCGGAGCGAAAGCGCCCCTGAGAAACTCACTTCAGAGAGAGGAGCATAGGCCGAGTCAATGGCCATTTTCGGGTGAGTCAGAATCACGGGCGGCCTCTTCGCCCCTGTCCAACTTCCGAATCGAGGCCATCTCTCCCGCGGTGAGCGAGAAGTCGAAAACGGATAAGTTTTCTTTGAGCCACAGAGGGTCGGATGCTTGCGGGATGGGGACGATGTCCTGTTGGACATGCCACCGCAGCAGGACTTGGGCTGGAGATTTGTCCAGGCGCTGAGCGATCTCGATGATCAGCGGATTCGCCCGCAGACCGGAGGACCGACCGATAGGACTCCAGGCTTCGGTGACTATTCCCAATAACCTGTGGACAGCGCGCGGCTCAGTCCGGGCAAGGTCGGGGCTCAGTTGGATCTGGTTTACGTCCGGAACTACTCCCGTTGCATCGATAATGTCCTTCAGGTGGGCTGGTTTGAAATTTGAAACTCCAATGGCTTTTACACGGCCCTCCTCCAGCAACTTCACAAGGCCCTTCCAGGCGTCCACGTACTTGCCCAAGGCCGGAACCGGCCAGTGACACATGAACATGTCCAGATGGTCAAGGCCGAGTTTGCGCAGGCTCTCGTCGTAGGCGCGCTGCACTCCATCGATGCTGTGGGACTCTTTGTTGAACTTGCTGGAAATAAATAATTCGGATCGGGGGACGCCGGCGGTGCGGATGCCCCGGCCGACTGCTTCTTCGTTTCTGTACTGGAACGCGGTGTCGACCAGGCGGTAACCGCTCTGCAGTGCGAAACGCACCGCAGTTTCGCACTCGTCTTCCAGCATCGGCCAGGTTCCGAGGCCAAGCCGGGGAATGGTGTGTCCGTGCGGCAATTTCAGCCGGGGAATGTCCGAAGCAGTGGTGTCAGTCGTTTCAGTTGTCATCGGGCACCTTTTTCTCGGGAGCTTCAAGCTGAGTTTGTTGGAGCGGCCTGCCTGGACCTGATTCTGTTGGCGCGATCTGCGCTGGAAGGTCTTTTCTGCGGATACTTCCAGCTGCTGGAAGGGTCATGAGGACGCCGGCCGTGACCAGCGCTGCGGCAACAGGGACCACGCTGACCAGCAGTGCCATCACAAACGGTGTTAGGAAGAGCGCTGAAGCCCGTACCGTGCCAGTCAGGGAGAGAGCATCCCCGCGTTCTTCCGGGTGCACTTCATCTGCAGCTATGGCCGGTCCGACAGTCTGGAGGATCCCGGCACCAACGCCGGAAACAGCGAGGGCGGCGGCGGCGGCAACTGCGGCGCCGGCCAGTGGCCCCGCCGCGGCCAAGCCCGTCCCCGTGGCCAGGAGGCCCGTGAGAAGGGACGTCCTGTTTCCCCGCCTGCGCAGCCAGCTCGCAGATGCACTTCCGGCCAGGACGGCAGCGTTGGGTATGGCTACCAGGATTCCGATGACGGCGACGGGTTGGCCGGCAAGGGAGAGCACGATGGGAACGTAGGAGTCCAAGAGGCTCTTCCAGGCGCCCGCTCCAGCGTTCATCCAGCAGGCGGCATCGACGCCAGGGCGCCGCCAGAGGCCTCGCGCCATTATTCCGCCTGTGGCATGCTCCGGAGCGAACACAGGAAGCCTAGTCAGAAGGGCAGCAGGGATGACGGCCGCCGATCCTGCCGCTGCCGCCACGATCAGCGGCAGCGGTGTCGAAAGTTCCCAGAGATAACCGGCAAGTGCAGGTCCCAGCAGTGCTCCGACCCCTGCGGCGAGATTCACGTCAGTCAGTCCCTTGACAGACGAGGTCGACATGCGGACGGCGTGCGTCTGGCTGCTGGTCCAGAACAAGGCTCGAGCCGAGCCCTGGACCAGCTGGGATACTACGAAAATTGCCAATGCATCTGAGACTGCGATCAGAGCGCACGAGACGGCAATCATGAGCGCTGCTCCCACGAGGAGGGCTTTGTCTGGGACCCTGCGCATCAGTGCTCCCAGGAAGATCCGGGTCACTAACTGCGAGACTGCTGCAAGTGCAACCATCATTCCGACTTCGACCGTGCTGTACCCCACGGCAATGGCCAATATCGGCACCACCACTGCCAGGGTTCCAAGGGCGAACGAGAACAATACCGTCGCGGCAATGCTCAGGATTCTGTCAGCGCCGGACAGGCCCACGGTCTGGCCTTTGCAGGATGATGGCACGCCGCCCTTGGGTCGGAGTCCGGTTAGAGAGCCGGCACGGCGATTTCTGCGCCGTGCCGGGCTTACCCGCGGACATGTTCGAGATAGGTGTTTGCTTCTTCCAGACCGACAACATCGCCGTATTTGTTGTCAATGTCGAAAAGGCTGGCGAGGTGCGGCAGTTCGGCCCGGTCTCCGACGCCCTCCTCAACAACGATGGTGTGGAATCCGTAGGAACATGAATCCACGGCGGTAGCCCGGATGCATCCGCTGGTGGTGCCGCCGATGAGGATCAGCGTATCGATGCCTTTGGACACCAGACGGGCCGCGAGATCGGTGCCGAAAAAGCAGGATGCATACTTTTTCACGAGCAGCATTTCATTGTTTTGGCGCTCGAGCCTGTCGTCGAGTTCCACCCATTCGCTTCCCTCAACCAACCAGCTGTTGGACGGGATTTTCCGGATCCATTTACCGGCCTCCTGCAGGTCGGTGTCGTACGCGACAGTTGAAAAGATGATCGGAACGCCAGCGCCCCGAGCTCTTCCAAGAAGTTCCTGGGCTGCCTTTAGCTGTTCGTCAAGGTCTCCGGCCAAGGGCGATCTTGAATCCGTGAATCCGCGGATCATGTCAACCACCAGAAGCGCCGGGCGGCTCCCGAAACCGATCCTTCCGCCCAGTCCCTTTTCCTTGAATTGGGACCTTAACCTCTGGTATTCCTCTCGGGCAGCAGTCGCAGACATGCTTTCCCCTTTCTTAGAGCGTTTCAGTACTCAGACACGTAGGCAAGCGGGCGTGCAGGCCCCCTGGGGCTAGACCTTGTTGCCCAGCCGCCGTTCGACTGCCCACAGGGCGAGGTTCCCGGCCAGTGCGATCGCAGCGAGGAGCACGATGATGCCGTACATGGTTGGCAGGTCCAGCATGCCGTAGGCCCGCAGCGCCAAAAGCCCGAGACCGGCACGCGCAGCGAAGAATTCGGCGATGATCACGTTGATGAACGCGATGCTGAAACCGATACGGATGCCAACCATGAGCGAGGGTGCCATGGCCGGAATGTATATCTTGGTCACCGTCTGCAGCGGGGATAGGCTCAGCGAGCGTGCCAGCTTGGGCAGGAGCGGGTTGATGGCGCGGACGCCTGCGGTTGTTGAGACCATGATGGGGAATACCGCTGCCAGCGCGGCCATCGCCGATTGCGCTCCCACACCCACTCCGAAAATCTGGAGAAGGATGGGAAAAAAGATTACGCGCGGGATGGCGAAGGCGCCTGCGACGATGGGATCGAAGACGGCACCGAGAAACTTGCTCCGGCCAATGGCATAGCCCAGTGGAAAGCCTATGGCAGCAGCGATGAGGAAACCGATAGCCACCGCCTGCAAGGTCGCGTTGAGGTGCCGGTAAATGGAGCCATCGGCGAAGCGCTTCGCCAGCGCGTTGAGCGAGTCAGTGGGCGAAGCGACGAGGTCACTTATGGAAGACAGCAGTGCCCACAGGAGCACCAAGGCCACCAACACGGCAGCACGCCACACGTTGTCCCGGATGACCCTGGATCTGTTCGCACTCTGTTGAGTGGTGACTGTCGGCAACGAAGGAATCGTTACATCGGTACTCACAGCATGTCCCTTCTGATGCGTTTCTCCAGCCAGGTAAGCACGCTGTTGACCAGTACGCTGAGGACGATGACAACAGCGATATAGGCCCACATGTCTGCTGTGTTCAGTTCCCGGTAGTAGAAGCCGGCGCGGAAGCCGACTCCTTGGGACGCGAGGATGAACTCCATGGCAACGGTGCCGATGACGGCGTAGATAAATCCGAGCTTCACGCCCGGGAAAATAAGCGGCGTCGCCGCCGGAAAGAGAACTTTTAAGTAGTACTGCCGCGGGGAGGCGCTGACCGAATTGGCGAGCTTGTGAAGAATAGGCTTGATGGCGTTCAGGGCAACCATCGTGGTCAGCGCAATTGGAATCAGGGACATCGATGCGGCTATAACGATGATCGGTCCCGCGTTGAGTCCCATCACGGCCAAAAGAACCGGATAAAACAACAAAGTGGGCATTGCATAGCCGGTGACGATGAAGGGCTCAAGGATGCGCCCTGCAGCCGGTACCCGCCACAAGAAAACCCCGAGCGGGACTCCCAGCACAAGTCCGATGGTGAACGCCACCAGAATGGTAGTAAGGGTTCGGGCTGCGTCCTGGCCAAACTGTTCCGTCGGGACGATCGAGGCCAGCCGGGTCAGAATCTCCGATGGTGGCACCATGAGGGACCGGCTGATCATGCCGGTTCTGGTAGTGAGCTCAAGGACAACGACAAGCGTCACAATGATTGCCCAACGGACCAGCGATGAACGCGGTACCATAGCGGCCTTTTGCTTGGCCGGCACGGCCGGGGTCTTCTCCAGAACGCTCACGCCAGCCGCGCCCCTGGTCCCAACGTTTTCTCCGCCTCAACCTTTACCAGCGCCCAGAGGTGGTCTTCCAACTCACGGAACCTTGGCAGCGCGTGGGTTCCCTCCGGCCGGGGCCGTGGCAGATCGATGGTTACCACCTCTTTGACAACGGAGGGCCTGGCTGACATGACCCAAACCTCGTCGGAAAGGTACACGGCTTCCTGGATATCGTGGGTGATGAACAGGACTCTATTGCGTGTCTTTTCCCAGATACGGAGCAGTTCCCGGCCGATGAACTGCCGGGTCTGCTGGTCCAAGGCGCCAAAAGGCTCATCCATGAGCAGGACGCGCGGCTCCATGGCCAAGGCCCGTGCGATCGCAACACGTTGCTTCATTCCTCCGGAAAGCTGGCCGGGGCGGTGGTCCTCGAAACCGGTGAGCCCGACAAGTTCGATCATGCGGCGGGCGCGCTCATGGCGCTCCGCTTTCGGGACGCCTTTGACCTCGAGGCCGAAAGCGACATTGTCCAGGACCGTGCGCCAGTGCAGGGTGGAGTCTTCTTGGAACACCATGGCAGTGTCCCGCCGGGGGCCGGTCACGCTTTCACCGTTTATGCTGACCGAACCCTGCGTGGGCTTCAGCAGGCCGCCGACCATGTCAAGCAAGGTGCTTTTTCCGCAGCCGCTGGGACCGATAACGGAAACGAATTTGCCTTCCGGTATGGCGCCCGAAACGTTAGCGACTGCGTGGGTGACTCCTGTCGCGGTGCCGAAAGTCATTCCGATATTGTCGAAAACGACGTCACTGTCGTGTCCTACTGAATCGATCGGGGATATCTGGCTCATGAAAGGAAGTTCCTCATAACGATGGCGTTCATGTCCGGTTCTTTGGTGATCTGGCCTTGTTCTTTACCGGCGGCGACGACGGCGGCCAGCTGGGCATCGGTGAAGTCCAGGCTGTAGAAGTTCTGCGAGTTCTTCAGCGCCTCAAGAGCCACCTTGGGCTCGTATTTGATTGCCTTCCCGTAGGCGTCGGCGGCCTTTTCGAGGTCGTTGGTAATCAGGTCCATCGCCTTCTTGAGCGCACGGCCCCAGCCCTTCAACGCCTCGGTATTTTCGTCGATGAAGGATCCTGTCGCGACGAGGCAGGTGTCCGACCAGTCCGTTACGTAGTCGCGGGAACGCCAGATCACCTTCGCTCCGCTTTCGGAGGCGATTTTCTCGGAAAGCGGCGAAGCCGTCCACGCTACGTCAACAACTTTCTGGGAGACGGCGGTCCACGAATCGCTCGCTGAGCCGACGCTGATAAGTTCAACGTCCTTGCCTGGGACTAAGCCAGCGGCCCGCAGCGTGCGGTCTGCGAAATACGAGGAGTTTGATCCTGGCGTGCTGACTGCCACTTTCTTGCCCCTGACATCCTCAATGGAGGTGACGGGAGAGTCGGGCAGCGCAATGAAGTCGACAGAAGCCGCCGTATAAACATTGCCGAAGATTTTTACGTCCATGCCCTTCTCGGCCGCGATAAAGACGGGAATAGTGGACGACGTACCGAAACCTATGCCGGATTCGATTCCTCGAACAGTGTCAAGCCCCCCTGGGAACTGAATATGCTCAAGGGTCAGCCCCTCTTCCTCGTAGTAGCCTTCCGTCTGGGCGATAAAGAAGGGGGCGGAATGAATAAGACTGGCCAGACCAGTAATAGCAACGTCGCCGGAATATCCCTTCTTACCCCCGCCGCTGCCGCCGCTGTCCTGGCCGCACGCCGTGAGGCCTCCCAGAAATAACGTCCCGCCCGCTGCCGCTGTGATCTTGATAAATCCGCGGCGTCCCATTGGTTCAAAACTCATTCGGCTCTCCCTCATCTTCGTGTCAGATCCGTGGTTGTACAAGTGAAACACATCACTTTACTGCTGTCCAGATAAAAGTTCTGTACAGCAGAGGCAGTGGTAGGCCTTTGTTCTTGACCACCCTGATGTCGTTCTAATGGCTTCGATGCCCGCTCTGCCGTTGCAACAACGGGGACGGTGGGTGTTCGAGCGCCGACAATCAAAGGCGGTGATGTGTCTGTAGAGGAATGGTCAGGGTCCAGCAAACGGTTGTGGTTCGAAAGCCCGCAGGGCTCACCGTCCAGGCCCGATAGTCTCTCGTCCAGGTATCGGAATGGACCGCGGTCGTCCTAGAAGACCGGCTCGCCAACGATCGGGGACGCTTCACACGCCTTGGTTGGCCCCTTCCCCAGCGAACGGGTCGGAAAACTTGGACATGACGCGGACATGACGAGACCCTGGATCGGGAGAGCCGAGGATCCGGTGGTGTGTCGACCGGTCATTGAGATTGTCACTGACTTCCGCCGCCCGTTCGTCCCGAACCAGGCCCCTATGATGGAAGCATGCGTCCGTGCTGGGAGCTTCATGTGGAGCCGGAGCCGCGAGCTCCCCTCGATGGCGTCGCCCGTGACCTCGGCCTCGTTTCGGACGTCTCTGCGGGACGACGGGGGGCGGTGATGCGTCTCTGGCAGCCGGACCGGACCGTCGTGCTGGTCGCGGAGGAAGCGTCTCGCACAGCGCCGCGGGAGGACGTGCCCGTTGTTGCGCGCCCCACGCCCGGTGGGCAGTGGCTTGCTGCCGGACCTGCGGCCATCCTGTGGTCGACGATCGCCACCAGGGAAACGCTCGGGATCAGCGGAACGGAGGACCCGCTCGAAGCCGCGTCTGAATGGGTGCTCGCCTCGTTGCGCCAGCTGGGAATGCAGGTGAGCCTGCAGGCAGGCGGAACGATTTGGACACCGATGGGCGTGGTCGGCGCTTGCGCGGTCGTCAAGCAGGACGGCGTCATCCTCGCGCAGGGCATCGTTGATTATGCAATGGATGCGGGTGATTGCGTGGGGACGGATCCGGTGCCGGCGGAGAACGTCCGTAGCCAATCGGGCTTGCCCTTGCCGCTCGTTATCGATCGTTTCGCGCGCATGGCGCGCACGCTCTTCCGGGCAAAGGTCATCTCGCCGGCATCCGGGTCGGCCTTACCTCGGTCCTGAGGCAAAGACGGGGTGTGTCCCAGGAGGGTTTCTGGGACACCCCCTGTTGAACGTCGGTGATCAGCCCGTGTAGGCCTTCGTGATGAGGTCGACGTACTCCTGTGGTGAGCCCATCACGTCGTTGACGAGCTTCTGCACGTCGTCGCCGCTCGTATAGTGGACCGGCCGCTTGGTGTCGGCGGCAGCCTTGATGAAGGCCTTGTCGGTCATGACCTTCTCGAAGGCGTCGCGGATTGTCTGCAGCGTGCCCGGGTCCATTCCTGGGGGGGCCGCGAGGAGGCGGCCGCTGGAGATGAGCTTCGTGTGCAGCGTTGCGAGTTCCTTCTGGTCGCCCTTCACCACGTCGAGGAGGTTGTCGACGTCCTTGATCTCCTTCTCACCGGTGTTCTCGCCGATGACGAGGATCGGTTTAAGATCGCCGGCGTTGATACCTGGCTGCTGGCTGCCGAACGAGCGCGAATGCAGCTCGACGTTGCCCTGGATAACGTTGAGGCTGGCCTCGTTGCTGGACTTGAAACCGGTCACGACCTGGTTGTCCATGCCAAGGAGCTGGTTCAGAACTACGGCGTCGATGTACTCGTTTGAGCCGGGGCCGGTGGCCGCGAAGCGTTTGCCAGCGATGTCGTCCACTGACGCGATGCTGGAGGACTTGCTGGTGGCGAGCACGTCGGGTTCGGAGCTGATTTGGCCGATGTAACTCATTGTCTTCGCGTCGTACCGGACGCCGTTGGTCTTCGCGATCGCAGCACCGAGGTGGCCGGGGCCGTTGAGCAGCACGAGGGTTTTCCCGTCCGGCTTGGCGTGCACGGACTCGTTCGTGGCGAGGATGCCGCCCGCGCCGGGCTTGTTCTCGACAATTACTGTAGCGCCGAGCTCGTCGGCAAGCTTCGGGGCCAACATGCGGGCGTAGGCGTCGTAGCCCCCGCCCGGGTCGAACGGGACGACCAGCGTGATCGTCTGGTTTTTCAGTTTGGCCGCTGCGTCCTCCGGGGAGGTTGACGCGCCGGTGGCACCTGCCGACGAGCAGCCTGTGAGTGCGCCGCCGGCGAGGGCGAGGGCGGCGAGGCCGAGTGCGAGCTTACGCATTGGGACGGGTCCTTTCGATTTTGGTGCGCCCGGACCATAGGCGGCCGGGCGGTGACGCGGGAAGGGAGAGCAGGGAAACGGGCGCTCAGGCGAGGCCGAGCAGCCCGCCCGGCAGCGGCAGTTTGAGGGCGATCGCGAAGACCACGTAGATGACGCCGCCGAGCAGGGCCGCGTAGATGGCGGCGAACCACCACGACTTGGCGGTTTGGAAGCGCAGGTAACCTACGGTGAAGGCGACCATGGCGAGGTAGATACCGAAGACCGACAGTGCGACAAAGAAGCCGCCGAGCCAGCCGAGCGAGGTGATCCAGTCCCGCGTCGAGAGGTTCTTGAAGAACTCGTACTCCTGCTCGGCCACCGACTTGGCGGCCTCGGGCACGTTGGTCTTCGGGGCGGCCGGCTTGGGCGGGAAGAACAGCACCCGTACGAGTAAGGAGGCGCTGGCAATCACACCCACGCCGCTGACGCCGAGAGGGAAGTAGGCGGCGAGGTCCCTCCAGCCCGTGGCCATCAGGAACGCCACGACGAACACGACGAGCAGCACGGATGTGATGATCAGATCGGGCTTGTGCACGTGGCGCCCCCGCGAGCCGCCCTCGCCGTCGCCTTCGATGGAGTGGATCATTTCGGTGCTCATACGAGACCTCCGGTGGCCAGGAGCTCGCGCTTATCGGCGCGCTTTTTGCGAGCGGTGCGGACCGCGGTGAACATGATCATGCCGGCGATGATGACCTCGATGACGATCACGCCGGGCCGGCTGAGCCAGTTGAACTGGAACAGCGCGTAGCTGACGGTGAAGTACCGCTCGAGGATCTCGCCGAGCACCAGACCAAGCAGCAGCGGGATGCGGGGCCACTTGAAGCGGCTGCACATCACGCCGATGGCGAGGAAGACGAGCATGATCCAGACGTCGTCGAGCGAGCTGGTGTTCGAGAATGCGCCGATGGTGAGCATCGTGATGAGAAACGGTACGAGCAGCCTTCCGGTCACCGAGGTGAGCTTGGCAAGGGGACGGATCAGCAGGTAGCCGAGGATGACAGCCGCGATCGTGCTCAGCACGATGATCCACACGAGCGAGAGCGTCACGTTGAGGTGCTCGCCCAGCATCTCGGGGCCAGGATTCAGGCCGAGGATCAGGAACGCGCCGAGTAGCACCGCCATGCTCGCGCCCGACGGCACGCCGAAGGCGATCGTCGGTACGAGGTGGCCCCCGTCCTTCGCTGTCGTGGTCGCACCTGCGGCGATCACGCCCTCGATCGAACCGTTGCCGAACTCCTCGGGATGCTTCGAGGTTTGCTTGGCGTGGCCGTAGGCGATGAACTGGGACACCGATCCTCCGAGACCGGGCATCATTCCCAGGACGGCACCGATGGCACTGGTGCGCAGCATCAACGACCAGTGGCGAAAGGAATCCTTGACGCCGACGAGGATGCCGCCAAGGTGTGGCGGCACGGCCGTCTTGGTGTCACCGTCTTTGTCGAGCATGGACTGCAGCACTTCGGCACCGCCGAGGAGACCGACGACGACGGGGACAATGCCGATGCCCTCCCAGAGGTGCAGGCTTCCGAAGGTGTACCGGGCCGCACGCGACTCTGATCTGCCTGAAAACGGCCATTGATTCCGACGATGCTTCTTCACGGAATCGAGAGGGGTTGACGAACCTCACATTTTGCGTCATCCTCTTGATTACAGAAACCTTCTCTGCAACACAGAGAAGACATGCGGGCCCAACGAAGGAGACCTCTCATGACAGACCAGACCAGCGTTATCCAGGACGTGCAGCGCGGCATGATTCCTGCACACATTTACAACGATAAGGAGATCTTCGAGCTCGAAAAGGAGCGCCTATTCGGACGGAGTTGGCTCTTCGTTGCCCACGAGTCCGAAGTGCCCGAAGCCGGCGACTACGTAGTGCGCCGTGTACTCGAAGATTCATTCATCATTTCCCGAGACGAAAAGGGCGAGATCCGTGCTCTCTTTAACATGTGCCTCCACCGGGGAATGCAGGTCTGCCGGGCCGAGATGGGAAACGCCTCGCATTTCCGCTGCCCCTACCACGGCTGGTCCT
>NZ_JAPDNV010000038.1:0-38597 GCF_026013155.1 Paenarthrobacter sp. PAE-2 | reverse complement strand
AGAACACTTTCTAACACCACGGTGCGGCAGCGCCGCCTGAGCGCTACTTGGGTGCCGGGCCGGTGGAGCCGCGGACCGTGAGGTGCGTGGGCATGACGGAGCGGCTCCGGCTTCCGCCGCCGGCCAGGGGGTTCAGCTGGGCCAGCAGCATGGACACGGACATCCGCCCGGCCTGTTCAATGGGAGAGCTCAGCGTGGTGAGGGGAGGGTTGCAAAAGTCCGCCCCGAAAATATCGTCGCAGCCAACGATGCTTATGTCCTCAGGGACGCGGATGCCCCGTTCCCGCAGCCTTTGCAGCATGCCGATCGCTATGAGGTCATTGAACACGATGCATGCGCTCACCCCGCTGTGTACGGCGGCATCGGCTGCGGCAGCGCCTGACTGGGTCTTCGGAACAAACGGACCCAGCAGCCGGACCTCGATCCCACGGTCCTCGGCAGCGGCTGACAGTACCGCCCAGCGTCTGGAACCCGATTGGGACACGACAGGTCCGGAAACGTAGGCCACCGAGGTATGTCCCAGGGAGATGAGGTGGTCAAGTGCCTGCGTCATGGCCGAGGGGGTGTCAATGATGACCGCCGGTACACCCTCTACATCCCGGTTGACGGTGACCATGGGCATCCGCGTCGCAGCTTCCGCGAGGGCGGCGTCGTTCAGGCGGGAGGCTGCCACAATTACCCCGTCCGCGCTCTTGCGCAGCTGATCGAGCGTGCTGGCCTCCACCTCATCAGACTCCTCGGTATCCACCAGGAGCTGTGTGTAGCCGGCGGCCTTCAGCTGCAGCTGGGTGCCACGGATCAGGTCGAAGTAGAAGGGGTTGGTGATATCCGGGACAAGGACGCCAACAGCGCCTGTTTTCCCGGAGCTCAGGGCTTTCGCTTGGGAGTTGGGCGTGTAGTTAAGCTCGACGGCGGCAGCCCGGATCCGCTCGCGGGTGCGGATATTCACGCGCTCGGGATTGGTCAGGGCACGTGAGACTGTTGACGCCGCAACGCCGCACAAGGCGGCAATGTCATGGATGGTGGCAGGGCGCTCTGCTGCCACGGGTTGCGTCGCCATGGGCGTTCCTCTCTGAACGTCGAAAACGGTTGTGACCGCTGCCACACCGTTGGACAAGATTGCCATAGTTGGCAGCAAATGGCAATCGGTTGTCAATGGCGTGCCAGACTGGCTAGACTCAGTCGGGAAGCAAGCCCTGTGAACCCCATCACTCCTGCTGGCCCGCGGCCCCGCGGTTCCGCACGGGCGAGCACCCGCAACCGCCCCCGGTGCTGGCGTAGCCGACGCAACCGCCGGCAACGCCAGCAGATTTACCGGTACCACCAAGGAGATATACGTGACTCACCCCAGCGCCGTGTGGAGCCTGTCCGGTTTCGGCGACGAAGTAGACCCCGACCCCGCTATCCAGGCAGCCGTCCTCCTGGCGTTGGGCGCCAGCCACATTGAAGTCCGCAGCGCCTGGGGGACCAACGTCTCGGAACTGGAACCGGCCGACGTCGAACGCCTCAAGGCGGTCCTCGACGACAAGGGGCTCAAAGTCTCTGCTGTCGCGAGCCCCATCGGCAAAGTGGACGTCAGCCTTCCAGTGGAGCACGAACTCGGACGCCTCCGGCAGATCATTTCCGTGGCCAAGGCCTTGCATACCAAGTATGTGCGGATCTTCTCCTTCTACAGGGCCGAGGGCCAGAGCCAGGAAGACATCCGCGACGCAGTGATCGAGCGGATGAGCGCCTTGGCTGCGGAGGCCGAGGCGAACGGGATCATCCTGCTCCACGAGAACGAAAAGGGCATCTACGGAGACACCCCGGAGCGCGTCCTGGACATCATGGAGGCGGTTGGTTCGCCGGCCCTTCGCGTCGCTTGGGACAACGCAAACTTCGTGCAGGTGGGCGTCAAGCCGTACACGCAGGGCTACACGCTCCTGCGCCCTTACCTCGAGTACTTCCAAGTCAAGGATGCGCTGGCCACCACGGGAGAGGTTGTCCCCTCCGGCGAGGGTGACGGCGAGCTGGACGAGACCATCGCCGCGCTCGCCGCAGACGGCTACACAGGCTTCGCTTCGCTTGAGCCGCACCTGGCCGCGGCGCACGAGCTGGGCGGCTTCTCCGGGCCGGTCGCTTTTGGCGTGGCTGCCCGGGCCTTCGCAGGCTTGGCTGCAAAGAACGGCGTCCGCCTGGCCTGACCGGGCACGGACCCGCCAAGAGCACTACAACAAGCAAGGGATCCTTCAAAGGAGCAGGAACATGCCCACAGCAGCAATCATCGGTTGCGGAGACGTCTCCAGCGTCCACTTCGCGGCACTGGCCGGGACCCCCGACGTCGAATTGGTGGCGGTATGCGACGCCGATCCGGACAGGCTGGCTGCGGCCGCAGCCGCCCACGGGGTACCGGGGTACGCGAGCCATCTGGACTTACTGGCGAAGGCGAGGCCCGACGTCGTACATATCTGCACGCCGCACCACCTCCACGCGTCGCTGGCAGCGGACTTCCTTGAGGCGGGCGTGAACGTGATCGTGGAGAAGCCGCTCGCGCACACGCTCGAAGAAGGCCGCCGCCTGGTGGAGGCGGCCGAACGGAGCCCGGCGAAGATCGGTGTCTGTTTCCAGAACCGCTACAACGCGACATCGCAAGCCATGCGCGAACTGCTCGACGGCGGTTCGCTGGGGCAGGTGCTCGGCGCTTCCGCAACCGTGATGTGGCACCGCTCGGGTGACTACTACCGCGACCGGCCGTGGCGTGGAACGTGGGCCGAGGGTGGCGGTGGCTTGATGATGAACCAGGCCATCCACACCGTGGATCTCCTGCAGTGGCTGGTGGGCGGTGTGGCGAAGGTGGAAGGCCGGGCCGCCACCCGTGCTTTGGCGGGGGTCATCGAGGTGGAAGACACTGCGGAGTTCGTGGCGGAGCATGAGAACGGTGCCCGGAGTGTCTTCTATGCGACGCTGGCCAATGCCGTCAACGCGCCGGTAACGCTGGACATCGTCACGGAGAACGCCACCCTTAGCCTCCGCGGCGACCTCACCGTGACATACGCGGACGGCTCCGTGGAGGTCATCAAGGAGCAGCTGCAGGAAACCGGGGGGCGTTCGTATTGGGGGGCGTCCCATGAACTCCTGATCAAGGATTTCTACGCAAAGCTGGAGGCCCCCGGGCCGTTCTGGATCAACCCGGCCGAAGCGTCGAAGTCGTTGCGGATCGTTAAGGACATCTACGCGCAGAGCTACCCGGACCTCGCGGACCTCGTCGCCTGACCCGTTCCCTCCCCGCCCTGGAAACGCCCGCCCCGCCCTGCCCCAAGTAGGACGCATTTATGCGCGTTTTGAGCGTTCTAAACGTGCACTAATGCGACCCAGTTGGGTGCGTGGGCGGGGGCTGGAGAATGCTCTGGCAACAATTCCAGAAACTTTTGACAATCGGTTGCCAAGAAGCGACAAAGTCCGTACTGTGAATCCCACACCCAGAAACATGTGGCCTATGCCACACTCCTCAGTTCTGATCCGGATCCTGTTCGCATCAGGCAAAGACTCATTAGGAGCCGACAATGAAGTTAGGTCCCAAGGCGGCAGCAGCTGCCATCGTCCTGAGCGCCTCACTGGCACTTACGGCCTGCGGCGGAGGCGCAGGCGCAGGAGCCGGCTCGAACGCAGGCGGGGGAAAGACCGTCACCGCGCTCACGTTGGGAACCCTCCGCGACCTTACCTCGTGGGATCCCGCCCAGGCCCACGTCGGCCACGCCCTCCAGCCTTACCAGGTGGCGTACGACTCCCTGATTCTCCGCGAGCCGGACGGCAAGCTGAGCCCCATGCTGGCCACGGAGTGGAAGTACAACGAAGCCCGCACCAAGCTGACCATGGACCTGCGCACGGATGTGACGTTCAGCGACGGTGCCAAGTTCGACGCTGAAGCTGCCAAGGCCAACATGGACCACTTCAAGAAGGCGAACGGCCCGCAGATGGCCCAGCTCAGCTCCGTGTCCGACATTGCCGTGGTGGACGCGGACACCATCGACATCAACCTGACGGCCCCCGAACCCGCACTGGAGTACTTCCTCAGCCAGGCTGCCGGCCTGATGGGAAGCCCCAAGGCCCTGGGTACGGATGCCATCAAGACCGAACCGGTCGGCTCCGGCCCGTACGTCATGGACAAGGCCGCCTCGGTCAAGGACTCGCAGAGCGTCTTCAACGCCCGTGAAGGCTACTGGAACAAGGACCTCCAGAAGTACAAGAAGATCACGCTGAAGGTCCTCCTGGATCCGACGGCCCGCACCAACGCCTTGGTTTCCGGCCAGATTGACGCCACTCTTCTGGACCCGAAGAACGGCAAGCAGGCGGAGGGCGCCAAGATGAAGCTCGAGGCCAACCAGGTTGACTGGTCCGGACTGCTCCTGCTGGACCGTGAAGGAACCAAGAACCCGGCCCTGGCCAACGTCAAGGTCCGCCAGGCCATCAACTACGCCTTCGACCGGAAGACCATCCTGGACCAGGTGATGCTTGGCCAGGGGACCCCCACCTCGCAGCCGTTCGGCAAGGACAGCGGTGCGTGGACGGAAGAGCTGGAGAACTACTACACCTACGATCCGGACAAGGCCCGGCAACTCCTGAAGGAATCCGGCTTTGAAGGCAAGGTCAGCATCGACGTTCCCACCCTTCCCGGTGCGGAAACCCTGATCTCGGTGCTCAAGCAGCAGCTTGCCGACGTCGGAATTACCCTGAACCCGGGTGCGGCGATCACCAACACCTTTACGGCGGACGTGGCAGCCCAGAAGTACCACGCACTCTTCTTCAACCTGTTCCAGGGTGAGCCCACGGTGGCCATCGACCAGATTGTCTCCACCAAGGCCCTGTACAACCCGTTCAAGACCACCACGCCTGAGCTCGAGGAAAAGATCCAGGCAGTGCGGACCGCCGGTGAAGACGCAGGCACCAAGGCACAGGAAGTGAACAAGTACGTGGTTGAGCAGGCTTGGTTCGCACCGCTGTTCCGCGTGAACCAGATGTACTACCACAACGACAAAGTGAACGTAGTCCCGCAAGCACAGCAGGCCGTTCCTTCCATCTATAACTACTCGCCTGCCAAGTAGGACGCCATGATCAAGTTCATTGCCAAGAGGCTGGGCAGCGGGGTGGTGGTGTTGTTCGTCGTCTCGGTACTCACCTTCACCCTGCTGTACACCTCAAGCGGGAGCATTGCCCGGAACATCCTGGGTGACCAGGCCACCCCTGAACAAGTTGCCTTGAAAGAGCAGGAGCTTGGGCTCGACCAGCCCTTGTTCGTCCGCTACTTCGCCTGGCTGGGCGATGCCCTGGCCGGAAACCTTGGAGCCTCGTGGTTCACTTCCGAGCCGGTGGCCAACTCCCTGGCCACCCGGATTCCCGTGACCATGACCATGGTTTTCGCCGCAATGATCCTGATCGCCATCTGCGCAGCACTGATCGGTGTTGCGGCAGCCGTCAAGCGCGGCTGGGTGGACAGGGTGGTCCAGATTGGCGCCATCATCGGTGACTCCATCCCGGGGTACGTGATCGGTGTCTTCCTGGTGACCTTCCTGGCCATCCAGCTGGGCCTCTTCCCGGCCACCAGCACCATCTCGCCCGAGGTGGGACCCGAGGCCTGGGTCATCTCGATGACTCTCCCCGTCGTCGCACTGCTGATCAACGGCGTTACCGGCGGAGCCCAACAGATCCGCAGCGCCGTGATCAAGCAACTCGAACGCGACTACGTCCGCACCCTCCGCAGCCGCGGTATTGGAGAGCGGGAGATTCTCTTCAAGCACGTTCTCCGCAGCGCAGCACCGGCAGGCCTCACCGTCTTGAGCCTCCAGTTGATCGGCATGCTGGGCGGCGTGGTGATCATCGAGCAGATCTTCGCCCTTCCCGGCATGGGTCCGCTCGCTGTCGCAGCCACCAGCCAGACCGACCTCCCGGTGGTCATGGGCGTCGTGATGTACACCGTGGTGGTGGTCATTGTGGTGAACCTCCTGGTGGACATCGTCAATGGTTGGCTCAACCCGAAGGTACGTGTGTCATGAGCGACTCCATGAATTCAGCAACAGCAACAGCAGCCGCCGACGTGGTGGCCGGCGAAGGCCAAAGCGGCACCGTGGTCCGTTCCACCGTCATGCGGCGGCTCTTCAAGAACCCCCTGGGCATCGCCTCGATCGTCATCCTGGGAACGATTGCCCTGTTGGCCATCTTTGCGCCCGTGATTGCTCCTTTCGAGGAGAACTTCGCGAACATCTCCAAGACCCTCGCAGCGCCCGACTCCACGAACATCCTGGGCACTGACAGTGCGGGCCGTGACAACTGGAGCCGCCTCCTCTTCGGTGCCCAGCTGACGCTCCTGTCGGCCCTGCTGTGTGCCGGCGTCGCGATCGCCATCGGCCTCCCTGCCGGCCTCATCGCCGGATACTACGCGGGCAAGTTCGAGGCCGTATCCAACTGGGTGGTCAGCATCCTCATGAGCCTTCCGGGCCTGATCGTCCTGCTCACCATCCGCGCGGCTTTCGGCCCCTCGGTGTGGATCAGCATGATCGCTTTCGGCATCCTCATCAGCCCGTCCTACTTCCGCCTCACCCGCGCGGCAGTGCAATCCGTCCGCAACGAACTGTATGTGGACGCCGCCCGTGTCTCCGGACTCTCGGACCTCAGCATCGTGGCCCGGCATATCTTCTCCGTGGTCCGCGCACCCATCATCATCCAGACCGCGGCCATTGCCGGCGTGGCAATCGCCATCCAGTCCGGACTCGAATTCCTGGGCCTCGGCGATCCCACCAAGGCCACGTGGGGCGTCATGCTCTCCGAAGGCTTCAAGAACGTCTACATGACGCCAACCCTGCTCCTCTGGCCGGCACTGGCCATGGCGCTGACAATCGGCGGACTGGTCCTGCTGGGCAACGCGATCCGTGATGCCCTGGAAGACGGCGAAAAGATCAAGCACCGCAAGAAGCGCACACCCGCTTCAGCAAAGGCCGCGGCCACGGCAGCAGCCGCCGGGGCAGAACGCCCGACGGCGGAACCCGCCAAGGCGCGCCAGTCACGGAAGGTTGTTGCCGCCGTCGAGCGTGGAACCGAACACCACTTGGTGAAGGTGACCAACCTTGGAGTCGGCTACCCGCAGGCGGATGGTTCCATCAAGAAAGTAGTGGACGACGTCTCCTTCCACGTGGACCGCGGCGAGATCCTGGGGATCGTGGGGGAGTCGGGCTCGGGCAAGTCCCAGACCGCGTTCTCCATCCTGGGATTGCTGCCGGACAACGCACGGATCGTTGCAGGTTCCATCCAGTTCGACGGCAATTACACGGTGGCGCCGGGCGAGGACCGGGTCAACCAGGAACGGTTGTCCAAACTGCGCGGCAAGCGTATCTCCTACATCCCGCAGGAACCCATGAGCAACCTGGATCCCGCGTTCACTATCGGCTACCAGCTGGTCACGCCCATGGTCCGGGTCCTCGGCATCAGCAAGTCAGAAGCCCGCACCCGGGCACTTAAACTGCTGACCGACGTCGGGATCGTCAATCCGGAACGAACCTTCAACGCCTACCCGCATGAAGTCTCCGGCGGCATGGCGCAACGCGTGCTGATTGCCGGTGCCATCAGCTGCGAACCGGATCTGGTGATCGCTGACGAACCCACCACCGCATTGGACGTGACCGTCCAGGCGGACGTACTGGACCTGCTCCGCGAACTGCAGCAGCGCTTGAACATCGGCGTGATCCTGGTGACGCACAACTTCGGTGTGGTGGCCGACCTCTGCGACCGCGTAGCCGTCATGCAGAACGGCCGGCTGGTGGAGGAAGGCACCGTGCGCGAGATCCTCCGCAACCCCAAAGAGCAGTACACGCAGACCCTCCTGGGGTCCATGCTGGAAGGTAAGGAGCCCATGACCATGCTCGTTTCCCCGCCTGGAGGTCCCGTTTCCCGCACTGATTCCGGTTCGGGCCGCGTAGCAGAAAAGGAGCCGGTGGCATGAGCACTGTTTCTCGTTCGGAAGCACCCCTGCTTGCCGTTGAAAACCTGGTGGTCGAATACCCGAGCAAAAGGTTCCGGGCCAAGCCGTTCCGGGCGCTGGCGGACATCAACATCACCATTGGACAGGGCGAAACGCTGGGCCTGGTGGGGGAGTCCGGCTCCGGAAAAACCACCCTCGGCCGGGCGGTCCTGGGCTTGGCCCCTGTCACCGAAGGCAAAGTGGTCTTCGAAGGCAATGACATCAGCAAGGCCTCCCGTAAGGAGCGCCGGACCCTCAGCCGGGACTTGCAGGTGGTTTTCCAGGATCCCTACACATCCCTCAACCCCGCCTTGGAAATCGGTGACATCCTCGCCGAGCCCCTGGGCGTTCAGGGCATGGAGAAGGGGGCCGCAAAGAAGCGGGTCAAGGAACTGCTGGACCAGGTGGGCCTGCCATCGGATGCCATCCACCGGCTTCCCCGCGAGTTCAGCGGCGGCCAGCGGCAACGCGTGGCCATCGCCCGGGCGCTGGCACTGTCTCCCAAACTGATCGTCTGCGACGAACCGGTCAGCGCGCTGGACCTCTCAACACAAGCCCGTGTGCTGGACCTGTTCCTGCAGATCCAACGCGATACCGGGGTTTCCTACCTCTTTGTCTCGCACGACCTCGACGTCGTCCGGCACATCAGCCACCGCGTGGCGGTCATGTTCCGCGGCGGGATCGTGGAGCAGGGGCCGGCCGACATCGTCACCAGGGAACCCGCGCACCCCTACACTCAGCGACTCCTGCTGGCTTCCCCGGTACCCGACCCGGACCGCCAGGAACAGCGCCGTGCGGACCGCCACCGGCTGCTGGAACAGCAGCGCCAACAGACCGAACAGGCTGGCGCCGCGGCCTAGCAGCCCGGACCAGTCGCACCGATTGGCCTTCACAGGCCGGAGAACCACGGAGGAAAAAGTGGCCAAGATAGGCGTACAGGCGATGATGCTCAAGGAGAGCTTCGCCGATATTGGAGCATTCGAGACCCTGCGGAAAGTCAGCGCGATCGGCTACCACGCTGTGGAGATTTCGCAGATCCCCATGACCCCGGAGAACGTGGGTGAACTGGACCGTGCACGCACTGAACTGGGCATGGACATCGCCGCGTTGTCCGTCAACGTCGAGGGCCGCAAAGGCATGCCGGTGGAGTCGCTGGCTGACAACTTCGACAAGATCGTCGATGATGCCAAACGCCTGGACAGCAGCCTTCTCCGCATTGGAATGCTGCCGTTCCCGGCCATGAAGTCGTTGGACGCCGTCGTGGACTTTGCCAAGCAGGCCAACGGTTACGCGGAGCGGTTGCAGGAACACGGCATCAGCCTCTACTACCACAACCACCACGTGGAGTTCGCGAAGTTCGACGGCAAGTACATGCTGGACATCATTGCGGAAAACTCTCCCGCCATGGGCATGGAAATCGACGTCCATTGGGTTCAGCGCGGCGGCCTGGACCCGGTCCGGACCCTTGCCAGGTACGCGGGCAAGACGGCCATGGTTCACCTGAAGGACTACCGGATCGGCCAGATGCCGGAGTCGTCCTTCGACTTCCTGGAATCCGGCGATTTCGCCGGCTTCATGGCGGAGTTCAAGAACGTCGTGCAGTTCGCGGAGGTGGGCGAAGGCAACCTGGACTTCCCGTCAATCGTTCCGGCCGCCGTCGACGCCGGTGCCCGCTACCTCCTGGTGGAGCAGGACGAACTCTACGGCCGCACGGTATGGGACGCCCTCCAGACTTCCTACGAAAACCTCGTGGCCATGGGCCACAGCGACCTTTTCTAGATTCTTCAACTGACGGAGATTGATTTCATGAGCAAGAAAGTACGCCTCGGCATCATCGGCCTAGGGCAGCAGGGCGACGCCTACGCCAAATTCATCAAGGACGGCATGGTGCCGAACATGGAAATCGGCGCCATCTGCGACGTCGACCCAGCCAAGAAGGAACTCGCAGCTTCCCAGTACCCGGAGGCACCGTTCTTTGACGACTACATCGCCATGCTGGAAAGCGGGTCCGTGGATGCTGTGGTGACGTGTGTTCCGCACTACCTGCACCCCGAAATTGGCATCCAGACCCTCAAGCGTGACATTCACGCGCTGGTGGAGAAGCCCGCCGGCGTCTACACCAAGCAGGTCAAGGAACTGAACGATTTCGCAGCCACCAAACCCGGGCTCACCTTCGGCATCATGTTCAACCAGCGCAACAACCCGCTGTACAAGAAGCTCAAGGAAATCGTCGACGGCGGCGAAATAGGCACCATCCGGCGCACCAACTGGATCATCACCAACTGGTGGCGTCCGCAGGGCTACTACAACTCCAGCGAGTGGCGAGCCACCTGGGGCGGCGAAGGCGGCGGCGTCCTCGTCAACCAGGCACCGCACCAGCTGGACCTGTGGCAGTGGATCTGCGGCGTCCCCAAGTCCGTCTACTCGAAGGTGGCGTACGGCTTCCGCCGTGACATCGCCGTCGAAGACGAGGTCACCGCCGTCGTTGATTATGGCGACGGCGCCACGGGCGTTTTCGTGACCGCCACGCACGACATCGTGGGAACCGACAGGTTCGAAATCCTGGGTGACCAAGGCAAGATCGTGGTGGAGGACAGCAAGGTGGCCACGGTGACGCGACTGGTCAAGCCCGAGCGCGAGATCAGCGATTCCATGGGCATGGACGATGTCCGCAAGCTTTTCATGGGCCAGTTGAACCGGGAGGAGCTCTACTCCACGGAAGTCATCGAGTTCGAGTCCGTCTGGGGCGGGCAGCACGCCGGCGTCCTGGAGAATTTCGCGGCCAACATACTGGATGGGACCCCGCTGCTTGCCCCCGGCTCCGACGGCATCAACGGCGTCCGCCTGGCCAACGCCATCCACCTCTCCAGCTGGACCGGCAAGGAAGTTTCCCTCGACTTCGATGAGGACGAATTCCTGCAGGAGCTGAACAAGCGCATCGCTGAAGAAGGCACGTTCCCGGAACGCGCCTGACCCCTGGACGCTCTCTCACCTAACACCGCTTTTCCGCCGACGCTCTATCACTTTCTTCAAGAAATTGAGAGAGGATCCGGCTCAACGGGGCGGTAGGTGAGAGAGCGTCTTTGGCAACCGTCCTGCTTTTTGTTGCCAAACCGCACTACGATGGAGCGGTGACTGAAGCGACGAATGCCGGAACCTCCACTGCCCCTGCCAAGCGCGGACGCGGAGAGAAGTCCTCACCCACCATCTACGACATCGCCAAGCTGGCGGGCGTCAATCCGTCCACGGTTTCACGCGCCCTCAGCAAGCCCGGCAGGGTCAGCGCCAAGACGCAGAAGATCATCGAAGATGCGGCTGCTGAGCTGAACTACCAGGTCAACCCGTTTGCCCGGGCGCTCCCCACGGGGCGGACGCAGACCATCGGACTGATCGTCGCGGACATCACCAACCCCACGTTCTTTGACATCATCCGCGGAGCGGAAACCACCGGTGCTGCCCGCGACTACACGCTGGTCCTCGCAGAGTCCTCGGAGTCGCCGGAAACCGAAGTCACTGCCGCCCGGCGCTTGCTGAGCACAGTGGATGGCCTCATCCTCGCCAGTCCGCGCATGGACGACGACAACATCCGGTCCTTGGCCGGGGACAAGCCTGTGGTGGTCATCAACCGCGAGATAGAGGGCGTCCCCTGCGTGGTTCCTGACGTCAACAAGGGCATCGGGGAGGCTGTCAGGAGCTTGGCTGCCAACGGTCACGAGCACATCGCCTACGTCGCAGGGCCGCCGCAATCATGGATGACTGCCCGGCGCTGGGAGGGTGTCAAAGCCGCTTGCGAGTGGTCCAAAGTGAGTGCCGTTCGCTTGGAATCGTCCAAACCGACCGTCGACGGCGGCAGGAAAGTAGCGCGCGACGTCCTGGACAGCAGTGCGACGGCGGTCATCACCTACAACGACCTCCTGGCCATTGGCCTCATGCAGGAACTCCAAGCCGGTGGGATGCAGGTCCCGGACCAGATCAGCATCGTGGGATTCGATGACATCTTTGGCGCGGACTTCACCACGCCGGCGCTGACCACCGTGCGGTCGCCGCTGCGCGAGTGCGGCACCCGCGCCGTGACCATCCTGCTTGACGTGCTGCATGGCCACGACGCGCCGGCCGGCCCGGTGAGCGTCGAGACGGAACTGGTGGTGCGAGGTTCCAGCGGCAGGTTGCTTAGCTAACTCTTTTCCGCGAGGCAGGACCCCGCAGGACCCTTGGGGGACCCTGCTGACCTCAGGGCAATGCGCGGTGCAATCGAGTGGCAATTTTTGGCAACCGGTTGACAAAACCTCAACGGGAAACCGAAGATTGACCTATGTCACAGTCCCTTGCAGCCCATCCTGACCGGCTCCTGCCCGCTGATCCCGGGACCCGCAGCATTGCGCGGTCCTTGCTGGAGCGCGTCCAGGACCTGCCCATCATTTCGCCCCATGGCCACGTTGACGCCGCTGTCATCGAGCAGAACACTCCGTTCCCGGATCCCGCTGCTTTGCTGGTGAGCCCGGACCATTACGTCACCCGCCTGATCCACGCCGAGGGGGTGCCCATGGATCAGCTTCATGCCAGCGACTCCCAGGACTCGCGCGGAGTCTGGCGCAGGTTCGTTGAAGCCTGGCCCCTTTTTGAGGGAACGGCCTCCGGTTACTGGCTCCGGACCCAGTTCGAGCAGGTGTTCAAACTTGGCGCCGACCTCTCCGGGATGTCCGCCGACGCAAGCTATGACGCGATTTCCGCCAAGCTCACCGAACCGGACTTCCGTCCGCGGCAGCTTTTCAAGGACTTCAACATCGAGGTCCTTGCCACCACGGACGATCCCCTGGATGACTTGGCCAGCCACAAGGCGCTGACCGACGACGCCAGCTTCAACGGCCGCGTCCTGCCGACGTTCCGCCCGGATGCGTATTTGAACGTTGCCCACCCTGCCTGGGCCGCCAACGTTGAGCGCCTGATCGAAACCGCGGCCGACGGCGGTACCGGCTACGCCGGTTACATCGCCGCTTTGGAAAACCGCCGTCGTTATTTTGTGGACCACGGTGCCGTGTCCGCGGACCATGGCGTGCGGACGCCGGCAACCCTGAAGCTGGATCAAGCCGACGCGGAAGCGCTCTTCGAGAAGGCACGCGCCGGCAAGGCCACAGCCGCGGACCGCGATGCGTTCGAGGCCCACATGATGTACCAGATGGCGCGGATGTCCGTGGAAGACGGATTGGTCATGACCATCCACCCGGGTTCCTACCGCAACCACCATCAGCCGACGTTCGAGGCCTTCGGCGCGGACACCGGCCACGACATCCCGTTCGCCATCAATTACACCGAAGGGATCCGGCCCCTGCTGCAGGATTTCGGCACGGCCAAGGACTTCCACCTGGTGTTGTTCACTTTGGATGAGACTGTCTTCTCCCGGGAACTGGCGCCGCTGGCGGGCTTTTACCCCTCGGTCTACCTTGGTGCCCCGTGGTGGTTCCTGGACGCGCCGGATGCCATGCTGCGTTTCCGCTCCGCCGTCACCGAGACAGCAGGATTCTCGCGTTCGTCCGGCTTCATCGACGACACCCGCGCTTTCTGCTCCATCCCCGCCCGGCATGACGCCTCACGCAGGATCGAAGCTTCCTTCCTTGCCCGATTGGTGGCCGAACACCGGGTTTCCGAGGACCGTGCCCACGAGCTCATCCTCGACATCGTCGACGGCTCCCCGCGCCGGGTGTTCAAACTATGAGCACTCCGCGCGCGCGGCTGAGCCGCACCACCCCGGCTGCGCCCGTCCGCATTGTGCACCTCGGACTCGGCGCCTTCCACCGCTCCCACCAAGCCTGGTACACCCAGCACGCCGGCGATGCAGGGGACTGGGGCATCGCTTCGTTCACCGGACGCAGGCCCGACGCGGCAACTGTCCTGGCCGCCCAGGATGGCCTGTTCACGGTCGTGGAACGCTCCGACGCCGGGGACTCCTTTGAAGTGGTGGGCAGCATCGTCGAAGCCGTCGACGGTGCTGATGTGGCCCGCTTCCTTGACCTCCTCGCCGCTCCTTCCACCGCCGTGGTGACCTTGACCATCACGGAGGCTGCGTACGGATTGGGCGCCGCGGACTTGCCCGTACTGCTGTCCGGAGGTGAACCCACGACGCCGATCGGCCGCTTGGTCGCGGGCCTCGCCGCCCGTAAGAACCACGACGCCGGGCCGCTCGCCGTCGTCAGTTGCGACAACCTCTCGGACAACGGAACCGTAGCCCGGAACGGGGTGCTTTCACTGGCCCGCGAGGTTGATGCCGGGCTGGCCGAATGGATCGACGCGAACGTCAGCTTCGTCAGCACCTCCGTTGACCGCATCACACCCCGGACCACTCCCGAAGACGTGGCCTTGGTGGCCGAGTCCTGCGGCTACCTCGACGATGCGCCCGTGGTCACCGAGCCTTTCCACAACTGGGTTTTGTCCGGAGGCTTCCCGGCGGGCCGGCCTCGTTGGGAGGACGCCGGCGCGGTGTTCGTGGACGACATCGAACCGTACGAGAACCGCAAGCTCTGGCTCCTCAACGGGGCCCACTCGATCCTCGCCTACGCCGGGCAACTCCGGGGCCACGCCACCGTGGCCGAGGCCTTGTCCGACCCCCTCTGCCGGGATGCTGTGGAGGATTTCTGGGACGAAGCGGCCCGTCATCTGCCCGGAGAAGAATTGCAGGTGCCGGAGTACCGGACCGCGTTGCTGGAACGCTTCGGCAACTCGCGGATCGCCCACCACCTTGCCCAGATTGGTGTGGATGGCAGCACCAAACTCCGCATGCGTGCGGTGCCGGTGCTCCGGGCCGAGCGCGGGGATGGCCGCACGGGTGCTGCGGCGGCGCGGATGATCGCTGCGTGGTCGGCGTATGTGGCCGCGCGTCCCGGCGGGCAGGACCCGCAATCGGAAGCGATCGCCGACGCGGACCTGCTGTCCGGCGCTGCGCGGACCCAGGCCCTGCTTGCCCTTTTGGATGAAGAGTTGGCTCGGGATGGCGACGTTGTGCAGCTTGTGCACGGGCTTAGCGGACCTTTCTTGGATGGTGCTCCAACTGCTGCGGCCGCAGCAGGCGTAGGTAGAGTCCGGTCCGGCACCGTGGCCTAGCAGCAGGCCTTCTCGGCCGGTCCCGCCCCGTCCGCGGGTTTGGCCACGCTGAAGAATTCTGTCCGGGCGGGCGGGGGTATTCCCTGCCCACCCGGACTTTCTTGTGCGTCCGCCCTTACGAAAACAGTTCAAGGAAATTTGCGGCAACCGATTGCCAAAGTCTTGCCAACGTGACTAGAATTACAACAGCTGCACAATCCGGGTTCGCCACTCCAGTCGCCAAAGCACTGCTCAGAGTACGTCCGGTCCGCAATGACGCGAAGGGTAAAGGAGCCCGCATTGAAAAAGCTCAGCAAGCTCAGCATCCTCGGCTATGGCGCCGGTGATGCCGCGAACAACCTGGCCTTCACCACGGCCACCATGTTCCTCCTCGTCTACTACACGGACGTCGCCGGCATATCTGCTGCCGCTGCGGGCACGTTGCTCCTGGTCGTAAGGATCTTCGACGCCTTCGCTGACGTGTTTGCCGGCCGGCTCGTGGATCGCACCTACAGCAAGCGCTTCGGCAAATTCCGGCCGTTCATCATGTTCGGTTCCATTCCCCTGCTCCTCCTGAGCGTGGCCACCTTCTCGGTGCCGCAGCTTGGTGAAACCGGAACTCTGCTCTACGCCTACGTCACGTATGCGGCGCTGGGCCTGGCATATTCCTTGGTGAACATCCCCTACGGGTCCCTGGCCGGGGCGATGACCCAAGACCCGGGCGACCGTGCCAAGCTTGGCTCAGCCCGCATGGTGGGTGCGCTGCTGGTAGGTTCCGCTCTGGGTATCTTCGTGGCACCGTTGATCAAGCCCGGGGCCGACCTGCAAGGAACCTTCACCACCATCACGTTGATCTTCGTGGTGATAGGCGCAGCCCTCTACTTCTTCACTTTCGCCACGGCCAAAGAGCGGGTCCATCGGACGGTGCCCAAGGTTTCCTTCAAACAGAGCATGGACACGCTGAAGACCAACCGTCCACTGTTGATGCTCTGCCTGAGCTCGTTCCTTTTCCTGACCGGCTACATGGCGCTTTCCTCCGTCCAGCTGTACTACCTCCGCGATGTTCTCGGCCGGTTGGACCTGTATGCCGTGATGTCCATCGTTCAACTGGTGATGACGTTCGTCCTCGCAGCGTTCATGCCCAAGCTGGTGCACAAGTTCGGCAAGAAGGCGGTGTACGTCGCAGCAGGTGCGCTCAGCGCAGTAGGCGGTGCCATGATCTTCTTCACCCCGGCAGCCCTGACCTGGATCGGCTTTTCCGGCCTGCTGGTCAGCATGCTCGGTGTGATGGCCGTGAGTATCGTGGTGTGGGCGCTTGAGGCCGACACCGTTGAATACGGTGAGTGGAAGACCGGTGTCCGTACCGAAGGCATCACCTACGCGCTGTTCTCCTTCACCCGCAAGACCGGACAGGCTGTTGGTGGCGCCCTCGCTGCCTACGCCCTCGCCATGGGCGGTTACAAGTCCGGCGCCACCCAAAGCCCGGAGGCCCTGCAGGGAATCCAGTTCGCTGCCGGTGCGCTGCCTGCCATCATGGTGATCCTCGCCATCGCCGTCATGGCCAAGTACAAGCTGACCGACGCCATGCATGCCCAAATCGTCAACGAGATCAAAGCGCGGCGGGCCGTCCAGGAGGGGCGCCGTCCGCAAGAGGGCGGCGCTGAAGAAACTCGCGACGACGGCGGTTGGGCGCCCGGGCGCGGCGCGGACGAGGTCCTTGGCAGCGTGGAAGCCCCCGCGCCGGAATCCGTGCATGCATCCAGCGGCAAAGGCTCGCTCAGCTAGGGGTCCGTCAGCCCGGAGCCGCGTCAGCCGGGAGCCCCGTCAGCTGGTGCCCTGCCCCGACTCCAATCCCCATTCCCGTAATTTGGCAACCGATTGCCAAATGGATGCAATCGCCCTAGACTCAATCCAACCGTCCAGCCCGCGCCGAGGGGTGAGATCCCGGCACTTACACCCCTGCTTTCCGCCGAGAGCTAACCCTTCGTTAGCCACCAGCACCGTCCCGAAAGGAAAAGCTGTGAAAATCATTGCTGCTGATGTCTTTGTGACCAGCCCGTCCCGTAACTTCGTCACCCTGCGGATCACCACCGAGGACGGTGTGACCGGTATCGGTGATGCCACGCTGAACGGTCGGGAACTCGCAGTGGCCGCGTATTTGAAGGAGCACGTGGCCCAGTTGCTGATCGGGAAGGACCCGCACCGGATCGAGGACACCTGGCAGTTCCTCTACCGGTCCTCGTACTGGCGTCGCGGCCCCGTGACCATGGCTGCGATTGCTGCCGTTGATATGGCGTTGTGGGATATCAAGGGGAAGATGGCCGGGATGCCGGTGTACCAGCTTCTGGGCGGTGCCTCGCGCAACGGGCTGCGCGCGTACGGCCACGCGTCGGGTTCGGACATTCCGTCGCTGTTCGATTCAGTGCGGGAGCACCTGGAACTGGGATACAAGTCGATCCGTATCCAGACCGCCGTCCCGGGGATCAAGGCCGTGTACGGGGTTGCCGCGCAGGCCCAGGCCTCCGGGGAACGCTACGACTACGAACCCGCGGGCCGGGGCAACTTCCCGCTGGAGGAGGACTGGGACACCCGCGCCTACCTGCGGCACCTGCCCACCGTGTTCGAAGCCGTGCGGAACGAGTTCGGCCCGGAGATCCCGTTGCTGCATGACGGCCACCACCGCATGACCCCCATCCAGGCCGCCAAGCTCGGCAAGGCGCTGGAACCCTATGACCTGTTCTGGCTCGAGGACTGCACCCCGGCCGAGAACCAGGAAGGCCTGCGCCTGGTCCGCCAGCACACCACCACCCCGCTGGCCATTGGTGAAATCTTCAACACCGTGTGGGATTACCAGACCCTGATCAAGGAACAGCTGATCGACTATGTCCGGGCCGCGTCCACGCACTTTGGTGGGATCAGCCCGTTGAAGAAGGTCATGGACTTCGCCGCGCAGTACCAGATCAAGTCCGGCTTCCACGGCCCCACGGATATCTCCCCGGTGGGTTTCGCGGCGCAGCTGCACGTGGGCCTGGCCATCCACAACTACGGCATCCAGGAATACATGCAGCACTCGGACAAGACCAACGAGGTCTTCCAGCAGTCCATGACCTTCAAGGACGGCTACCTGCACCCGGGCGACAACCCCGGTATCGGTGTCGAATTCAACGAAGAAGCCGCCGCGGCCTACCCGTACCAGCAGGCCTACCTGCCCTACAACCGCCTCGTGGACGGCACTGTCCATGACTGGTAAACCGACTCATCTTGTGGTGATGGGCGTCGCCGGGTGCGGCAAGAGCACCGTCGGTGCGGCCGTGGCCGAACGGCTCGGCGCCGAGTTCCTCGACGGCGACTCGCTGCACCCGCAGGCGAACATCGACAAGATGGCCGTCGGCACACCCCTGAACGACGCCGACCGGGCACCCTGGCTGGCCGAAATCGGCAGGCGATTCTCGACGTCGGACGCTGCCCTGGTGATCGCGTGCAGTGCGCTCAAACGCGCCTACCGCGACATCATCCGCGAAGGCGACCCGACCGTGGCATTCGTCCACCTGCACGGAACCCGCGAACTCCTCACCGAACGCATGAACAACCGCCCCGGCCACTTCATGCCAACCTCCCTCCTGGACTCACAACTGGCTACCCTTGAACATCTCCAATCCGACGAAGACGGAGTAATGGTGGACATCCAAAATCCCGTGGACCTGATCGTGGACCGCACCGCGGAGTTTCTGCTCGGAGCCCAAGGCGACGATACCCAGGACACTGCGGCCCGGTTCCCAGTGGACCTGAAAGCCGCCCCCTTCAACCTGGATGACGCCGCTGTCCAGTGGGTGGAATCCACCATCGGCACAATGTCGCTGGAGGAGAAGATCGGGCAGCTCTTCATCAACCACAACAACGACTACTCCCCGGAGTACCTCGACGAGGTGCTGGAGAAATACCATGTGGGCGGCATGCGGTACAGGCCAGGCCCCTCCGGTGCGGTGCAGGAGCACATCAGGTACGCACAGTCGAAGACCCGGATTCCGCTGCTGGTCGCCTCCAACCCGGAGATGGGCGGCGCTGGAAGTTGCGACGACGGCACGTTCGTTTCGACGCACCTGCAGGCTGGTTCGCACCCGGACAAAGGGATCGCACGGCAGATGGGCCGGGTAGCCGGCGTCGAAACCGCCGCCCTTGGCTGCAACTGGGCGTTCGCGCCGATCGTGGACATCCACTACAACTGGCGGAACACTGTCATCTCCACCCGTGCCTTCGGCAACACGCCGGAGATCGTGGTGGAGCGTGCCAAGGAGTACTTCGACGGCGTCAGCGAATCACCCACCGTCTGCGCGATGAAGCATTTCCCCGGCGACGGCATCGACGAGCGCGACCAGCACGTGGTCACCTCTTACAACACGCTGGGCTACGAGGAATGGAACCGGACGTACGGCCACGTGTATCGCGAAATGATCGGGCACGGCGTGCAGTCGATCATGGTGGGACACATCGGAGCCCCGGAGGTGTCGCGACACTTCCGGCCCGGAATGACTGATCCGGAAATCCGTCCCGCCACCCTTGCCCCTGAGCTGCTGCAGGACCTGCTCCGCGGCGAACTGGGCTTCAACGGCCTGGTGCTCACCGACGCCTCGCTAATGGTTGGCCTGACCCAGGCCGTGAAGCGCCGGGACCTGGTACCTGCCACGATCGCTGCCGGTTGCGACATGTTCCTCTTCTTCCGTAACCCGGAGGAGGACTTCCAGTTCATGCTGGACGGCTACAAGTCCGGCGTCATCACCGAGGAGCGATTGCATGATGCGCTCCGGAGGATTCTCGGCATCAAGGCGAGCCTTGGGTTGCACACGGCTTCCCGTGAATCCCTGGTTCCGTCGGCGGATGCGCTGTCGGTCATCGGAAGTGAAGCCCACAAGGCTGTGGCCGCCGAGATCGCGGACAAGACCGTCACCCTGGTCAAAGACACCGCGAACAACCTCCCGATCAGGCCCGAAACCCACAAACGCATCCGGCTCTACGGGATCTCCGGTGGTGCGGACTTCACCCGCGCTGACCCGCTCGCCTACCTGGACACCGTGAAGGAGGAACTCGAAGCTGCGGGCTTCTCGGTTGACGTGTTCAAAACGGCTGAGCAGCGGTCAGCCGCGGGGGAAACCGGGATGAACTTCATGCGGGTCCTCTCAGAGGAAGCCACGGCGGATTACGCTGAACGCTACGACGCTGCCTTCGTCTTTGCCAACGTCAAGGGGTTCGCGCAGGAAGCGGCCATCCGCATCAAGTGGTCATCACCCATGGCAGCCGAAATCCCCTGGTACGCCACGGAAGTTCCCACTGTGTTCGTCTCGCTGAACCAGCCCAACCACCTGATCGACGTGCCCATGGTGAAAACCGCCATTCACGCCCACGCAGGAACCAGGGAGGCCATCCGTGCGACGATCCACAAGATCCAAGGCAACTCGGAGTTCCAAGGGACGTTCAACGACAACGTGTTCTGTGACTCCTTCGACACCCGGCTCTGATTTCCCGCTCGCAGCACTACGATTTCCTGCTCCCGGCCTTACGTAGAATAGAAGCCATGACTTCCTCGCCTGAGACCTCAGTTGCCCGCGCCCGCCTTCTTGAACTCATCAAAGAACTGGCGGTGGTCCGCGGAAAGGTGATCCTCTCCAGCGGCAAGGAAGCTGACTACTACATCGACCTGCGCCGGATCACCCTCCACCATGAGGCATCCAAACTGGTGGGTCAGGTCATGCTGGCAATGATCGACGACGCCGGGATCCCGGTTGAGTGCGCCGGCGGCCTCACCATGGGTGCCGACCCCGTCGGTACCGCTGTGATGCACGCAGCCGCCGACGCCGGGCGCGCTGTTGACGCCTTCGTGGTCCGCAAGGCCCAGAAGTCCTATGGAATGGGCCGCCAGGTGGAAGGTCCGTCCGTCGAAGGCCGCAATGTTGTGGTTCTCGAGGACACGTCCACCACGGGCGGATCCGCACTGACCGCCGTCGAGGGTGTCCGCAAGGCCGGCGGCAACGTGGTTGCCGTTGCCGTGATCGTCGACCGCGACACCGGCGCGAAAGAGAAGATCGAAGCCGAAACGGGTGTCCCGTACCTCTTCGCTTTCGGCAAGGATGAGCTGGGACTCGACTAAGCGTCCGGGCGCGTCAAAAAACGTTGCCTCCCGCTGCCCTAAGGTACTACAGTAGTACGTTAGGGCAGCGGGAAGGACTCTTGTGGAGGTCAAAAACAGCGTCACGAGCCGGGAGTTTAATCACTCGTCCAGCGAGATCCTCCGGCAGGTACGCGAAGGCAACGTCATACCTGTAACTTATGGCCGGCGCGGGGACGTCGTGGCGTACGTAGTTCCGGCGTCTGTCCTGAGAAATCACGACGAAATTGAAGCCGTCCACCGAGCTGTCACGGCTCAGCGCCGGTCGGCGAGGGACGTCGTTATGGCATCCACGGTGACCTTTGACTCCGAGGCTACCCTTCATGCAATGCGCGAAGGAGAGCGCTACTGATGCCGATCGTCAGCGCGGGATGCTATTTGGACACATCTTCACTGATCCGGCTCCTTACGCCTCAGCATCCCTCCCGTCAATCGCTCTTGGATTACCTTGACCAAGCGGACCTCTGGAACCAGCTATGCACCAGCAAACTGACGCAGTTGGAGGCGGCACGTGTAGCCGTGCGGGACGGCAACCATAACCTCGGCGCGCAGGTCGATCTCTTCTTGAAGCAGATAACAGTGATGCCCATCTCCAGTGCCGTTCTGGACCGGGCCATGGAAATTCCGTTCCACGTCAAATCCCTTGACGCTATACATGTGGCTTCTGCCGCGGCTGCGACCGTCGTCATGACGTCGGATAAGAACATGACTGACGTCCTGAACAGGCTTCAGCAACACCCGGATTGGTCATCGGCATACTCGTTCAAAGAAATCTTCGGTTAAGGGCAGAAGCAGGCAAAATCATCGGGTCGGGAAAGGCGAGGGCAATCCTCCGAGGGCGCATCCTAAAGGCACCGACGGGGCAGATTCCACAGGACTGTCAGGTGGAGCATTCGAAGCCTATGCTGGCTGCGTGGGCGTTCAGGTAGGGAAACTTCCGGTACCGCCGGAAGTGGAAGAAGACCTCCCGCTGCCCGCCAAGCCTGAACCGGGCCCTGAGCCCGGAGCAGGGACGGAGCCAGCGGAGGATCCGGGTTCGTGGGCCCGGATCCTGCCTCACGCTGCCCGCCTGAAGAAGTCGTCCCGCCGTAACTTCCTGGTGGCTGCGGGCGCGTCGGCAGCCCTGGCGGGCGACATGCTTTTCACCCGCCACGTGCAGGCTGAGCGGCGCGCACCGAAAATCCTCCGCATCCCGGATCAGTTCTCCGATTTGTACTTCCCTAAAGCCAGCTGGATCCTCTTTCCGGGCTACAAAACCAGCTGGGAAGAAGCGCAATGGATCCTTAACTCGTTGCGCCCGGCACTCCACCAGCGGGGACGCCTCGCTGCCGTGGGATATTCCAACCTGGGGCTGGACGTTGACGAGGTGGTCCGAGAGGTAATCCTCTACGTCCGTGAGCTGGGCCTCGAGAAGCTCTATTTTTACGGACACAGCTTCGGCGGAATGCTCGCGACGCAAGTGGCTGCCCGCCTCCTGGAGTTGCATGGCGTTGAGACGGAACTCATCGTCCTCGATTCAAGCCCGTTCAACCGTGCTGACGTTTTGGATAAGAGCTGGTTCGACGGTGTGGTGTTCCTCTACGAGAACGGCTTCAGGATTCCCTCGGTACTTCGCGGCGGCTACGAGCTGGGGGAGCGGGTGGTTCACAAGGATGAGCGTTCCTGGCGGCAGATCCTCGACCAAACGGCCGAACAGCTTTCGCCCATCGCGCCGTCCAGCGTTCTGATCCAGACGGAATCTGCCTACATTTACCACTTTGATGGCTTGCGCTTCGTCGGGAAGCTGGGTCCGGCCAAGATGGCGTACATGGGCAACTCGGCCGACGGGACGGTCAACTACCTCACTGCACGGGCCGGGTGGAGCAAAGTATTTGCGCAGAACATGAAGCTTCCGATCCTGAGCACCGCGGGCGCCCGGCCGGCACACGCCAGCCCCCAATGGAATCCCGACGTCTACCAACCGCTGATTGAGCACATTCAGAACCAGCTCGATCCGTTACCGCCGGCACCCGAAGAACCGTCCTACCGGACGCCGGACGGGCGCATCATCCGGCCGGCTTGAGTGACCGGCGTCGGCTGAGCTGGGCTGGTCCGGTTGGGCTGGTCCGTTTGGGCTGGAGGGGGCCGTGCCTCAGGAACCGTCGCGAAGCCTCTCAACCTCGACGGCGGTCAGGCCGGCCTCGTTGAGGAAGGCGCGGGCATCACCGAATTCCTTGGCGAATCCCACCAGGAAATGCCGGATGGCCGCTTCCGGGCTCTGCAGGATCATGAGGTCCGGACTGAAGTACTGGGCCGGGGTGGACGGAACGTGCAAGCGCCAGGTGTCCGCCATGACTTTCAGCACGTCGGGGAGGTTCGCCGTCGTGGCAGTGTAATCGTTCACGACGGCCTCATCCGACGCGCCTGCAGCCATGAGCGCCACTGCCGAGACCACCCCGGTCCGATCCTTGCCCAGGGAGCAATGAACCAGCGTGCGCCGCCCCTGTGCCACAGGCCGGAGGGCGTCGGCCACCCACTGCGGGCGGACCCGAAGCCAACCCAGGTAAAGCTCACCCAGATCCTCGGGTGTTTCCACTGCCTGTAAGGACCCTGCCACCGCATTAGGGTCCAGAGGGTTATGAATGACTTCGACGCGGGACGGCGCCCCCGTTCCGACGCGGGACGGCGTCCCTGCAGGGGGAACGCTGCCGTCCGCGTCCGAATCCACCAGCCAAGGCACAATGCTGCGCTCGAGGTCGCTGCGGAGGTCCATGATGGCTTGGATCCCGTGCTGCTCCAGGAAGTTTGAAGTGCCGGCGGCATCGAGGCCGAAGGGCTGGCTCCCCCTGAGTATCCGGCCTCCAGCCAAGGGACGCAGATTGAGCACAGCCATAGTGGTCTCCTAGATCTGACTCTTGAGATCGGCCACCGAGTTCAGGATTTGGTTGGGCCTGAACGGGAAGGACACGATTTCCTCGCGCTGGGTGATGCCGCTCAGCACCAGGACCGTATGCAGGCCTGCTTCCATGCCGGCAACAATGTCCGTGTCCATGCGATCGCCGATCATTGCAGTGGTCTCTGAATGGGCATCGATCTGGTTCATGGCGGATCGGAACATCATGGGATTCGGCTTTCCTACGATGTACGGTTCACGACCCGTCGCCTTGGTGATCATGGCAGCTATTGCCCCGGTCGCGGGAAGGGGACCGTCCTTGGAGGGACCCGTGGCATCCGGGTTGGTGGCGATGAAGCGGGCGCCGGCCAGGATGTGGCGGACGGCCATGGTGATGGCTTCGAAGGAGTAGGTGCGGGTTTCGCCGAGCACCACGAAATCGGGATCGGTATCCGTAAGGATGAAGCCGGCCTCGTGCAGGGCCGTTGTGAGGCCTGCTTCGCCAATGGTGTAGGCGCGGTTTCCGGAGTCCGAGGAATGAACTTGGTCTTTCAGGAATTGGGCGGTGGCAAGGGCGGACGTCCAGATGTTCTCTTCCGGGATCTCGAGGCCCGAGGCACGCAGCCGCGCCGCGAGGTCACGCGGAGTGAAGATGGAGTTGTTGGTCAGTACGAGGAAGCGCTTGGAGGTATCAACCCAGCGTTGGATAAGTTCGGCAGCACCGGGAATGGGCTGGTTTTCGTGGACCAGGACGCCGTCCATATCCGTCAGCCAGCACTCAATCTCCTTGCCGCTGCGGTACACCGATTTGGTTGTGGTGGGCACGGTTTCATCTGCCATATTCGCCTCCGGCTGGGATTGGTCATTCACTGCATCCCAGTCTTTCATTTTTGGGGCGAGCAGACACCTTTGAATCTTTCTATGTGGGTAGAAGTACCCATCTGCGAAAGCCGGTTTGACTTGCGCGCAACACCTTGGACCTACCTACTGTTGGGAGGGCTCAGGCACTCCGGGGCCGGTCCCAGCGCTTGAAAGGCCTTGCATGAGCAACAACGGAACACCCCAGCCGCCGTACAACCCGGACGGCGTTCCCCAGCCGCCGTACAACCCGGAGGGCGCTCCGCAACCCGGATACAACCCCGACGGCGTTCCCCAGCCGCCGCAGGCGGCCAACGCGGATCAGTACCGGCAGTACCGGCCGGAGCAGACCCAGCCGATTTACCAGCCCGAGGCGGCGCAGCCCGGATACCCGGCGCAGCCCGAGGCGGCGCAGCCCGGATACCCGGCCCAGCCCGGCCAGTCCGTACAGCCCAACTACCCGGCCCAGCCCGGCCAGTCGGCACGGCCCAACTACACCGCGCAGCCCGGATATCCAGCACCCGGCGGCCCGTTCGACGGCAACCAATTCGGAGGCAACCAACCCGAACGCAACCCCAACAAGAAGCCGCTGTTGTTCATCCTCGGTGGCCTCGCCGTCGTCGTCATTATTGCCCTGGTGGTGGTCTTCACGTTGCTGGTCCCTTCGATGACCAAGCCCGTAGCCGCCGGGGATCCGACGTCGACGGTTGAGCCGTCCCCGGCCGAATCGGCGCCCGCAAGCGACCAGCCGGACAGCGACCAGCCAGCCAGCGACGACGCTGCAGCAGAGGAACCATCGGAGGACTCGGACGCCTCGGGCATGCCCGATGGCGCCATTGCCCTCCCTTCGGTGTGGGAAAGCTTCGATGGCCCGTCCAACGTCCCCGCGGACGGTGACCCGCAGTTCAGCAAGTGGGTCACGGGGGAGTCGTCTTTCCAGTACTTGGCTGAGTGGACGCACGATGAGTCCTTCGGCATCACGAAGGACCCCACAACTGGGGCTGAGATCCAGAAGAGGGCGCAAGGCACAACGGAAACGGACGGCGACGGAATTGCGCTCGCCTACGCGTTCTTCGCCGAGTCCGAAGAGGGCAAATACGGCAAGGACCCGGCAAAGGTAAAGGCCGCTATTGAGGAGATCGAAGCCAGGTTCAAGGGCATGACCGCAACGGAGCTGCCGCAGAACCTGGTTGGCCATAAGTGCGCCTCGGACTTCACAACCAGCATGCCGGAGATCCGGGAATTCCGCCGTGGCGCTGCTGTAGTCATCGGGTTTACGTGCACCAACGCCCGCGGCGAAGAGATCCAGGCCGTCAACCTCTTCTCGGTCACGCCGTGGGGAACCCCGCAGATGCTGGGAGTCAGCGGGCACAAGGAGTACTGGGATGCCCACCCGGGACTGATACAGCAGCTGGCCAATTCCTACCGCATCAACAAGTGGAAGCTCGGTTAGGAGCGCCGACCGGCGAAGCTAAAGTTGAGGGGTGACTGACCTTCCCCCCGAAGCAACCGAGCCCACTCCTGCCAGCGCCGCCACCGACGGTGAGGCGGAGGCGAAACCGGAGGTCGGCGTCGGGCCTTGGGAAGGTGAGTGGCCCGAAGGCGACCATTGGGACCCGGACCTCCTGCGGGACGGCGACCGCCGCAACGTGGTGGACCAGTACAGGTACTGGAAGCACGATGCGATCGTCGCGGACCTGGATTCCAAGCGCCATTCCTTCCACATCGCCATTGAGAACTGGCAGCACGACCTTAACATCGGAACCGTGGTCCGCACGGCCAATGCCTTCCTCGCCAAGGAGGTCCACATCATTGGTCGACGGCGGTGGAACCGTCGCGGTGCCATGGTCACCGACCGCTACCAGCATGTCCGGCACCACCCCACGGTGGAGGACTTTGTGGAGTGGGCCCAGGGGGAGGGGCTGGCGATCATTGGGATCGATATCTTCCCGGATTCGGTGCCACTGGAGACCTACGACCTCCCGGAGAATTGCGTCCTCGTGTTTGGCCAGGAGGGGCCGGGCCTGACCCCGGAGGTGCACGATGCCGCAGTCGCAACCCTTTCCATTGAGCAGTTCGGTTCGACGCGTTCCATGAACGCAGCATCCGCCGCCGCGATCGCGATGCACGCGTGGGTCCGGCGCCACGTGTTCAACCAGCCCGTGTAGCCCCCGCCGAGATGACATTTGATGACAATGTAGGGCGGGCGGATTGTCATTAAGTGCCATCTCGACGCGGGGTGAGCAGTGCGAACTGTGGATAACCCGATCGAGGCACAGCTTGGGTAGCCAGAATGGGGCATGCGCAGAAAAGAACTACCGGAACATCTCACAACTGGTTCATTCTCTGTGCGCGCTTCGGACAAGGCGGGCGTACCGCGGTCGCGGACCCATGCCAAGGATTTGGTGCTTGTTTCGCGCGGCATACGCGTGCCCGCCGTGTCCGGTGCCGCCGGAACTGCCGCCCTGCGCGCTTATACGGATCTGGATGACACCTCAGTGCTGGCGTCCCTGAGTGCGGCGAGGATCTGGGATATGCCGTTGCCTGTCAACGTCAGTGGCGATTGGCGCATACACCTCGCACGACGCCGGGGATTCAGTTTTCCTCGGAGGATCAACGTAGTGGGTCACCTCCTCACGCTTCTTCCCGAGGAGACTGTCGCGTACGACGGCGTCAGACTCATCTCGCCTGCGCGGACATGGCTGGACTTGGCCGCCGTCCTGAACGTGGAAGACCTCGTTGCCGCCGGCGACCACCTGGTGTGCTCCCACGGTCCCGACTTCCCTGTTCCTAAAGCCGCCATATGCTCTACTGATGAACTGGCGGAGATCGTGCGCCGCCACCCGGGCATGCGGGGAGTGCGAACGGCCCGGGCAGCTTTGGAACTCATCCGTGTGGGGGCTGATTCTGCTCCGGAAACCCTCATGCGGCTGGCACTGGTCGACGCGAAGCTTCCCGAGCCAGAGTTGAACCTTGTGGTGCGCAATCACCTTGGGCAAGCTGTGCTGTGGCCTGACGGAGCGTACCGGGAGTATAAGGTCTCCCTTCAATACGACGGGCGGCACCATGGCGGCCTTGAGCAACATCTGAGGGACATCGAACGCCAGGAAAAGTCGCTGGCCCATGGCTGGCTGGAGGTCCGGATTTCCAAACGCGACCTTGAAGGCGACAGACCCGCCGTCGTTCACAAGGTGCGTCGCGCGCTCCTGAGCCGAGGCTGGGCACCGAGATGACATTTAATGGCAATCCCAATGGTCGGGATTGCCATTAAATGCCATCTCGCGCCATCGAAGCGGAAGTGTTACCACCCCAAGTGACCCGAAACACGGCGCCCGGGCGGTTATCGCTAGGATGGTGCTAGCCGTAAGCGGTCTACTCCAGGGTTACCCGCCCACAGACGAATTCAGCATAGGAGTCACCATGCCCATTGCAACCCCAGAGATTTACTCCGAGATGATCGATCGCGCAAAGGCCGGCGGCTTCGCCTTCCCTGCGGTCAACGTGACGTCGTCGCAGACTCTGAACGCTGCGATCCGCGGTTTCGCCGAGGCCGAATCGGATGGCATCATCCAGGTTTCCACCGGTGGCGCGGCCTACTGGTCCGGCGCTTCGGTGAAGGACATGGTGGCCGGTTCGCTGGGCTTCGCCGCGTTCGCCCGTGAAGTTGCCAGGAACTACAACGTCAACATCGCCCTGCACACGGACCACTGCCCGCAGGACAAGCTCGAAGGTTTCGTCCTGCCGCTGCTGGCTGCTTCCGAGGAAGCAGTGAAGGCCGGCAAGGACCCGATCTTCAACTCGCACATGTGGGACGGCTCCCACGAGACCCTCACGGACAACCTGCGCATCGGCCGGGAACTGCTGCAGCGCGCTGCTGCCGCGAAGATCATCCTCGAGGTTGAGATCGGCACCGTCGGCGGTGAAGAAGACGGCGTGGAGAACGAGATCAATGACAAGCTCTACACCACCACCGAGGACGCCCTGGCCACCATCGAGGCCCTGGGTGCGGGCGAGCACGGCCGCTACCTGACCGCCTTGACCTTCGGCAATGTCCACGGCGTCTACAAGCCGGGCAACGTCAAGCTCCGCCCGGAACTGCTCAAGCAGATCCAGTCCGAGGTCGGCGCCAAGATCGGCAAGGAAAACCCGTTCGACCTGGTCTTCCACGGCGGTTCCGGTTCCACCGAGCAGGAAATCGCGGATGCTGTTTCCTTCGGCGTGATCAAGATGAACATCGACACCGATACCCAGTACGCGTTCACGCGTCCTGTGGCCGGGCACATGTTCTCCAACTACGACGGCGTCCTGAAGGTCGATGGCGGTCTGGGCAACAAGAAGACCTACGACCCCCGCGTCTGGGGCGCTTCGGCCGAAGCCGGCATGGCAGCACGCATCGTCGAGGCAGCCCAGCAGCTCGGATCGGCCGGCAAGACGTTCTAATGTCCGACGAATTCCGCAAGAACCTGATGGGGCCGGAGCCTACCCTCCTGCCCGCCGAAACCGACGTGTACCAGCACCTCGCCCTCGGCAAGGAAGCACTGGACCTCGTAGCGCAGAATCCCACGTCTTCCCTGTTGTGGGCCATCCTCGCGGAAGAAGCCTGGGCGGAGGGCCGGACCATCGAGTCCTACGCGTTCGCCCGTGTCGGTTACCACCGCGGGCTGGATGCCCTGCGCCGCAACGGTTGGCGCGGAGTAGGCCCTATCCCGTGGGAGCACGAGCCCAACCAGGGTTTCCTGCGCGCACTGTACGCGCTGGGCCGGGCGGCTGCCGCTATTGGCGAGGCTGACGAGCCGGAGCGGATCGAGAAGTTCCTCAACGACTCGGACCCGAACGCGAAAGCGGCTTTGGAAGCCCGCTAAGGCGCGTCAACAAAGTACAAACGACGACGGCGACCCTCACCTACATGGCGAGGGTCGCCGTCGTCGTTAAGCCGCCCAAGTAGCTGGCAGCAGCGGTTGCTCTGAGCGCTGAGAACAACCCCTAATGCCAGTTAGTTGGGGGTGAAGACTAAGCCTTGCGGGGGATGCCCGTGCGAGCCATGGCCTCGGCGTATGCCGCGTGGATGGCGTCCAGGTATTCCTGCTGGCGTTCGGGGGTTCCGGCGAAGGAACGGCCGCCCAGCGAGCGGACCTTGAACGTCTTGAAGCCGCGGCGGGCGATGCTGGCCGGAGCTGCCTTCATGAGCTGGTCGGCAAGCCGGTGGGCCTCATTGCCGTGCGCCACCAGCGCGGAAGTGCGCGGGAGCAGCTGCAGGAGGCGCAGGAGCGGCTTGAGGCCTTCGGTGATGTTCGCGGGAGTGAGCTTGCCCGGCTCCTCGTTGGGTTCGATCCACGGGTAAGCGTTCCACGGAATGACGTACTCCGGACGGAGGCCAAGCTGCCACTGCATTCCGAGCATGCGGGTGGTGGCTTCCTCGTCGCCGGGACGGATGAAGCCCTCGCCGGAGGTGGTGCGCTGGTTGGAGAAGAGGCTCACGATGCGGCAGTCGTCGATGCTGTGCGCGGGATCGATGTAGAGGACCTCGCTTCCGGGCTTCTGTTCCTTGAGCGAATCGCACAGCGAGTTGACCTCGGCGATGTGCTCTTCGTAACGGCGGTTCCAGAGGAGTTGTTCGGGTGAGTCAGTCGCCAGGTCTTGCATCGGAAGTTAGGTCTCCTAGGTGTTACAGCGCGCACACAAGAGTGCCGGCCGCGGGCATGCCGCTGCCGATGCTCAAAAGGGTGCTGGTGGGGGCTGGTTAACCTTACCGGACTGTTGGACGACCCGTGATATCCACCGGCGCGCCGTCCGTTCGCAACGGGGCGGCCTGCGCCGCGGGGTGTCCCTTAAAGCCGGACTTTGTATGCTGATCGGCTAAACTTGGCTGGTAAGAGCCCCGAACCTCTTGCATATGCCGCCGTACGCGGCAGGCTGTGCCAAGTACTGTCGGGGCGTTCTCATGTACGGCGCCAGGCCCTGCGGCCCGGCCCGAAAGAATGGGGGAGGATCCCATGCCCGCAATCGTGATCGTCGGAGCCCAGTGGGGCGATGAAGGCAAAGGCAAAGCAACCGACCTGCTCGGTGGCCGCGTTGACTACGTGGTCAAGCCCAACGGCGGCAACAACGCCGGGCACACCGTGGTGGTGGGCGGCGAGAAGTACGAGCTCAAGCTCCTCCCCGCAGGCATCCTGAGCCCCAACGCCATTCCGATTATTGGCAACGGCTGCGTGGTGAACCTCGAGGCCCTGTTCCAGGAAATCGATGGCCTCGAAGCCCGCGGCGCAGACACCTCCCGCCTCCGCGTCTCAGCGAACGCCCACCTCGTGGCTCCGTACCACCAGGTGCTGGACAAGGTCACCGAGCGTTTCCTCGGCAAGCGCGCCATCGGCACCACGGGCCGCGGCATCGGCCCGGCCTACATGGACAAGGTGGCCCGCCTGGGCATCCGCGTCCAGGACGTCTTCGACGAATCCATCCTCCGCCAGAAGGTGGAAGGGTCGCTCCGCCAGAAGAACGAACTCCTGGTCAAGGTCTACAACCGCCGGGACATCGAGACCGAAGAGATCGTTCAGTACTTCCTGTCCTTCGCCGAGCGCCTGCGCCCGTTGGTGATCGACAGCACCCTCGAACTCAACAACGCTTTGGATGAGGGCAAGGTTGTGCTCATGGAAGGCGGCCAGGCAACGTTCCTGGACGTGGACCACGGCACCTACCCGTTCGTGACCTCCTCCAACCCGACTGCCGGCGGGGCGTCGGTGGGCTCGGGCATCGGCCCCACCAGGATTTCCCGCTCCATCGGCATCATCAAGGCGTACACCACCCGCGTTGGCGCCGGCCCGTTCCCCACGGAACTCTTTGACGAGATGGGCGTCTACCTGCAGAAGACCGGTGGCGAGTTCGGCGTGAACACCGGCCGTCCGCGCCGCTGTGGCTGGTACGACGCCGTCCTGGCCCGCCACGCCTCCCGCGTCAACGGCTTCACCGACTACTTCGTCACCAAGCTGGACGTTCTCACCGGCATCGAGCAGATTCCCGTCTGCGTGGCCTACGACGTTGACGGCGTCCGCCATGACGAGATGCCCATGACGCAGACCGAGTTCCACCACGCGGTGCCGATCTTCGAGTACTTCGACGGCTGGACCGAGGACATCACTGGTGCCCGCACCCTGGAAGACCTGCCCGAGAACGCGCGCAACTACGTGCTGGCCCTCGAGAAGCTCTCCGGTACGCGCTTCTCGGCCATCGGCGTCGGCCCGGACCGCGACCAGACGATCGTTGTCCACGACTTGATCAACGACTAACCCTCGCTGAATTACGACGACGGCGGGTCGCCCTTGGGTTCGAAAGGAACCTTGGTGGCGGCCCGCCGTCGTCGTTGTTCCGGCCGCTGCGATAGGCGCCTTTCTTATTTCCAAGCCCGGGACTAATTCCGCTACCCGCGGGGTTACCTCATTTTGGGGCACCAGCACACTTGTGGGGCACCAGCACGGATGTGGAGCACCAGCACGGACGCGACGAGTTGAGGACGGTTGAAGGGGTATGAGCACGGAGATCGAGGACGGCGTCGGCTTCCGTTCCAAGCGGGGACCGATTCTCATTGCACTGATGCTGGCTACGGGACTGGTGGCCATTGACGCAACGATCGTCGCAACAGCGGTCCCGTCCATCGTGGAAGACATCGGCGGCTTCTCCTCTTTCCCTTGGCTGTTCTCGGCGTACTTGCTGGCCCAGGCGGTATCGGTCCCGGTCTACGCAAAGCTCTCCGATGTCCTGGGCCGGAAGCCGATCATCCTTGCCGGCATCGGGCTCTTCCTGCTCGGCTCCATCCTGTGCGGCCTGGCGTGGAGCATGCCGGCGCTCATCGCTTTCAGGGTGCTGCAGGGCTTGGGTGCAGGTGCGGTGCAGCCGGTGGCGATCACGATTGCCGGCGACATCTACACGTTGGCCGAGCGGGCGAAGGTTCAGGGCTACCTTGCCAGCGTGTGGGCCGTTTCCTCCGTGGTGGGGCCGACGCTCGGCGGCGTCTTCGCATCTTTGGAGATCTGGCGCTGGATCTTCTTCATCAACATTCCCCTGTGCATCCTGGCGGGCTGGGTGCTCGTCCGGACGTTCCACGAGAACGTCGATCGCACCAACCATCGGATCGACTACCTGGGTGCTGCGCTCCTCACCACGGCACTGAGCCTCCTCATCCTCGGCGCACTTGAGGGAGGCGAGGCCTGGGCGTGGAACTCTCCCATCAGCATCGGTGTCTTCGTCGGCGGCGCCGTCCTCTTCTCCGCCTTCTTGTTCGTTGAGCGGAAGGCCGCGGAACCGGTCCTTCCGCCGTGGGTGGTTTCCCGCAGGCTGCTGGCCACGACGGCGTTGGTCGCGTTCGGGATCGGTGCCGTGATGCTTGGCCTCACCACGTACGTGCCGACGTTCCTTGAAGGCGCCCTGTCCGCCTCGCCGCTCCTGGCCGGGCTGGCATTGGCGGCGCTGACGCTTGGTTGGCCCATCAGCGCATCCCAGGCAGGCCGCTTCTACCTCCGTATCGGGTTCCGGAACACGGCGATCATCGGGATCTTCATTACTGTTGCCGGCACCGGAATCCTGGCCCTCACGGCGTCTTCGCCCAGTGTCCTGCTGGTGGCAGCGGCCTGCTTCGTGGTGGGACTTGGTCTGGGGCTCGTTGCGACTCCGAGCCTCATCGCGGCCCAGACGAGCGTTGAGTGGAATGAACGCGGCGTGGTCACGGGCACCAACCTGTTTGCCCGTTCCATCGGCAGTTCCATCGGCGTCGCGGTTTTCGGCGCTGTTGCCAACGCCATATATTCCAGTAGCGGCGGGCCCAACCCGCAAAGTACCGGGGCGGCATCGACGGCGGTTTTCTTTGCCGTGCTCGTCAGCGCCGCGTTGACCGTCGTCGCGGTCCTGGCCATGCCACGGGAAGCTGCGAAAGGCCGGCAAACTGCGGAAGCCTCCGACCGTGACTCAATGCCTGCGGATATTGGAGCGAAAGCAACCGAGTCAGAGCGCTAGACCGAAACCATTGGAAGGACACCGCGTGGAAGAGCTGATCACGGGCACCGTGGAGAAGTTGTTCGAGGGCACTATTTGGGCAGAAGGGCCCGTCTGGATCCCGGCAACCCAAACCGTCCGCTGGAGCGACATCCCCAACAACCGGATCCTCGAATTCCACTCTGAAACCGGCCAAACCCGGGAGTATGCCACCGACGTCGAGTTCACCAACGGACGGACCCTGGACCGCGACGGCAGCGTCGTCCAGTGCAGCCACGGGAGGCGGCGGGTGGAACGGGATCACGACGGCGTGGTGACGCCTTTGGTGGATTCGTTCGGCAGGCACCGGCTCAATTCGCCCAACGATGTTGTGGTGGCCAGTGACGGCGCGGTGTGGTTCACGGATCCGCCGTACGGCATTCTGCCCGGAACTGTGGAAGGCCATGAGGGCGATCAGGAGTATGGCGGTTGTTATGTTTTTCGCTTCGACCCGGCCACCCCTGAATTGACCGCTGTTGTCACCGACCTGATCCATCCCAACGGCCTGGCGTTCTCCCCGGATGAGTCATTCCTTTATGTAGCGGACACCGCCGGCCGGGACCGCGGATCGCCGTACCGCATTGCGGCCTACCCGGTTGAGGACGGGACCTGCGGGGCCGGGAGAACATTCGTCGAGCTCGAGGACGACCGCCCTTCGGACGGTTTTCGGGTGGACGTCGAGGGAAGGGTGTGGACATCCGCCGGACCCTCGGTCCGGGTGTACGCCCCAGACGGCGGTCTGCTGGCCGCCGTCGAACTTCCCGAGAAGGTGTCCAACCTCTGCTTCGGCGGTCCCGACGGGCAGGATCTCTACATCACGGCCACCACCTCGCTCTACCGCCTTCGGACGGGAACGACGGACTGCACGGTCAGTCGCAAGCAAGCCTGATCACATCCCATGGACAGGGTGCTGAGGGGAGGAGCATAATAGTTAGCGGAGCTAATTAGCACTGCTAACTATTATGCCGACCTCAGGAGGCGCCTCCCCTTGACCGGAACCAACGCAAGCGAAACCAACGCGACCGGATCCCATTTGACCGGAGCCATAGCACCAGCCGATCCAATAACCGATCCGGGCATCCAGCCGGATCTCCTTGCCATCGATCTTCGAACAGCCGTGATGCGCACGTCCCGGCGCCTGCGCATCGAAGCCACGGGTGACGTCATCACTCCGGGTCAATACACCGTGCTCGCCCACCTCAGGGCGGGATCGCAGACGCTGAGGGAACTCGCTGAGCGTGAGCACGTACAGGCGCCCTCGATGACCCGCATCGTCAATGCACTGACGGACCAGGGGTTCGTGTCCCGGCAAGCGCATCCCGGCGATGGCCGTCAGGTGCAGATCAGCATCACCCCGGCGGGTAAGGAAGTCCTGGCCGAGGCCCGCAGCCAGCGAACGGCATGGCTTGCCCGGCGCGTCGCCGGGCTCAGCGAAGAGGATCGGCTCACCCTGAGCCGGGCGGCCCTCATCATGCAGGAGATGAGTGCCAAGTGAGTGCCATGTTCAAAGCCTTGGAAAACCCCAACTACCGGCTCTGGGCAGGCGGCGCGCTGGTCTCCAACATCGGTACGTGGATGCAACGCGTGGCCCAGGACTGGCTGGTCCTGACCATCCTCACCGACCATTCGGGTACGGCGGTAGGCATCACCACGGCGCTGCAGTTCCTTCCCATGCTGTTGTTCGGTCCCTACGCCGGCGTGCTGGCCGATCGCTACCGCAAACGGGTGATCCTGCTGTGGACGCAGGCTGCCATGGGTATCTGCGGCCTCATCGTCGGTCTGCTGGTGGTCACAGGAGTGGCTGAATTGTGGCACGTCTATATCGCCGCCGCCGCCTTGGGCCTGGCCGCGGCCATGGATGCCCCGGCGCGGCAAGCGTTCGTCTCTGAGCTCGTAGGGCCGGAGAAACTCTCCAATGCCGTGGCCCTCAACTCGGCGTCTTTCAACAGCGCCCGCCTGACCGGTCCGGCGATCGCGGGTGTCCTGATTGCGTGGATCGGCACCGGGCCGGTCTTCATCCTCAACGCGGCGAGCTTCGTTGCCGTCATCATTTCCCTGCTCCGGGTCAAGGTTTCCCAACTGGAGCCGGCCACGCCGGTGGCCCGTGGAAAACACCAGTTTCTTGACGGACTGCAGTACGTGCGCCAACGCCCTGACCTCACACTGATCATGGTGATGGTGGGCCTGCTGGGTGCTTTCGGCATGAACTTCCCGGTGACCAACTCCCTGATGGCCACAGCAGAGTTTGGAATGGGCCCGGAGGAGTTCGGTGCGCTGGGATCCATCATGGCCATCGGAACCCTGGCCGGTGCGTTGCTGGCAGCGAGGCGTTCGGGTCCGCGGTTGAGGTTCCTGCTGGGAGGGGCCCTGAGCTTGGGCATCTTCACCTTGGTGGCAAGCGTGGCACCAAGCTTCTGGGTCTACGCGGTGGTGCTGATTCCTGTGGGCCTTGCCTCCATCACGTTCCTCAATAGCTGCAACACCACCATCCAGCTGTCCGTGGAGCCTCAGTTCCGTGGCCGCGTTCTCGCGTTGTACCTTGCGATCCTGCAGGGCGGCACGGCGATCGGGGCGCCCCTGATGGGATGGATCGGTACCGAATTCGGAGCACGGTGGTCGGTTGCGGCGGGCGGCGCGGTGGTCCTGGTGACCGGTGTGGCGTGCGTGGTCCTGGTCAGCCGCCGCAGTGAGAAGACTCTCCGGCAGCACGTCCGCAACGTGTGGACGCGGCGGCGCCCTGCCGAGGCTTCCTAGGCGTGCCGAGCCCCAAAGTGAAGCCGGGTAAGGGAACGCATCGCCTGCCCGTGCCAGACTAAAGCCATGCGTTCACGTTCCCAGGCACCGCGCACACCGTCCGATTCCCTCGAAACCGGCCACCCGGCGTCGTCCGTCAAGGAGGGCAGCCGCCACTTGGCTGCAAGGCTCGACGACGCGTGGTTACGGTTCCAGACCCGCCTCGCCATCCGGAGGGGCCACGTAGTGACGGTCGTTCCGCATACTGGGTATGGAACGACGTCCTGGGTGCGGGTGCTCGCCAGGGTGGTGCGAAGCGATCCACGGGACATCGGCAATTCGGGAAACGGCTCGAAACGGCCCCTGACGGAGGGGATGCGCGGTTGGCGCAACTTCACGAGCGCGCCGGTGGCCCACGCTGCCGTCCGCATCACGGTGGGCGGAGAAGTCCACGACATCGAGGCGGACCGCGGGGGAGTGGTGGACGCGCGGATTCCCGCTAACCTGGCGGCGGGTTGGCACAAGGTCAGCCTCCAATCGGGCGAATCCGACGTTGTGGAAGCTCCGGTGCAGATCGTTCCGGACGACGCTGATTTTGGACTCATTTCCGACATTGACGACACCGTGATGGTGACCGCCCTGCCCCGGCCCTTCCTGGCCGCTTGGAACACGTTTGTGCTCAACGAGCATGCCCGCACCCCGACTCCGGGCATGGCGGTGCTCTACGAAAGGATCGTGCGGAGCGCTCCGGAAGCTCCGGTGTTGTATTTGTCCACCGGTGCCTGGAACGTAGCCCCTACCCTTTCCCGCTTCCTCTCGCGCAACCTTTATCCGGCCGGGCCTAAGCTGCTCACGGACTGGGGACCCACGACGGACCGGTGGTTCCGCAGCGGCAGGGAGCACAAGGAGGGAAGCCTGGAACGGCTGGCCGAGGAGTTCCCGCACATCAAGTGGCTGTTGGTGGGCGACGATGGCCAGCATGACGTTGCCATTTACACCGAGTTCGCCCAGCGGCATCCGGAGAATGTGTGCGCCATTGCCATCAGGCAGCTGTCAGCCGGTGAGGCGGTCCTTGCCGGTGGCCGGTCATCCGACGCCGGACCGACCCCCGGTGTCCCGTGGATCTATGCACCCGACGGTGCGGGTATGTCCGACCAGCTGGAAGAGCTCGGCATCATTACCAGCGGCCCACGGCCAACAGAGCTGCCGGGCGAGGACGTCCCGGGAGGCGCTGAGTAGAACTCGTCCCGGCGGTACTGCCGTCTGCTTCACTTCTACGCTATCCTTTAGTAAGGATACTTACTTTATGGAGGTGGAGGCGATGGGAAAGGCAGACGGTTTATCGGACGGAATGTCCCTGCCCCAGGGAGAGCGCATGTGGTGCTCGCGCTGCCAATCGGGCGAGCATCTGGTGCTTCACTCCATTGATTCGGTCCACTCGCACGACGTCGGCCTGTTGGTGGCTGTTTCCTACACCTGCGCCGACTGCGGCTTTGCCCAGTCCCACTTCACTCCCTTGCGCGAAGTGGCTTCGAAGTTGAACACGAAGGAAAACCTTGAAGGGCTGATTGTTTTCGAAGACAGCTACCTTCATTGTGGCGATCCCATGGTTCCCATTCCCGTCGAAGTCCGGCGGAGCATCACCGCGAAGCCCGCCTGTGGAACAGATGAGCTGGAATTGCTGGACGTTCGGCTCGGCACCAAAGTCCTCCAGTGCATGGACTGCGGGTTCCGGCTGGAGTTGCCGGCGTAAGCACACACCATGAAAGGAGCCCCGGGCGTTGCCAGGGCTCCTTCCATGTCGAGTCCGGGTCAGGATGAGCTGCGAACAACCGCCCTAGGTGTAGTTCCCAGGGACGTTGTGAACAGCGTGGCGTGATGTAAAGGACGAG
>NZ_JAPDNV010000037.1:0-39336 GCF_026013155.1 Paenarthrobacter sp. PAE-2 | reverse complement strand
GAACACTTTCTAACACCACGGTGCGGCAGCGCCGCCTGAGCGCTACTTGGGTGCGCCGGCGGTACTTTGGCGCACCACAAGTTCGGGCGTGAAGACGACGGCGCGGTGCTTGGTTCCGCCGCTCTCCTGCTCTTCGGCGAGAAGCTCGACGGCGGTCCGGCCCAGCGCCTCGGTGGGCTGCCGGATGGAGGACAAAGGCACGACGGCGGAGACGGCGAAGTCGATGTCGTCGTAACCGATCAAGGCGATGTCTTCGGGGATTCTCACCGTTCGCAGCATGGTCAGTGACTGCATGACGCCTAGGGCGAGGAGGTCGTTGGAGCAGAAGACGGCTTCGGGACGTTCCTCCGGCGAGCGCTCCACCAGGCTGTTGCCCACTTGGCGCCCGGCAAGGACGGTTTGGCCGGCAGAATCCAGTACTTCCATGGACGCATCGGATTCTTCGGCGACCGCACGCTGCGCGCCCTTGAGGCGGTGGGCCACCTGGCGGATGGACGGGGTACCAACAAAAGCCAGACGACGGCGGCCGATGTCCAGCAGGTGCCGGGCGGCCAGGTAGCCGCCTTCCTCATCGTCGACGGAGACGGAGCTGCAGCGATCGCTGTCGGCGAGTTGATCCACCAGCACCGTGGGCACGCCGCGTTCCCGCAAGGTATCGATCCGGGCCGTGACGTCCCCTACGGGCGAGATCAGGAGTCCTTGGACGCGCTGCTCCTGGAAAAGATCCATGTAATGGGCTTCGCGGGCAGCGTCCTGGCCGCTGTCCCCCACCAGGACCACGCTTCCGAGTGCAGTGGCCGCGTCTTCGGCGGACCGGGCCACCGAGGAGAAGAAGGGGTTGCCGACATCGAGGACCACCAGGCCGATGGTTCGGCTCTGGCCGGCGCGCAACTGGCGTGCAGCGTCATTGCGCACGAATCCGAGCTCGGCAATGGATTTGAGAACCCGCTCCTTGGTCCGCTGCGAGACCCGGTCCGGGTAATTCAGCACGTTGGACACGGTGCCCACGGCAACCTTGGCGTGGATGGCAACATCTTTGATGCTGGCTGTTTGGGACATGCTTTCCGGTCTCCCCCGTCGTCTTGTCCGGCTATATGAACGCCCTTGACACCCCCTTCCTTGCGAGGGTAATTTGAATCGTAACAAATGAAACGATTCAAAACCGAGTAACCCCGGAGAACCGCAGATGAGGGTATGTTTCCGCTCTTCAGTTCAGCTCGAACTGATGGATGAGTACAGGCGCCGGCACGCAGCAGTCTGGCCGGAGATGCTTCGCGCTTTGAAGGACGCCGGATGGAACAACTACTCACTGTTCCTTGCTCCGGACGGGCAGCTCATCGGCTACCTGGAATGCGAGGACTACGCGGACGCTCAGGCCCGCATGGCCCTCACCGAGGTCAACGCCCGTTGGCAAGCCGACATGGCAACCCTCTTCGCGAACAGCGACGTATTGCCGGATGAGGGATTCGAAATCCTCGGTGAAGTTTTCAACCTTGAAGACCAACTGGCTGCGGCCAGTCACAGCACCCAGCAGAAGGAAGAAGCATGAACACCACGGAATCGGCCCTGGGCCGCTTGGGAGAACTGGCCATCGAAGTGCCGTCCTGGGCCTACGGAAATTCGGGGACCCGGTTCAAGGTCTTCGGCACGCCGGGGACCCCGCGCACGGTCCAGGAAAAGATCGCGGACGCGGCGAAGGTTCACGAACTGACGGGCCTGGCGCCCACTGTTGCGCTGCACATCCCGTGGGACAAGGTGGACGATTACTCCGCTCTGCGTTCGTATGCAGAGGACCTGGGGATTGGCTTGGGCACCATCAACTCCAACACGTTCCAGGATGACGAGTACAAGTTCGGCTCCCTGACCTCCTCCAATGAGGCCGTACGCCGCAGGGCCATCGAGCACCACTTGGAGTGCATCCGGATCATGCACGCCACCGGGTCAAAGGATCTGAAGATCTGGCTGGCCGATGGCACCAACTACCCCGGCCAGGACGACATCCGCGGCCGCCAGGACCGGCTCGCCGAGTCACTCCAGGAAATCTACGCCGCCCTGGGCGATGAGCAGCGCCTTGTCCTGGAGTACAAGTTCTTCGAGCCGGCTTTCTACCACACCGATGTTCCGGACTGGGGTACTTCGTACGCGCAGACCCTGGCCCTGGGTGAGAAAGCGTTCGTGTGCCTGGACACCGGCCACCACGCCCCGGGGACCAACATCGAGTTCATCGTGATGCAGCTCCTGCGCCTGGGCAAGCTGGGCTCGTTCGACTTCAACTCCCGCTTTTACGCCGACGACGATCTCATTGTGGGCGCGGCTGATCCGTTCCAGTTGTTCCGCATCATGCACGAGGTCATCCGTGGCGGCGGCTTCGGGAAGGATTCCGGTGTCGCGTTGATGCTGGACCAGTGCCACAACCTGGAAGAGAAGATCCCGGGCCAGATCCGCTCGGTGCTCAACGTGCAGGAAATGACTGCCCGCGCCCTGCTGGTGGACACCGCAGCCCTGAACGAGGCGCAGCGTGCCGGGGATGTCCTGGCAGCCAACAGCATCTTCAACGATGCCTTCTACACCGACGTTCGCCCGACCCTTGCCGAGTGGCGTGAATCCCGCGGCCTGCCCGCCGACCCGATCGCTGCCTACAAGGCCAGCGGCTACCAGAAGAAGATCAACGAGGACCGCGCAGGCGGCCAGCAAGCCGGATGGGGCGCATAAGTAGCCATGAACAAGACTGTTGAAGACCTGATCATCCGTTCCAACCGCCTCGGCGCGGACAAGCGGAACACCAACTTCGCCGGCGGCAACACCTCGGCCAAGGGTTTCGAGAAGGACCCCGTGACCGGCCAGGACGTCGAGCTCCTCTGGGTTAAGGGCTCCGGCGGCGACCTGGGCACCCTGAAGGCCGAAAACCTCGCAGTACTCCGGCTCGACCGGCTCCAGGCGCTCAAGTCCGTTTACCCCGGCGTCGAGCGTGAAGACGAGATGGTGGCCGCGTTCGATTACTGCCTGCACGGCAAGGGCGGCGCAGCCCCGTCGATCGATACCGCCATGCACGGCCTGGTGGACGCAGCCCACGTTGACCACCTGCACCCGGACTCGGGCATCGCGATCGCCACCGCCGTGGACGGCGAAGCCCTGACCTCCAAGATCTTCGGCGACAAAGTTGTCTGGGTTCCGTGGCGTCGCCCCGGATTCCAGCTCGGTTTGGACATTGCCGCGATCAAGGAAGCCAACCCGCAGGCGGTCGGCACCATCCTGGGCGGCCACGGCATCACCGCCTGGGGTGCCACCAGCGAAGAAGCAGAGCAGAACTCGCTGTGGATCATCGACCAGGCTGAGAAGTACATCGCAGAGAACGGCAAAGCCGAGCCCTTCGGCCCTGCCCTCCCCGGCTACGGCGCCCTGCAGGAGAAGGAGCGCCGCGCCAAGGCGGCGGCCCTGGCCCCGGTGATCCGCGGCCTGGCCTCCACCGACAAACCGCAGCTGGGGCACTTCAGTGATGACGCCGTCGTGCTTGACTTCCTCGCCTCCACCGAGCACCCGCGCCTCGGCGCCCTCGGCACGTCCTGCCCGGACCACTTCCTCCGCACCAAGGTCAAGCCCCTCATCCTGGACCTGGCCGCGGACGCGTCCATCGAAGAGTCCGTGGCCCGCCTGAAGGAACTGCACGCCGAATACCGTGAGGATTACCAGGCGTACTACGACCGGCACGCCGACGCTGATTCACCTGCGTTGCGCGGCGCTGACCCGGCGATCGTACTCATCCCCGGGGTGGGCATGTTCTCCTACGGCAAGGACAAGCAGACCGCCCGCGTGGCCGGCGAGTTCTACATCAACGCCATCAACGTCATGCGCGGCGCCGAAGCGATCTCCACCTACGCCCCGATCGAGGAATCCGAGAAGTTCCGCATCGAGTACTGGGCGCTGGAAGAAGCCAAGCTCGCCCGGATGCCCAAGCCCAAGTCCCACGCCACCCGCATCGCATTGGTCACCGGTGCCGCGTCCGGCATCGGCAAGGCGATCGCCACCCGTTTGGCGTCCGACGGCGCGTGCGTAGTGATTGCCGACCTGAACCTTGAGAACGCCCAAGCCGTCGCCGAGGAACTGGGCGGTCCCGACGTCGCCATCGGCGTCCAGGCCGACGTCACCAACGAAGCCCAGATCACGGCCGCAATCCAGGAGGCTGTGCTGGCCTTCGGTGGCCTGGACCTGGTGGTCAACAACGCCGGCCTGTCCATTTCCAAGCCACTGCTCGAAACCACCGAAAAGGACTGGGACCTGCAGCACAATGTCATGGCCAAGGGCTCGTTCCTGGTCTCCAAGGCCGCTGCGAAGGTGATGATCGACCAGGGCCTGGGCGGGGACATCATCTACATCTCCTCCAAGAACTCCGTGTTCGCCGGACCCAACAACATCGCCTACTCCGCCACCAAGGCAGACCAAGCCCACCAAGTGCGCTTGCTCGCTGCAGAACTGGGTGACCACGGCATCCGCGTCAACGGCATCAACCCCGACGGCGTGGTCCGCGGCTCCGGCATCTTCGCCGGCGGTTGGGGCGCCAAACGCGCAGCGGTCTACGGCGTGGACGAGGAAAAGCTGGGCGAGTACTACGCCCAGCGCACCCTCCTCAAGCGCGAAGTCCTCCCCGAACACGTGGCCAACGCCGCCGCCGTGCTCACCAGCAACGAACTCTCCCACACCACCGGCCTGCACATCCCCGTGGACGCCGGCGTCGCAGCAGCGTTCCTCCGATGAGCACTGCATATGGCGATATCGACGGCGGGCGGCCCACCTCCGGTGTGTTTGCCGCCGTCGATATCGGTGCGTCCTCCGGCCGCGTCATGCTGGGCCGCGTCTGCCCCTCCACAGGCGCGACGCTGGAGACCGTGCACCGTTTCCCCAACGGAGTGGTGGAGCTCGACGGCGGACTCCGCTGGGACTTCGACGCCCTCTTCGCGGAGGTACTTGCAGGCCTCCGCACGGCCGCGACCGTGGCAGCAGGAAACGGTGAGCGGATTCAAAGCATCGGCATCGACACCTGGGCTGTGGACTACGGGCTGGTGGACGCTTCCGGGAAACTGATCGCCCCACCGTACAGCTACCGGGACGAGCGAAGCCGTTCTGCCGTGGCGCGCGTGCACGCGCTCATCCCACCGGAGCAGCTGTACGCCACCACTGGCCTCCAGTTCCTGCAGTTCAACACCATCTACCAGCTCGCCACCGAGCAGGACCTCGACGGTGTGCAGGCACTGCTCATCCCGGACCTGATCGCTTTCATGCTGACCGGGCAGCGTCGGACCGAGGCAACGAATGCCTCCACCACAGGGATGTTTGATGCGGTGACGGAGGAATGGGCCACGGAATTCCTGGACGTACTGGGGCTTCCGCGGAACATCTTCCCGCCACTGATCCAGCCGGGCGAATCCTACGGACCCCTGTGGCCGGACATCGCCTCACAACTGGGCCTGCCCTCCGGTACTCCCGTGGTGGCCGTGGGCTCGCACGACACCGCCTCGGCTGTTGCCGCAGTCCCTGTAGAGCAGGAAGAGTTCGCCTATATCTCCTCCGGAACCTGGTCCCTGGTGGGCCTGGAACTGAAGCACCCCGTGCGCTCCGAAGAAAGCCGAGCCGCGAACTTCACCAACGAACGCGGAGTCGACGGCACCATCAGATACCTGCGAAACGTGGGCGGGCTCTGGCTACTGAGCGAGTGCCAGCGCACCTGGGCAGCCCAGGGATTCACCCAATCACTCCCCGCACTGCTGGACGCGGCTGCCGCCCTGCCTCCCGGCGGACCGCAGATCAATGCCGAAGACCCCGCTTTCACCGCACCGGACAACATGCCCGAACGCATCCGCTCAGCCGTGCGGCACAACGGTGACGTGCTCCCCGACCGTCCGGCCGCCGTCGTGCGTTGCATCATGGACAGCCTCGCCGAAGGTTACGCCCGCACCCTCAAAGACGCCGAACGCCTGACCGGCCGTACCGCCGGCGTGGTGCACGTGGTGGGTGGCGGATCGCAAAACAGGCTGCTCTGCCAGCTGACCGCAAATGCCACGGGCAAGCCGGTGATCGCCGGGCCGGTTGAGGCCACGGCCTTGGGCAACGTGCTGGTCCAAGCCCGCGCCGCAGACGTGGTGACCGGCGGGTTGACGGAATTGCGGGCGCTTGTTGCGTCGGGGACGGAACTGGTGAGGTACGAGCCCGGAACGTCTCCTACGTCACAGCGGCCATGAAGCCCCCGCGCTAAACTGAACGCATTATGATCCGCACAATGTTCAAGTCCAAGATTCACCGTGCCACGGTGACCCACGCCGATCTCCACTACGTCGGTTCGGTCACCGTCGATCTGGACCTTCTGGACGCCGCCGACATTCTTCCCGGCGAACTAGTGTCCATCGTGGACATCACCAACGGTGCCCGCCTGGAGACGTACACCATCGCCGGCGAGCGCGGATCAGGGGTCATCGGCATCAACGGTGCCGCAGCCCATCAGGTCCATGTGGGCGACCTCGTCATCCTCATCACTTATGCGGAGATGACTACTGAAGAAGCCAGGTCCTACGAGCCCAAGGTGGTTCACGTGGGGAAGGAAAACCAGATCCTGCAGCTCGGCAACGATCCCGCCGAGGCCCACACACCCGGACTGATGCGGCCCCCGCATGCCTTGAACAACGCGGCTCACCTTAGCTGAACCAGCCACAGACCAAACCTCGACGGCGGCACTCACCCTGAGTGCCGCCGTCGGCGTCTGCGCGCGTGAGTATGCCCTCGAGTGCGTGCGTCCGGATAACGGACCTCAGCACTGAAAACGTTTACCCGTGAATAAATCTGATTAGGCTGAAGGCGTGATCCACATTTACCCAGCCTGTCCCCTGCCATGATCGGAGTCTTGTCCGGGTTCTTCGTGGTGTGGGCCATCATCCTGGTGGGAATGTTCGTGGGGCGCCGAAACATCCTCGGTGACAACGCGAGATCTGTGCTCAGTTCGCTGACGTTCTTCGTCGCCAGCCCTGCCTTGCTGTTCGAAACGTTGAGCAAAGCCAAGCTTCACGAGGTCTTCGCCGCGCCGCTGCTGGTGACGGCAGTGGGAGCGACCATCACTGGGCTCTTGTTTTTCCTGATTGCGAAGTTCTGGCTGAAGCGCAGCCTTCCTGAATCGCTCATGTCCTCCATGAGTTCGTCTTTGGCCAACTCGGCCAACCTTGGCATTCCCATTGCCGTGTTTGTCCTGGGAGACGCCAGCTATGTGGCCCCGTTGCTCATCTTCCAACTGGCGTTTTTCACGCCCATGTATTTGATGGCGTTGGATGCGAGCACCAGCAACCATCGCACCACTCCCCTGAGGTTCGTCCTGATGATCGTCAGGAATCCGATGATCGTGGGATCCGCATTGGGCCTTGTGGTGGCTGGTACCGGCTTTCAAGTCCCCCAACTGGTTCTCGAGCCGATCCACTTGATTGGCGGGGCGGCGATTCCGGCCATGTTGATGGCTTTCGGTATGAGCCTGAACGGTTCCAAGCCGCTGCAAAAGTCCGGGGGCCGGCGCTTGGATACCCTGTTGGCCAGTGCGTTCAAGCTGCTGGTGCATCCCCTGATCGCGTATGTGTTTGCCCGCTTCGCCTTGAACATGGACGGGCACGCGCTGTTCGCGGTGGTGGTGACCTCTGCCCTGCCGACAGCACAGAACGTGTTCGTTGCCGCCAACCGATACCAGGCCGGCATCACCGTAGCGAAGGACACCGTCCTGCTCACAACCATCGTGGCTGTCCCCGCGATGATCGCAGTGGCGTTGTTGCTCGCCTAGTCCCCCAACTGGATCGCAGTTGTGCGCGTTTAGCGGCGTGTAAACGCGCACAACTGCGACCTGGATGGGCTACTCGACGTCCGCCGTCGCCAAATTGAGTTCCAGGAGTTGGGCGCAGCGGATAAATCCCAGATGCGAGTAGGCCTGGGGATGGTTGCCAAGGTGGGTCTCCGTGCCGGGATCGTATTCCTCCGGCAACAATCCCGTTGGACCGAACAAGGCGACCAGGCGGTTGAAGAGCTCCAAGGCATCGTCCAGGCGGCCCACTGCGAGGTAGGCCTCGATCAACCACGTGGTACAGATGTGGAAGCCACCCTCCAAGCCCGGCAGGCCGTCGTCGTACCTGTACCGGAAGACTGTGGGCCCCACGCGCAGTTCCCGTTCCACTGCGGTGACCGTATCCAGGAAGCGCTGGTCGCGGACATCCAGCAGTCCGGACAATCCAATGTGCAGCACTGCGGCGTCCAGGTCGGGGCTGTCATAGGCCACCGTATAGGACGCAACGGAAGAATCCCACCCTTCCCGCAGGACTTCATCACGGATGGTCTCAGCGGTGCCCGCCCAATCGGCATGCGGCATCCGACCATGCAAACCAGCCGTGCGAACAGCACGATCCAGGGTGACCCAACACATGACCTTGCTATATACATGGTGCCGGGGCGGTTTGCGGGCCTCCCAGATTCCATGGTCCGGCTCGTGCCACCGCGCGATGACGGCGTGGGCCATCTGCTCCATGAGGAACCAGTGGTCATCCGGCAGGAAACCCCGCCGTTCCGCCAGGTCATGGATCAGTTCCGCAATGGGACCGAACACGTCCAACTGAACCTGGTGGTCAGCCGCGTTGCCGATCCTGACCGGGCGCGAACCGGCATACCCCGGCAGGCTGTCCACGATTGCTTCGGTGGAAAGCGGAGCTCCAGTCACTGAGTACAACGGGTGCAGCCACTCGGGGCCGGGGGCATTCTCAAGGATCCGCCCCAGCCAGCCAAGGAACCCCACAGCTTCCTCTGTAGACCCGAGGCCCACCAACGCATTCACGGTCATCGAGGCATCACGGAGCCAGCAGTAGCGGTAGTCCCAGTTCCGCGTACCGCCGATCCCCTCCGGAAGCGACGTGGTGGGCGCGGCAAGGACAGCCCCGGTGGGCTGGTGGACCAGGGACTTCAGAACGAGCGCCGAGCGTCTTACCAGTGAAGTCTTAATGGCCGGCAACCGGAGCGATTTGACCCACTCCCTGGAGGACTGCCCGACGGCGGCGCGCCTGGCCGGTTCTCCGTCCGGATCCGGAGGGGCGGATTCTGTATCACCGCAGCGCAAATTGAGCACAACCGGCCCGGACCCCAGATATACCTCCGCGGTGGCAGTTGCGTGCCGGCTGTCACTGGTGATGGTGAACTCAACGCCCGGCGCGGACAGGATGATGGGATCCGAGGTGCCCACAACGTGGATCTCATCGCCGCGGATCTCCATGTTGAAGGGAGCGCTGGCGTAGTCCGGGCGGGGGGCGAAGACCACCCTGGCCGTGCCGTTTCCGGACAGGACCCTGACCAGGCTGGTGATGCCGTCCGGTGCCGGTTCGAGGTAGTCGGTCACGGTGACATCGGCCCAGCGGGTCTCCACGATCATGGTGTTGTCCACGTAGCGCTGCGCGAGGACCGCTGAGGGTTTCACGGGCTCGATGCTGAAGTGACCTGCCGGCTCGCCACCGAGGATGTGTGCGAACAAGGACCCGGAATCGGGCAGCGGGTGACTCATCCAGCAGACCTTCGCGTCCGGGGTGAGCAGCGCCGTGGAGGTGCCGTTCCCAATCATCGAGTGCCGCTCCAAACCAACGGCGTCCTCACCAAAGAGCCACGACCGCCGCAGTTCGAACAACAAAGCCAGCACCCTCGCGAAGGCTTCGGGGTCCGGAATGGTGTGTGCCGCCGTCGTATCTCCCGGCCCGACGTGCAGGCCAAGGTCCGGTCCGCGCAGCGTGGCGAGCGCCCGTTCGTCGCTCTCGGCGTCCCCGGCGTAGAGAGCGGCTGTGACGCCCAAACGGGATCGGAGCTGTTCAAGTGCCTTGCCCTTGGCAGGTTCTTCCACCGTGAGGTCCAGGACGGTGCCGTCGACGATGAAGTAGAGGCCGTACTGGATGGCAATGTGCTGCGCCTTGTACGTCACGCGTTCCACCACATCCTGCGTAGCGGGGCGGGTGCGGACCGCCACTCCTACCGGTTTGCGGACTATGCTGACGCCCTTCTCGAAGCCAACGGCCTCACTCAACGCCGTAGCCACCTCATGCAGCAGGTTTTCGGTGGCGAGGGATTGCCCGTAGGCGAATCCCATGTCGAATTCGACTCCATGGGACCCCACCAAATGCACCTCCGCCGGCAACCGGGAAACGGCGGCCAGGTCCCGCAATGACCGCCCGGAGATGATGCCTGCATGCGTGTTGGGAAGCGCCGCCAGCGCACGCAGTGCCACGGCCGCGCTGTCCAAGGGCAACGTCTCATTGGAAACGCCTTCGGCCTCACACAGCGTGCCGCCGTAATTGCAGGCCACCAAAAGGCCCGGAACCCTGGACAGGACTTTGAGGTCAGCCATCAACTCCGGGGTGATCCCTTGGTCCTCCTGGGGACGGACAAAGGAACGGAGTAAACCAAGCGGCAACGAGTTCATCAAGAGCGCCGAATCGGCAACTGACTGGTTCAACGGCGTCGGCATGGCGGTTCCTTCCGGAGTGGATAGGAATAGTTTCCGCCCGAAGGGTTTCCCTCGTATAGCTCTGTAATTGCGTATGTGTAAAAGGAGGTCCTAGGCCGGGACCAGACCCGCCACCTCGGCCACCAACTCGACCGACCGCAGCCGCTCCTGAGTCCCTACGCTCTGGTGCGCAACGATCAGTTCATCCGCATCCGCATGCTTGGCGAATTCGTCCAGGTATTCCCGCACAACGTCGGGGGTTCCCACGGCGGAGAACTTCATCATCTGGGCGATGTGCTGCCCCTGCGGGGAGTCAAGGACCATATCCGCCTCGTCGTCCGTGAACTCGCGTCCGCCGCCAAAAAACAGCGCCACCCTGGCACGCTTCACGGCGAGGTGGATTGCCTGGGCTTCTGCGTTGGTGTCAGCCGCTGTCACGTTGACGCCGGCAATGACGTAGGGCTCGGACAGTTGCTCGGAGGGCTTGAAGTCGCGGCGGTAGATAGCCACTGCGTCGCGCAGGGCGGCGGGCGCAAAGTGTGAAGCGAACGCGTACGGCAGTCCCAGCCGGGCAGCCAGCTGCGCACCGAAAAGCGAGGAGCCCAGAATGTACAGCGGCACGTTGGTTCCCTTGCCCGGAGTCGCCTCCACGCCTTGGATCCGGGTAGGACCCGTGAGGTAACCCTGAAGTTCCAGGACGTCCTGCGGGAACGAGTCGGCAGACATGTGATCGCGCCGCAAAGCACGCATGGTGTTTTGGTCGCTGCCCGGAGCACGGCCCAGGCCGAGGTCGATGCGGCCCGGGTGGAGTGTTTCCAGCGTCCCGAATTGTTCGGCGATGGTCAGCGGCGAATGGTTGGGCAGCATGATGCCGCCTGCCCCCAACCGAATGCTGTTGGTGTGCGCTGCCACGTGGGCGATCAGCACGCTGGTGGCGGATGAGGCGATGGCGGACATGTTGTGGTGTTCGGCGTACCAAACCCGGCGATATCCCAGCTCTTCCGCCTTCTGCGCCATGGCCACACTTCCCGCGAGGCTTTCCGCCACTGTCTGGCCCTTCCCGATGGTTGCCAGGTCGAGGATGGAAAGAGGAACAGTCACAGGGGTACCGGCCTTTCGGAGTGGTTCGCGTCGGCCCGTTGGCGGGCACTTAAGCGACAACGACGGCGTTGCCCGCCTTATTTCTGTGAGTTACTTCGCGGTTCTCCAAAGCGTCCAAAATCCCCCGCTTTGTGACCGGGCGGGACGCGTGATTACCGGCTGTGACCCCCTGTATCTCCGCGTTTCATAGCGCTTTGACCGCTCTTTGCGCCCTACCGGATAGTGGCAGCGACAAGTACGCATCGAACTTCACCCAAGGGGTACTCATGGCACGATTCACAACCAAGACCGGCGTCACCGTGGCGCTGGCCGTCACTGCTCTCTTGGGCCTCGCGGCCTGCTCGGATCCCGGCGCGACGGCGGCAACCGGCCCGGGCTCGACCAGCAGTTCCGCGAGCGCGGCGTCCAAGCAATTCAACCTCTCACCGGAACAGGACCGGATCAAGGTTGAGGTGGATTCCGCGGCGGCGGCACAGGTTCCCGATGCCATTAAGGCTGACGGCAAGCTCACGGTGGTGACTACCGGCGGAACCCCTCCCCTGAGTCTTTTCGCCTCCGACAACAAGACCCTCATCGGAAGCGAGGTGGATATCGCGTACGCCGTGGGCGGGACCTTGGGCCTTGAGGTGGAAGTCCTGCCGGTGGCGTGGGCCGATTGGCCGCTCGGCGTTGAGTCGGGCAAGTACGAGGCCGTGCTTTCCAACGTGACAGTCACCGAGGCCCGCAAGGAAAAGTTTGACTTCGCCACCTACCGCAATGACCTCCTGGGGTTCTATGCCAAGAGCGATTCGGACATCTCCCAGGTCAGGGAAGCCAAGGACGTAGCCGGAAAACGCATCATCGTGGGTTCCGGTACCAACCAGGAAGCCATCTTGGTCCGCTGGGACGAGGAGAACAAGAAGAACGGCCTGAAGCCCGTTGATTTCCAGTACTACGACGACGACTCCGCCTCCCAGCTTGCACTCCAGTCCGGCCGTGCGGACCTCACGTTCGGCCCCAACGCCTCAGCGGCCTACAAGGCGGCGCAGGACGGCAGGACCAAGCAGGTGGGAACGGTTGAAGGTGGCTGGCCCCTGAAAGCGGAGATCGCTTTCACCACCAAGAAAGGCAATGGCTTGGCCGTCGCTGCCCGGACTGCCCTGAACAAGCTGATCAAGGACGGCAACTACGGCAAGATCCTCGACCGCTGGGGCCTTTCCTCCGAAGCCATCCCGGCGTCGGAACTGAACCCGGCAGGCTTGCCCAAGAAGTAGCAGGGCATGGTGGTTCCGGGCCCTGTGAAGGGTATGCAAACCTGCGTAGCCGCGGACGGCAGCCGATGTTTTACTGTTCACTATGACTGAGTTGCTGAAGCAGCACCCCAACGAACCGCACAACGACAGCATCGCGGCACGCTTGAACTGGCTGCGCGCGGGTGTCCTTGGAGCCAACGACGGCATCGTGTCCGTGGCCGCCACGGTTGTGGGCGTTGCGGGTGTTACCAACGATGTCACCCCCATCCTGGTGGCCGGCACAGCCGCCGTCGTGGGCGGGGCAGTATCCATGGCCCTTGGCGAGTACGTCTCCGTCAGCAGCCAAAGCGACAGCCAACGGGCCTTGATTGAGAAGGAACGGAAGGAACTCCGCGACGATCCCGAAGGCGAGCTGGAGGAGCTTGCCTCCATCTACCAGGCCAAGGGCCTCAGCGAAGCCACCGCTCGGACGGTGGCCCGCGAACTTACCGAGCATGATGCCTTGGGCGCCCACCTGGAGGCTGAACTGAAGATCGATGAGGCTGAGGTGGCCAATGCCTGGCATGCGGCCTTCGCCTCGGCAATCGCCTTCACCATTGGCGCGGTGCTGCCGCTGCTGGCCATCCTCCTCCTGCCGGCCGAGGTCCGGATCCCGTTGACGTTCGTGGCCGTGGTGGTGGCTTTGGCCATCACCGGCACGGTCAGTGCCAGGATCGGTGGCAGCTCGAAGCGGAAGGCCACGTTGCGCCTGGTCATTGGCGGCGCCCTTGCCATGGCCTTCACCTACGCTGTTGGCCTGCTGCTGGGCACCACGGGGATAGCCTGACCCCGCCTCAGGGACCCGTCTCTAGGACGTCGACGCTTCCCGCAGATGGTCATTGCTGCGCATCCGCAGTGCCACCACAGCGCCGGAGGCCGCGGTGATCACCGCAACGACGGCGACCGCTGCGGGGATGCCGTAAAGGTCCGCGAGCACTCCTGACAGGAGGGCACCAACGGCGAACCCGCCGTCGCGCCACAACCGGTACACCCCTACGGAGCGCGCCCGCCAGATGGGGTGGGCAACGTCGCCGATGGCGGCCAACAGTGTTGGGTACACCAATGCCGTACCGAGGCCCAAAATAATGGCTGCGGCAAGCCAGGGTCCGAAGTCGTGGGCGAAGGCGAAGATTCCCAAGGCCACGGACTGAACCAACATGCCGGCCGTAATGAACCATTTACGGCCCCCGCGGTCTGAAGCCGCGCCGGTGACCAGTTGTGCCAAACCCCAGGCGGCCGGGTAAGCGGCGGCCAGGATGCCAATTTGCCCAAGGTTCAGCCCGGCGCCGGCAAACAGGACGGGGAAGAGACCCCAGGCCAAGCCGTCGTTGAGGTTGTTCACCAGTCCGGCCTGGCTGGCTGCGGACAGGGAGCGGTCCTTGAAACTGGTCAGGGTAAACACCTGCCCGGTGGTCAGGCTGGCGTGAGCCCCGGATTGAGTAGCGACGTGACGGGCAGCTTCCGTTTTTGCGTGGTGGTGGGTTTCCTTCACGGCGAGCACTGTCAGGCCCAGGCCCAGGGCGATGAAGGCGGCCCCGAGCAGGAAAGGGGCGGGCCGAAGGCCATAGGCGGTGGCCAGATAGCCTGTGGCGAGTGCAGTGCCGGCCACGCCAAGGTAGCCTGCGGCCTCGTTGAAGCCCATGGCCAGTCCACGCTGTTTGGAGCCCACGAGGTCCATTTTCATGATGACGGCGGTGGACCAGGTAAGCCCTTGGCTGATTCCCAGCAGAACGTTGGCCGCTACGATCCAGGACCAGGACGGGCCGGCAATGAGAATGATCGGCACGGGGACCGCCACCAGCCAGCCGGCGACGAGGACGGGTTTGCGGCCGTACCTGTCAGAGAGCGTGCCGGCGAAGTAGTTCGTTACGGCCTTGGACAGGCCAAAGGCCAGGATGTAGGTCAGCGCGCCGGTGTACTGGTCCAGGTGGAATTCCTGTGCGGCGAGAAGGGGCAGCACGGTGCGTTCCTGGCCCAAGGTCCCGCCGACGAGGGCGTTGACGGCCACCAGCAACATGAACTGCGGCAAGTTCTCCCGTAAGCCCAGTACGGCTCGTGGAGAGGGCGCGTCGTTCTTCAATACGTCGCGGGTCACTGCGGGGATGCTCCAAATCTGGTGCGCGGGCAAGAAGGTGCCCGGGCACGCTTGGGGGAAGCGTACCCAGGCAGGGCCCGGACAGGAGGGGGGACCTGCCCGGGCGGTCTTGGGGGTGGTTAGACGGCGGGGACGCTGTTCTTCCAGGAGTTCCAGGCTGCGTAGCTGCCGTCGAGTTCGACGACGTCGTACCCGGCACGGCGCAGCGCGCTGGCGGCGACGGAGTTCCGGACGCCGGACTGGCAGTAACTGACGATCGTGCCGTTGGCGGGCAGTTCGTCCAGGTGCCACATGACGCGGCCGCCGCTGAGCTGGTACGAGCCCGGGACGTGCCCGGCGGCGTACTCAGTCTTGTTGCGGACGTCCAGGACCATGGCAGCGTCGAAACCTTCGAGTTCCTCAGGCTGGATCAGCTTCGGGGTGGTGGTGGGCAGCCCGTCAATGCTGGTGAGGTAGCCCGCCACGTTGTCGATGCCCACGCGTACCAAGTGGTCCCACAGGTCCATCGCCTGCTTCTGGTCTGCGGCAAGGAGTACCAGCGGATTCTTGTCAGTTTCCGGGTTCACCACCCAGGCACCGTAGCTGGCCACGGACTTGCCGGCAGGGACATTCAGGGATCGGGCCACGGTTCCCTCGTGGACTTCGCCGTTGGAACGGGTGTCGATGAAGGTCAAGGTGTCCTCGGCCAGTCCTGCGGCGACGGTCCCGGTGGAGAGTTCCGGCAGTGGGGTGCGTTCACCCATGACCACAGGGCCTTCACGGTTTTCGCGCTTCATGCGGCCGAAGTAGGCGTGTGCGTCGGGTTGGCCGTCGAGGAGTTCGTCGATGAAGCCCTGCTCGTCGTCGGCTGCCAGGTAGGGACCCCACCAGGCGTAGAGCCGTTCGTAACCAACCGTGGAGGACGGGATGGCCCCGAGTGCTTTGCCGCAGGCGCTTCCGGCGCCGTGCGCGGGGTGGACCTGAACGTAGTCCGGCAGCGTCAGGAACTTATCGCGCAGGCTGGCGAAGAGCTGCTTGGCGCCCTCGAAGCGGGTGTCAACGCCGCCGGCTGCTTCATCCAGCAGGTCCGGCCGGCCCAGGTCTCCGGAGAAGACGAAGTCACCGGAGAGCAGGTAACCGGGTTGGTCGCTGAACGCGCCGTCGGTGACCAGGAAGGACAGGTGCTCCGGGGTGTGCCCGGGGGTGTGCACGGCCTTGATGCTGATGTTGCCCAGGGTGATGGTGTCCCCGTCGTAGAGCCGTTCGCCGTCGAACTGGTACTGCCAGTCCGGGCCGCCTTCGCCGGAAACATAGATCTTTGCTCCGGTGGCGGCAGCCAGCTCGCGGGTGCCGGAGAGGTAATCGGCGTGGATGTGGGTCTCGGTGACTGCCACGATCTTCATGCCGTTCTTCGCGGCCAGATTCTGGTAAACGGCGATGTCGCGGCGACCGTCCACCACGATCGCTTCACCTTTGGCCTGGCAACCGATCAGGTAGCTGGCCTGGGCGAGGTCTTCGTCGTAAATACGCTCGATAAGCATGGGGTGCTCTCCTTCAAATGAAAAGGGGATATGGGGGCCTGCATTCAGTATAGATACCCCCGGGGGTATCTAGCAACCGGGCTGCAGCCTGGGTTTTTCCTGCAGGAGGGCCCTGGCGCCAGGCGCAGGAGGCCTGGCGCTTCGTTGGGTTTGGCTGGTGCCGGCGGCCGGTTTTCCGGAGCCTGGATCAGGCGTGCTGACGGCCGGCTTCGGCGCGGGCTTTGTCCATGTCCAGGTTCTTCACGGCCTGGATGACTTCTTCGAGTCCTGTGGCGTTGAGGGCACCGGGCTGGGAGAAGACGAGGGTCTTGTCCTTGAAGGCCATCAGGGTAGGTATGGACGTGATGTTTGCTGCGGCAGCGAGGGCCTGTTCGGCTTCTGTGTCTACTTTGGCGAAGGTGATGTCCGGATGGCGTTCGGCGGCGGCGCCGTAGGTGGGGGCGAACATGCGGCACGGGCCGCACCAGGCTGCCCAAAAGTCAACGAAGACAATCTCGCTGCTCTCCAGGGTCTGGGCAAATGTGTGTTGGGTGATGTCAATGGTGGCCATGGCCTGGTGTCCTTTCGGGAGGTTTTGGTTGCGCCCGGTTGGCTGGTGCCGCTGCCGGGTCAGGGGTTTTAGGTGATGGGGAGTCCGGCGCGGGTCCAGGCGCTCATGCCGCCTGCCATGGTGTCGGCTGTGTAACCGGCGCCGTTGAGGGCATCGGCGACGGCGGCGCTGCGGTTGCCGCTGCGGCAAACGGCGATCACGGGGACGGCAGGGTCAAGCTCGCCCAAGCGGGCCTGCAACTGCCCCATGGGAATGTGCAGGGCGCCGGGGATCATGCCCTCGGCGACTTCGAAGTCCTCGCGGACGTCGAGGATCCGGGCACTGGCGCGGCGCTGCTCGGCTTCGGTGATGGTGATTTCAGCCATGATGGTTCTCCTTTGAAGTGGTTGGCGACTGGCGGTTTGGGGGGGGTGTATCTGCCTAGCGGACGGGTTCGCCGGCTTGGCGCCAGGCGGCCATCCCGCCGCGCACCGAGTAGGCGTGGTAGCCCTGGGCTGCGAGGAGCCGGGCGGCGGAGGCGGAGCGCACTCCGGAGGCGCAGACTGCAATCACGGGCTTGTTCTTGTTGATGCCGGACTTATTGGTTCCGGCAAGGCCGGCCTGCAGCCGGTCCAGGGGGACGTGTTTGGCCTGCGGCGCACGACCGGTCCGCCACTCCCGGGCGGAACGGACGTCGATCAGCGTGGCTCCAGAGCCCAGGAGTTCCTTGGCCTGGGCCACGGAAATGGTTTGGTAGGGCTTGCTGAAGGCCTTCTTGAGGGAATCGAAAAGTCCCATGCCAATTCCTTTCTGTGGTGCCCGGGTCAGACGGGCGACGGGACATCGGCACTGCGGCGGCCGCGGTTCCGGAGCGGACAGGAGCTCACGAAGAACCAACAGATGCCTGCGGTTACCGCGGTGAGCCCCGCGACACCGGCGGCGATGGGCCACTGCAGTCCGGCGGGGGCCTGCTGGATCAGGACGAAGGTACCCATGGCCAGGACGAACCACCCGAAAGCCTTGCGCAGGGCCGTCTCCGGGATGCGCCCGGCGAGTTTGGCGCCGATCAATGAGCCCACGATGGCCGCGGCGGTCACCCCGAGGGTGATGCCCCAGTCCAGCTGGACGGTAGTGAGGTAGCCCGCGAGGCCTGCAAAGGACTTCATGGCAATGACCACCAGGGACGTTCCCACGGCCACCGCCATCGGCAGGCCACCCAGCAGCGCCAGCGCCGGCACCACGAGGAAACCGCCGCCCGCGCCGACCAGGCCGGTCACGAGACCGACGACGGCGCCGTCAAGCAGCACCCTGCCAAGGGGCAACTCGTGCTTGACAGGCGCCGCTCCGCCGTCATTCTTTTTCTTCCGCCCGCGCAGCATGGCCAGCGAGGTGGCCACCATCATGATGGCGAAGGCGATGAGCAGTATCTGGCCGGGGATGTGACCGCCGAGGAGGCCGCCAACAAACGCACCTGCCATGCCGGCGGCACCGAAGATCAGCCCGGTCCGCCACATCACCCTGCCCTTGCGGGCGTGGCTGATCACGCTGACCACCGAAGTAACGCCGACGACGAACAGGGAAGCCGCGATGGCTTCCTTGGCCTCGAATCCCGCCACGTAGACCAGGATTGGCACGGTCAGGATCGACCCGCCACCGCCCAGGACTCCCAGTGAGAGCCCGATGACCACCGACAGGGCCAGGACCAGGAGCAGGGTGAGGCTCATCAGGCTGCGGCTTCCGTGCTCTTGCTGCCGGCGGAGGGCAGGGCCAGGATGGCGCTTTCGCGGGTGGGCTCCTTGGCGGCCTTGTTCCACGGCATCGCCGAGATGGCCTTGCCCATGGCGCAGGTGTTGGTCGCAGCAGAGAAGGTCAGCCCGGTGCCGATAACGCCCGCGAGCGTCCGGATCTTGGGAGAAATGAACTTACCGCCGGCCAGGCCCAGCACTACCAGGGAACCCGCCACCAGGCGCACTTGGCGTTCAAGGTCCCAGCGGCCCTTGCCCTTGACCACGTCGCCGCCGGCGGCGGCGTACCCCGGAGCCCCGCCCGTGAGGACGTACGCGGTGTCAATCCCGGACTTGGCAAGGCGCTGGCGGGCCTGCTCGGCGCGGACGCCGGACTGGCAGACCAGGACCACCCGGGAGCCAAGCCGGGCGGCGAGCTCGTCGCTGTGCTCGGACAGCAGCGACAGAGGCACGTTGTAGGAGCCGCGGATGTGCATGGACTCAAATTCGGCAGCGGAGCGGACGTCGATGACCACGAGGTCCTGATGCTCCTTGATCCAGGACTGCAGCGTCTCAGGAGCAAGGGCGGTAACAGCGGATGCCGTGGAAGGGGAAGTCATGAATGGCCTCTCGATTCGAGTGAACAGGTGAATACCCCACCGAGTATTACAGATACCCCCAGGGGTAGTCAAAACACCCTAGGGGGTATACGCTTGATTCAAGAATCCGTCTCTTTTTGGGAGTACCAATGGAACTAAATCCCACCGAACTGACCCCCGTCATCAACCGCCTCAAGCGCGCCCAAGGCCAGCTCACGGCCGTCACCCGGATGCTCGAAGAAGGCCGGGACTGCAAGGACGTCGTCACCCAGTTGGCGGCCGTATCGAAAGCGCTGGACCGCGCCGGATTTGCCATCATCGCCACCGGATTGGAGCAGTGCATCGTCCAAAAGGACGCAAGCATGGACACCAAGGACCTGGAGAAGCTCTTCCTCTCCCTGGCCTGAACCCTTCCTGCCGACAATCCCCTGCCCGGCCCTACATAAGGAGAACCATGACGTACACCCTCGCCGCGACCATCGCCCTTCCCTGGACTGATGTTGTCGAGAAAACCCGGGATGCCCTGGCTGGGCAGGGCTTCGGAATCCTGACCGAAATCGACGTCCGCGCCACCTTCGAGCAGAAGCTCGGAGCTGAGGCCGCCGACGCCGTCGGGGACTATGTCATTCTCGGCGCCTGCAACCCCGCCCTGGCCAGCCGCGCCCTCGCCGCAGAGCCTCAGATGGGGGCGCTGCTCCCGTGCAACGTCGTGGTGCGCCGCGCCAAGGATGCAAACACGACCACGGTCGAGGCCATCGACCCGCAAACCATGGCCCAACTCAGCGACGCCCCATCGGTCAGAGAAGTAGCTGACGACGCCGGCACCCGCCTCCGTCAAGCACTTGCGGACCTCAGCGAAGCGGCCAACTAAGAGAGTCCAGGCTAGAAATGCGCCGGATCCGTGTTCGCTCCGCACAGCACGACGGCGACCTTCTCACCAGCGCCCGGGGCATAAGCCCCGGTAAGCAGGGCCGCGTACGCAGCCGCTGCCCCATGCTCAACGATGATTCGATGCCCTTCCCATAGCCTGCGGCGGGCCTCGATGATGGACTGGTCCGTGACCAGCACGCTCTGCACGCCCGTCCTGCGGGCAACCCCGAAGCCGATCTCCCCCAGCCGGCGGGCACCCAGGGAATCGACCGCAATGCCTGAAACCTCCACATCCACGGGCTCGCCGTGTGCCAATGCGCTGTGGAGTGTGGGGACTGTTTCCGGTTCAACTCCAACAACCCGGGCCCGCCCCTCGGTAGCGGCCGCTATGCCGCCCATCAACCCGCCGCCGCCGACAGCGACGAGGATGGTGTCGACGTCGGGCAGTTGCTCCATCATTTCAAGGCCCACACCACCGGCGCCCGCCACAATCTCCGGCTGGTCATAGGCATGGCAGTAAACGGCGCCGCTTTCTGCAGCGAAGGCGACCGCCGCAGCATAAGCCTCGGCATATTCGGATCCGCCTTGAACCACCCTTGCTCCGATTGCGTACAGCTTGTGGACCTTGTTGGCGGGAGCGGACTCCGGGACGAACACCGTGGCGGGAACACCCAACTTCGCAGCGGCGTAGGCATTTGCCAGGCCCGCGTTGCCGCCGGAGGCCACAACCACCCCGACCTCGGGGTTGAGTTCCCCGTTCTCCCGGGCAGTGAGCAGCCTGTTGAAAGCACCACGGGCCTTGAACGAACCCGTGTGCTGCATGTATTCACACTTGAACCACAGCGGGTACGTCCCTTCATTGCCGCTCGCCGCCATCGGGGTGTGGCGGACCCAAGCGGCCGTCCGGGTATAAGCTTCCTCAACCTGTTCGCGAGTGACCATCCGACTGCCCCTTTCGTTGGGTTTCATCCTACGATCGGGATCGCGGGCATCACGGGTGCGGCCCTCCAGTTATCCATCAGTCCAAGCAATATTCGGCGGAGTCCCCGCCCGAAGGTAAGGAACCTGCCCAAGATCCCTCCGAGTGAGGTAGCCTCAGCAGAGACCCACGCACTATCGATGCTGGCTTCCGGGGGGAAACAATGGGGATCTTTGGCACGCGCAAGGCAGCATACGCAGCAACGGCACTGGCGGTAGGTGTGGCCCTGATGGGTGTGCCCCCAGCGACGGCAGCACCGAAAGTAACGTCCGCACCTGCCGTTCAGACCCCCTCAGTTGGCCCCACGGCAGTCATCGACGGAGTCCCCTACGTCGGCGCGGAACTGCGGAAGCAATACGACTACGACTATGCGGGCTGCAAGAACCCGGACGGCACCACCCCCAACGGGTACAGGGCGGAGTGGCTCCAGGACGGGGTGCCTCTTCCGCCCGAACGCCAGGGCGAAGTCCTGCAGCTCATCCCGGCGGACCTGGGTCACCGGATTTCGCTCCGGGTCCACCCTTCAACTCCCGAAGAGCCCAATTGCCCCGATGCTACGCGGGTGAGCTCCGGCACCGCACCGGTCAAGGCGTCCTCGAGGGCCATGGGTTGGACGGGACGCGGGAACTTCGAACCCCTTGGGCGCACGGCGGATGGCAGGCTGGTCCTCTACCCACGGACGTACACCTACGTTCCCGGGAGTTGCGAGGGTGCCTGCCCACGGTACTTCGGTGAGTGGGACGAACCCCGCCAGACGGGCCAGGGCTGGGATGCCATGGGAATCGTGTTCTCGCCGGGTGACTTTGACGGCGACGGCTTCAACGACCTCCTCGCAACCGACGCCGCAGGCAACCTGTATCTCTACCCAGGCGATGGCAGCGGGGGCTGGCTTGACCGTCGCCAGGTTGGTCAAGGCTGGAACATCTTCGACTCGATCGTCGGCCCGGGAGATTTTGACGGGGACGGTTACAACGACGTCCTGGCCCGCGACGCTGCCGGCGACCTTTATCTTTACCCCGGCGACGGAGCCGGCGGCTGGAAACCCCGCAGCAAGGTGGGCCAAGGCTGGCAGATCATGGAAAAGATCATCACCGGCGGTGACATGAACGGGGACGGCCCCGTGGAGGTCTTCGCACGGGACCGCAATGGGTACCTTTCCATCTACCGGGCCGACGGCACGGGTGGCTGGGAGTCCTCGGCCATGCTCAGCGGCGGTTGGGGTGCTTTTTCCGATATTGCAGGGCTGGGCAGTTTCGGGCACCAGCAATACAACAACTTATTCGCCATCAACGGCAACGGGGACCTGGTGACCTACTCCACCGGCGCATCAACCGGGGTCCTCTGGGGCCCTTACGGCCCGGTCGGTGCAGGGTGGAACGTGTTCCGCGAACTCCTTTAAGGTGTTTCCAACCCGAGGTTCTCCCGCAGGGTGCTGCCGCGGTACTCCGTGGGGTAGACGCCGCGTTCCTGGAGCTCCGGAACCAGGTGGTTCACGATGTCGTCCAGGCCGGTGGGGATGAGCCAGGGGGAGATATTGAAACCGTCCACCGCTCCGACCCGCGCGTATTGGGCCAGGTGATCGGCCACCGCGTTGTATGAGCCCGTAAAGGTGGAGTCGATCCGTGCCGTCTTGGACGTGACGAACTGGCGGATGGATAGGCCCTTGTCCTTGGCTTCCGCACGCCACTGATCTGCCAACTGGCGGGCCTTGGCGCCGTGGAAGCCGCTGCCGCGGGTTTCCGAGGTCTCTTCCACCACGGGATCAATGTCAGGCAGCGGGCCGTCCGGATCGTACGCGGAAAGCTCACGTCCCCAGAACTGCTCCAGATAGGCAATGGCCTGCTGCGGACCGATCTGGAGGCTCCGGACCCAGTCCTTCTTCTCCCGTGCCTCCTGGTCTGTAGCGGCGAGGATGAACTCGCTGGCCGGCATGATCCGGACGGCGTTGGCACCGCGGCCGGCGGCCACCGAACGGGAAACAATGTCCCGGCGGAATTCCACGGCATCGTCGAATTTAGGGTGCGCAGAGAAGATCACGTCCGCTTGGCGTGCAGCGAAGTCGCGGCCCTCGGGTGAATCACCGGCTTGGAAGAGCACGGGACGGTACTGCGGACTACGGGGCAACCGCGGTGTGACGTCCACAGTGTAGTGCTGCCCCTGGTGAAGGACACGGTGCGCGGGACCGGACAGCGTCTCCCACGAATCCCAGATGCGTTTGGCGGTCTCCACGAACGCTTCAGCATGCCTGTACCGGTCCGCGTGGTCCAGGTATCCGCCCCGGCGGAAGTTGGCGCCCGTCCAGGCGTTGTCCGTCGTGACGACGTTCCACGCAGCGCGGCCCCCGGAGATCAGGTCCAGCGAGGACAGCCGGTGCGCCAGGTCTGCGGGATCGTTGTAGGTGGTGTTCTGCGTGGCAACCAGGCCGATGTTCGTGGTCACCGAAGCCAGCGCGGCGAGCATGGTCTGCGCATCCGGCCGGCCCACCACATCGAGGGCGTGCGGACGTCCCAAGTGCTCCCGCAGCCGCAGGCCTTCCCCAAGGAAGAACGCCGCGAACTTTCCCCGTTCGGCGGTCTGAACGATCCTGCGGAAGGATTCGAAATCGGTCTGCGAACCGGATTCGGCGGCCTTCCAGATCGTGCCGGAGTTCACGCCTTGGAAGAAGACGCCGAACTGGATCCGGCCGCTCGGCTTGAAGATATCCCGTGTCATGCTGTTCCCTTACTTTCCAGCAGCAGCGCTGGCGGTGGTTGAGGTCGAGCAGCGGTTTGCGGGCCGTTCCAAGCCCAGCAACCCGCGGAAGGTGCCGTCCTGGCCCGGCGCGCGCAGCGAACCCCGGCGGCGGAGTTCCGGCAGGACCAGCCGGGAGAGTTCATCGAGTTCCAGCGCCAGGTCGCCCGGGTGCAGCCGAACGCCGTCGGCCTCCAACAGCAGTCCGTGAAGGTAGTCGGTGAGTTCCGCGGCGGTGCCTGCGAACTGCGCACGGCCGGTTTCCGGCACGGCCCGCGCAGCAGCCGGCTCACCGCGGGAGTCCAGTACGACGTCGAGTTCGGCTACCACTGCCACCGCCCCAAGGCCTTCCCGCGCGTCGCGAACCTCGGCCGCCAACAGTTCGGGCGTGGGCGCCGTGACCAGTACTGCGTCAACAGATTCCACCGGAACACCGCCGCCAACCAGCGACGCCGATGCCAGCACGGGAAGCTGGCCCTGCAGCGGCCTGGGGATGATGGAGGGGCCCTTGACGGAATACGGTGTGCCCGCGAAATCGGCCGGGGTTTCGAAGTCCACGTAGTGCAGCTTGTCGACGTCGATGTAGCGCCCGGTGGCAACGTCCCTGATCACCGCGTCGTCTTCCCAGGAGTCCCAGAGACGGCGCCCGACCTCAACAGACGCAGCGGCCTCGTGGACCAGCGCGTTACCGCTGACCGGGGAACGCCCGACGGCGGCAGCGGCCGCGGGTGATCCCGCTGCGGTGACGATCCATCCGGCACGGCCGCCGGAGACGTAGTCCAAGCTCGCGAGCTGCGTGGCGATGTGGAACGGCTCGGTGTAAACGGCGTCCACTTCCGGGGCCAGTGCGATGGTCCGCGTGACCGGCCCTGCGTAGGCGGCACGCTGCAGGGCGTTCGTCCGGCCCGGCTCCGGAGCGTCCTTGAAGGTTGCCACATGGAATCCGGCCGCTTCGACGGCGAGGACCGCCTCGGCAAGGCTGCCGAACGCGCCTCCGTCCCAGCCGGCGCCGTCAAGCTCTATGGCCAGGAAACCGGCCTTGTTATCTTGGGTACTCACTTCTGGTCCTGACGTTCGTAGGGTCTATTTGCCGAAGCTTGTTTCCGTGACGGTTTTGGACTCCGGCACTGCTTCTTCGGAGAGGCCCCAGCGTTCCAGGACCTTCGCGTAGGAGCCGTCCTTGATGGTGGAGTTCAAGGCGTCTGTGATGGCGGGCGCCAAGCCGTTGCCTTTCAACGTCGTCGCGGCAACCAGGGTTTCGGCCGGCCAGCCGGCGTTGACCTTGCCCACCAGTTTGAGGTCGTCCCGGGTGTTCTCGCGGTAGGTCACGGACGGGTAAGGGGCGAGGTTCAGGTCGGTGCGTCCTGAGGAGAGCGCAAGGATGGTGTCTGCGTCCGAGGAGTAGTACTGCAAGGTGGCAGGGGCTTTGCCCTTCTCCTCGAGTTCCTTGTTCCAGGCCAGGAGGATCTTTTCCTGGTTGGTGCCCGAGCCCACGGAAACCTTCAAGCCGGAAATGTCGTCGGCACCCTTGATGTCGTAGCTGGCGCTCTTCTTCGCTTCGAAGCCCATGTAAGCGGCCCGGTATGTGGAGAAGTCGAACAGCTTCACCCGGGCGGCGTTGATGCCCACATTGGAGAAGACGGCTTCGAAATCGCCGGACTGGGTCTTGAGCGGCCAGTTCTCCCACGATGTCACCTGCAGGTCCAGCTCGAGTCCCAGTTTGTCTGCCACCAGCTGTGCGAGATCGATCTCCACGCCGATCGGGGTCTTGTCGTCCGTGGCGTGGAAGGACAGCGGGACCGACCCCGCGGTTGTGGCAACCGTCAGCTTGCCGTCCCTGGAAATGGCAGCCGGGACGGTGGCCGCGGCCGTGGCATCTTTCTCAACGCGGATGCGGTTCTGCTCCACAGAGGTGTTGTAGACGACGCCGTTCTTTGCGGCTTCGGATTCGGGCTTGGCTGCCGACGCTCCAGGATCGGAGCACCCGGCGAGCGCCGGAAGCACGACGGCGGGGAGGACGGCGAGTGCCAGGAATTTGGCTGCAGTGGTGCGAAGCATTGGGGAGATTCCTAGATGTTGAAGGCGGGTTCGATGACTTTGGAGAAGAAACTGCGGGTGCGTTCTTCGCGTGGGTTGCTGAAGATGTCCTGCGGGGCGCCGGACTCGATGATCCGGCCTTGGTCCATGAACACCACGGTGTCCGCTACGTCCCGGGCGAATCCCATCTCGTGCGTGACCACGATCAACGTGGTGCCGGACGTGGCCAGTTCGCGGATGACGTCCAGGACCTCGTTGACGAGTTCGGGGTCCAATGCGGAGGTGGGCTCGTCGAAGAGCAGGATCTTCGGTTCGAGCGCGAGCGCCCGGGCGATCGCAACACGCTGCTGCTGGCCTCCGGAAAGCTGGCGGGGATACGCGTCAGCCCTGTCCTTCAAACCCACACGGTCCAGGAGTTCCAGTCCGCGCTTCCGGGCCTCTGCTTTGGAGCGCTTCTGTGCCACGATCGGCGCTTCGGCCACGTTTTCCAAGGCCGTGAGGTGGGGAAACAGGTTGAAGTTCTGGAACACCATGCCAACGTTGGTGCGTTGTTTGAGGATGTCCTTCTCGCGCAGCTCGTGCAGTTTGTTCCCCCGGGCCTGGTAGCCCACCAGTTCACCGTCGATGGTGATGAAGCCGCCGTCAACCTTTTCCAGGTGGTTGATGGTCCGCAGCAGCGTGGACTTGCCGGAGCCGGACGGGCCGACGATCACTGTCACTCCGCCAGGCGGCACGGACAGTGAAACACCCTGGAGCACTTCGGTGTTGCCGAAGGACTTCCGAATGTTGTGGATGTCCACCTGTCCTTTGGTGGCCACCGTGCCGACCGGGCCGGCAGCGGCAGGTGTTGCCGCCGTCGTCGATTCTTTGCGTGCGGTGATGATGCTCATCGGGCGTCCTTGCTGGGAGAGGCGGGAGCGTGGCTGGCGAAGAACTTGCGGGCCTTTTGCAGCGGCGTGAGCGGCAGGTTCCGCAGTGCGCCCTTGGAGAAGTGCCGTTCCACGTAGTACTGGAAGATGCTGAGCACGGAAGTAATCACCACGTACCAGAGCGTTGCCACAAGGAGCAGGGGCAGCACCTGTTGGGTCCGGTTGTAGATCACCTGCACCGTGTAGAACAGCTCGGAATAGGCCAGGACGTAGACGATCGAGGTTCCCTTGACCAGGCCGATGATCTCGTTGAAGGCCGTGGGCAGGATGGCCCGCATTGCCTGCGGGAGGACGATCCTGGTGGAACGCTTCCAGGCCGGGATGCCCAAGGCGGCTGCGGCTTCCAGTTGGCCTTGGTCGACGGACAGGATGCCGCCGCGGATGATTTCGGCGGAGTAGGCCGCCTGGTTCAGGGTGAGGCCGAGCACGGCTGCCGCGAACTGGCTGATCAACGTGGTGGTCTGGGCTTCGAAGAAGCGGACATCCGTGAACGGGATGCCCAGGCTGATCTTCTCGTAGAGGTAGCCGAGGTTGTACCAAAGGAGCAGCTGGACCAGGAGCGGAGTGGATCGGAAGATCCAGGAGAACGTCCAGGATACGGAGACCAGCAGCGGTGAAGACGAGAGGCGCATCAAGGCGAGGATGAACCCGAGAACGAAGCCAAGGATGCCGGAGATGGCGGTCAGCTTGAGGGTTTCCACCAAGCCTGCCACCACGGACTGGGCAGTGAACCATTGGGCAACCACTCCCCATTCCCAGCGCGGGTTGGTGAGAAGGGACCACGCTATGGCGGCGACGCCCAGGGCGACCGCCACGGTGCCCACCCAGCGCCACGGATGCTTTGCCGGGACCAGCTTGTAGTCGGAGTAGTCGACGGCGGGCCGAAGGGCCTCGTCCGCCGTGGCGGGCGGTGCGGCTGCACTCATGCGCCACCTCATTTCAGTTGGGATTGCCTATCGGATTGCTGCAAATCTAGGGGCGGAATTTATCCACCGGCAATTCGGATTTTTGTACTTCTTCACGGGACTTATTGCGGCTTCAAAAGGCTTCTTTCGGCGTCATCAATGAGTTCAGCCGGAGCCATTTGAGTCGTTTTGTTTTCCTCGGTTAACGCTGAATGACGCGTGGTGAACGGCGGTTACCGGCGCCTCGACCCGGGCACCACAGGCTCCCTACATTGGCCTTACCAACCACCGCAGATCAGGAGACCGCATGCCGTCACGAGTTCCCGCCATCGTCTTTATTGGCGGCGGCCCGCGCACGGCCGGCGTGTTGGAAAGGCTGGCGGCCAGCCGTCCCGCCTTGTTCGAAGGACCGCTGCAGATCCACGTCGTTGAGCCGCATGAACCTGGCTCAGGACGCATCTGGCGTTATCACCAGGATCCCGGCCTGCTGATGAATTCCACGGCCGCCGACGTCACAATGTTCACCGACTCTTCCGTGGCCTGTGACGGACCGCCGCTGGATGGCCCGGCCCTCGCCACCTGGGCAGCCGGCGTACTGGACGGCAGTATCAGTGATGTGCCGGTCTTCGAGCAGCACATCCTGGAACAGCTCCGTTCCCTGACCTCCGCGTCCTTCCCCACGAGGCAACTCCAAAGCAAGTACCTTGAGTGGTTCTTCCGCCGGGCGGTTTCCTCGCTCGGGCCGGACGTCACCGTCACCGTCCACCGCGATGTGGCCACCGCCGTCGAACGGGCCGCGGGGCCGCTGCCCGGGCATCCCGACGCCGGTACGCACCTCGTGCGGTTGGCCTCCGGCGCCGAGGTGCGTGCCGACGTCGTGGTGTACGCCCTGGGCCACACCGATTCGCAGGCGCATCCGGAAGCGACCCGGCTGGCTGGATTCGCGGCCGCGCACGGCGGCTACTACGCGCCGCCGTCGTACACAACGGATGTGGACTACTCCCCCGTTGAAGCCGGCCAGGACGTCATCGTCTCCGGGATGGGGCTGGCCTTCGTGGACCTGTTGGTGCTGTTGTTCGAGGGCCGCGGCGGCCGCTTCGAGGAAAGGCCCGACGGCGTCCTCGAGTATGTGCCTTCGGGCGCCGAGCCACGGGTCTGGGCCGGTTCACGCCGGGGTGTGCCCTACCATTCCAAAATCTCCTCCTCGTTGCGCAGTCCGGTGGAGCGGCCGCGGTACTTCACGGCTGCTGCAGTTGAAGCGTTGCTGGCCGAACACGACGAACTCGACTTCCGTACCCACCTCTGGCCGCTCATCGCCAAGGATGCGGGCTACGCCTATTACCGTGAACTGTTCACCGGCTACCCGGAGCGGGTTCGTGGCGCTTGGACGGACTTCGAGGCGCGCTTCGATGCCCTCGACTGGTACAGCGCCGGGCGGGAGCAACTTGTGGCCTCTGCCGTCCCGGATCCAGCCGTGCGCCTGGACCTTGAGTCGCTGGACCAGCCCTTCAGCGGCTGCGCGTTCGATTCCCATGAGGCGGTGCAGCGGTCCGTGGCCGCCTACATCCAACGCGACCTGTCACTGCGGACCAGCTCCGACCATTCGGAAACGCTTGCCCTGTTCATGGCCTTGCTGTTCGTCTACATGGACTTGGGCCGACTGGTGCCGCAGGAACGGCTCAACGCCCGATCGCAGCAGGCAATCCACGGCTGGTGGCACGGCTTCTTCAGCTTCGTCGATTCCGGCCCTCCGGCACACCGGCTGCAGGAAATGCTGGCCTTGCAACGGGCCGGGTTCCTGCAGTTCCTGGGACCGGGCATGTGGGTCCGCGCCGACGAATCAACCGGCCGCTTTGTTGCCGGGTCCTTCCAGTCCCCGGTCCTGGTGGAGGCCTCCGCGTACATCGAGGCACGCCTGCCTTCGGCCTCTGTGGAGCGTTCCGCGAACCCTGCCCTCCTGAACCTGCACGACGCCGGACTGGGCACCGAACAGAGGCTGCTCACCTTGGACGGTGCGCATTCGACAGGGAAACTTCTGGTCTCCGGGAATCATGAGGTCCTCTCTCCTGTTGGAACACCACAGCATGGGTTGTTTGCAGTGGGTCCATGGACGTCAGGCTGGGGCGCAGGTGCGTTTGCCCGGCCGAACACCAACGCGGCGCCGTTCCGCGAGAACGACGCCTTGGCCCGCCGCATCCTTCACACGCTGGCCGCCCCCGTCCCGCCCCGTCCCGCCCCTCCCTCCCCGCCCCTCCCTCCCCGCCCCTCCCTCCCCGCCCCTCCCAACTAGGTCGCATTAGTGCGCGTTCTGAGCCCGCAAAACGCGCACAACTGTCACCTACTTGGGTGCCCACCATGAAAGGCAAGCCATGACCGCACCGCCAACCCTGCCGACGTCGGGCCTTTCCGTCCTCAGCCTCGCCATGGACGATCCCCGCGTCCGGCCGCTCCTGGATGAGCTCGCCGTCGAATATGACACCCGCTACGGGGACCTGTTCAGCAGCAAGGGAGCCTCCGAGGAACTCAGCAGGTACCCGCCGGAGGAATTTGCCGCACCGCACGGGGCGTTGATCATCATCCAGGAAGACGGCGAATCCGTAGCCGGTGGAGCGTTCCGCCGCTACGACGCCGACACCGCCGAGCTGAAGCGCATCTGGACCCACTCGGCGCACCGGAGGCGTGGCCTGGCGCGCGGCGTGCTGGCCGAGTTGGAAGCTGAAGCCCTGCGCCGTGGCTACACCAAGCTCTACCTGACCACCGGCCCGCGCCAGCCCGAAGCCAGGAACCTATACCTCGCCACGGGCTACACCGCCCTCTTTGATCTCGCAGCGGATCCCGAGGAAATCAAGCATTTGGCCTTCAGCAAGGATCTTGTGGCGCACCGCTAAGCTATCCGCATGGCCACGAAAACCACTGCCGAAAAACTCGCCACCATCCAGCAGGGGTACACCCTGCAAGGTGCCACCATCGAGCTGGGTGCCGCAATCGTGGACGGTGAAGTCCACAAGGAAGCGCAGGTCCGCCTCCCGTTAGCGATGATGAACCGCCATGGGCTGGTGGCCGGCGCCACCGGCACAGGCAAGACCGTCACGCTCCACATGATTGCGGAGCAACTGTCGACGGCGGGTGTTCCGGTTTTCCTCGCCGACATCAAGGGCGACCTCTCGGGACTGGCGACGCCGGCAACGGCCAGCGAGAAGCTGACCGCCCGGACGTCGGCTCTTGGGCAGGACTGGTCGGCAAGGAACTTTCCCGTCGAGTTCCTGTCGCTGGGCGGTGACGGCAACGGCATTCCCGTGCGGGCCACCATTACCTCTTTCGGGCCTATCCTGCTCTCGCGCATCATGGACCTGAACGACACCCAGGAATCCAGCCTCCAGCTGATCTTCCACTTCGCCGACAAGAACAACCTCGAACTCATCGACCTCAAGGACCTGCGGGCCGTCATCCAGTTCCTCACCTCGGATGAAGGCAAGCCCCAGCTGGCCGAGTTGGGCGGGCTGTCCAAGGCCACGGCCGGCGTCATCCTGCGCGAGCTGGTGTCCCTGGAAGCGCAGGGCATGGAGAAATTCTTCGGCGAACCCGAGTTCGACACAGCCGAGCTCCTCCGCACAGCCCCCGACGGCCGTGGCGTCATCAGCTGCCTCGAACTGCCCACCCTGCAGACCAAGCCGCTTCTCTTCTCTACGTTCCTCATGTGGCTGCTCGCCGACCTCTTCGAAGACCTTCCCGAAGCCGGCGACCTGGACAAGCCCAAGCTCGTGTTCTTCCTGGACGAGGCGCACCTGCTGTTCAACGATGCTTCCAAGGCCTTCCTTGAGGCGATCACCACAACGGTCAGGCTCATCCGTTCCAAGGGCGTCGGCATTTTCTTCGTCACCCAGACCCCCAAGGACGTTCCCGCAGATGTGTTGGGACAGTTGGCCAACCGTGTGCAGCATGCGTTGCGCGCTTTCACCCCGGAAGATGCCAAGGCCCTGAAGGCCACGGTGTCCACGTTCCCCGTCAGCGACTACGACCTCGAAGAAACCCTCACCTCCGCGGGAATCGGCGAGGCAGTCATCACCGTGATGAATGAGAAGGGCGCACCCACGCCCGTGGCCCTGACCAGGCTCCGCGCACCCGAGTCAGTCATGGGTCCCAGCGCCGAGGACCTCATCCGCAGTACGGTTGGGGCTTCATCGCTGTTGGCCAAGTACGGCACCGCCGTGGACAACGTCTCGGCGTACGAGAAACTGAGTGGGGCTGCGCCAGTGCCCACAGGTTCTCCGGCGTCGGGAGGCGTGTCAGGGCCGTCTTCGGATGGCGCCTCGGGAGCATCGGGTGGGTCCGTTCCCTCCCAAGCCGACATCGACGCCGAAGCCCGGCGCATCGAGGAGGAAATCCTCGGCCGCCCCAGTTCCCGCCCCGCCCCTTCGCCTTCACCGTCCTACCCCGAGCCTCCTGCACCCTCCGCGCCAGGAACGTCCCAGCAGGACACCGGCATGTTTGGTGACCTGGCCGGTGCGCTTGGCGGCGCGTTGGGTGGCGGACTCAAGAGCATGGTCCGTTCTATGGGGACACAGCTGGGTCGCGACCTGATCCGGGGCGTCTTCGGTACGTCGTCCAAGCGTCGTCGCCGTTAGGGCTTGTTGTCCTGCGTCGTAACGCCGGCGGGTGGCCGGTTCGGGCCCGGGCGGGTCAGCGTCCGACGGCGGGTGGCCCGCTGGGCGGGTCAGGGCCCGACGGCGGGTGCCGGCCCGGTGGGGCAACGTACCGCCGTCGTGAATTTCCTTGAGGGTCTTGATAAGTCACCTTACGGTCTTGCTGCGCAGCTAATCGCGTGGCGGCAGGTAACGTAAAGGGCGTGCAGGTGAGTCAAGCGTTGGTCAAGACCGCAGCCGGATGGCTGCTCGGTCTGATGCTTGCTGCCGCCGGCGCCGTGGTGTGCATCAACCTGGTAAGCCAGTCCGTGGCGAGCCCGCAGCAGCCTGTACGGGAATACTTCGAGGCTCTGCAGAAGGGCGAGGGCGAACAGGCGCTTGGCCTGCTGCGCGCGAAGGTCCCGAAGGCCAACGCCGCCATGCTGGACGGCACAGCCCTGCAAACCGCGGCATCCGAACTGTCGGATATCAAGATCGGCAACGCGCAATCCCGTGGCGGCAACCGAGTGGCCGTACCGGTGGACTATTCGTTGGACGGCAGCCGCCTCCATAGCGAGTTCCTGCTGGAACGCACTGGCACCCAGTGGCTGTTTTTCGGAAAGTGGGCCTTCGTCCCCACGACGTTGCCCACCATCGAGGTGACGGTGGTGAACGCCAGCGAGGCAGCCCTTAATGGAGTTCCGGTCAATATGCCTAATGGGCACAACTCGTTTGCCATCTTCTATCCCGGGAAGTACGAGGCCAGCCTCAACGGCACTTTCTTCGAGGCTCCTGCGACGTCGGCCCTTGTCTCAAACCGCGACGGCGGAACGGCCCCGCTGAACCTTCAAACCCGGTCCACCAAGTCCATGGATGAAGCCGTTGCCGGCAAGGTCCGCGAGTTCCTGGACACCTGTGCCGCAGAGGCGACTAAGCAGCAGCGCCTCCAGCCGGACTGCCCCTTCTATCACGCCAGCAACGCCCGCGTGGTAGACGGGACCATCAAATGGGAAATCACGGAATACCCGAAGATCACTATCGAACCGTTCGGCGGCAAGTGGGTAGTGGCCCCCCTCAACGGCAAAGCCCGGCTGACAGCCCGGGAAATCAACCTCTTCACGGGCTACGTCAACGACCTCAACGTTGAACACGACTTCAGCTTTACCACCCAGCTGGATACGGACGGCAACACAGTGACCGTCACGCCCCTGCTGAGCTTCTAGAGGCCGGGTATCGCCTCCTGAGCCGGTGCATGTGGCGCCGCTGCAGGCGGCGCCGGTGCATGTGGCGCCGCTGACCGCGCCAGCGGCTGGGTATCGCGTCCTGCGCCAGTGGGGTGGCACGGCTGACACACGCCAGCGGCGGCTCTTCCAGCCGCCGACGCGTGCCCTGGCGGTTAGTCCATTCCGCGGAGGTCCAGCACAAGCTCCGAGTCGCCGTCAGCTTCCAGGACCACGGGGATTCCCCAGTCTTGCTGATACAGATGGCAGGCTGCGTGATCCGGGATCTCGCCGTCCTCCGTTTCGGGTCCGTCACAGGCTGCCGCTCGAGCAGTGATGTGCAAGACGCCCTCAGGCACGTCCGACGACAATTCGAGGGTACGCAGGAGCCCCACCGACGTACCGCCACCGGAGACAAGCAGTTCGGGCGGAGTGGAGGAGATCTTCAGCTGCGTCGGATCACCCCAACGATCGTCGAGCTTCTGCCCCGTTGGAGCCGTGAACCGCACTGTGAGCTCCAGGTTCCCCGGGGCAACAGGGCTCTTGGGCCGGTGCGTCTGCGATGCGCCCTCATCTACCTGCTGGGCTTCCTTGGGGATCGGTACCAGGACAAGCTGGTGCTTGTTCGACTCAACCACCACCAGCAAAGGTTCGCCGCCATCGTGGTTGACCACTACAACATCGCTTGGCTCGGCCAGGCCACGTGCCAAGGTGGACACGTTGTTGCCCGTGGGGTCATAGCGGCGAACGGCACCGTTGTAGGTGTCAGCGATTGCTATGGAGCCGTCCGGCAGGACCGTCACACCCAGAGGATGCTGCAAGCGTGCCTCGGCTGCCTCGCCGTCCCTGAACCCGAAGTCAAAGAGGCCCTTGCCGATCGCGGTCTCCACGGTCACGCCGGAATCGCCCACTACCAAGCGCCGGAGCGCGGAGGTTTCCGAGTCCGCTACCCAAATGTTCTGATCCTGGTCGATCACCAAGCCGGACGGCTGCGCGAACCAAGCCTCTTCCGCGGGACCATCCAGCAAACCTTCAAGCCCGGATCCTGCAAGGATCGACACTTCGCCCGACTTCGGTTCGAAGGCAAAAATCTGGTGTGTGCCGGCCATGGCAATCACAACCCGCTGCAGCTTCTCGCTCCAGGCAACGTCCCAGGGCGAAGACAAAGAAACGCCGGTTCCTAGCCCAAGTACCCCCACGTCCACTGCATCGGCGGCAAAGTCCGCCGGGCCGCCGTCGTGGTGTTCATTACGGGGTTCGGACCATTCACCGGCGCCGGACTCCGTAACCCGGGCCGGGCCGGCGTCGAGCAGCCGTTGAATGCCGTTTCCGGCGACAGTCCTGACTTCTCCGGTGCCAAGATCAACACCCCGGAGACGGTGGTTGACCGTGTCCGCAACCACCACGTCATATCCGACGGCGGTCGCCAGCTCAGCAGGCAACACTGCCACGCCCTGCGGCTCATTGAATTGCGCAACGTCCCCAGCGCCGTCGGCATGGCCTTTGGTTCCGGATCCAATAAGCCTGTCCACGGTCTCGAAATCGGGGCGCAACTCAACCAAACGATGGTGACCGGAATCGACAACAAGGTAGTTGCCGTTCCCAAGTTGGGTGGCCTTGCCAGGGAACCGCAGAGTGCCCGACGTAGGCTCGGGCGCCACGTATGGGCCGTTGCCGCGGTGGAGCGTGCCCTTGGCCTCGTGCTCAGCGACGAGTTCCTCCAGGAGGACGCCAAGCCCCCCTGCGTGCCCCTCTCCCGAAAGGTGGGCCACAATGTAGCCCTCCGGGTCGATCACCACGAGGGTCGGCCACGCACGTGCGGTGTACGCCTTCCAGGTGGCCAGCTCCGGGTCATCCAGGACCGGATGGTGGATCTCATACCGTTCAACGGCTGATGCCAAGGCAACAGGATCGGCTTCGTGTTCGAACTTCGGCGAATGCACGCCCACTGTTACAAGAACGTCGGAGTACTTCTCCTCCAATGGCCGAAGCTCATCCAGGACGTGCAGGCAGTTGATGCAGCAGAACGTCCAGAAGTCCAGCAACACGATCTTGCCGCGCAGGGCTTCCAAGTCCAAGGACTTGCCGCCTGTGTTGAGCCAGCCGCGGCCCTCCAGTTCGGAGGCCCGGACCCGCAATTGGGTGCGTACGGTTTCGCTCATCAGCGTCCTTCCAGCTTGGTGTTTGGTTCGTTGTGCCCGGGTGCGTCTTCGATGGGCGCGGTTTGCCTGCCTCGCTGCCCATCATTGCCACTGCTCATTCCCTTGCCCATAGTGGCCTCGCTACCTTGGCTGGCCGCGGGAGTACGGCGGTCGGACAACTTTGCGTCCCGCTCGGCGAGCCGGGCAAACATATCGTTGTAAGCACTGAGATCGGCGTCGTTATTCCTGTCGGCTGCACGGTCTACCCGTTTTGTCTCCCGCGCGTCGGAACGTGACCACATGACGGCCACACCGATCGCCACCAGAAGCGTCGGAACTTCTCCGATGCCCCAGGCAACGGCACCGCCCAACTGCTGGTCAGCGATAGCCGACGGTCCCCACGTGCGGCCAAGGTTGCCGAAGTAATCGGCGGCCAGAAGACCTGTGCCGCCCATGATCGCCACCCCGAAGAAGGCGTGAAAGCCCATGGTTGCCAGGAGCAGCAGCAGTCGCATGGGGTAAGGCGCCCGCCGAGGAAGGGGGTCGCTGCCAATCATGCTTAGAACAAAGATGTAACCGGTAAGGAGGAAGTGCAGGTTCATGAGCTCATGGCCCACGTGCTCGCGCATGGCGAAGCCGAAAAGATCCGAGTAGTAGAACAGCACAATGGAACCGGCGAAATTCGCGGCAGCGAAAAGGGGGTGCGTAACCACTTGGGAGAACTTGGAGTGGACGAACAACAGTAACCACTCGCGCAGGCCCCTTGAGCCATGCGCTCCCTCTCCACGGGAAGGAAGCGCGCGAAGGGCCAACGTCACAGGGGCCCCGAGGACAAGGAAGATCGGGGCAACCATGGTCAATGCCATATGGTCCACCATGTGCGCGGAGAACAACACGCGCCCATAGACGGCCGGCGGACCGGAAGTTATGTAGGTGAGGACAACCAGTCCCACCAACCAGGGTATGGTGCGCAATACAGGCCAGCTGTCACCCCGTCTGCGCAGCTTGAGGACGCCCATGATGTAGGAAACAGCACCAAAGAGCGCCACACCGACCCACAGCCAGTCGAAGCGCCACTCTGTCAGCCACCGCTCGGGAGTGAGCTCCGGCGGTACCTCGTAGCCGGACAGGATGAATGCGGGAGAAGCATCAGGCGAATACGTGGTGGGCTGCGGCGGGGCGGAACGTCCAAGCGCAACGGCGAGTCCCGACGTCGCGCCCATCACCAGTAGCTCCACCAAGACCAGTTGCCACAGCACCCGGCGGGCGGACATGGTGCCCTTCCCCAACTGGGGTATTACCCACTGCCGATGCATGAAGCCAATGCCCCCGAGCACCAGCGTGGCCAGCGCCTTCGCGATGATCAGTTGGCCGTAGGGCGAACCGAAGAGATCACCCGGGCTGGTCACGCGGATGGCGGCGTTGATGACACCTGATGCGAACACCAAGACGAAAGCGAAGCCGGCGAGCGAGGAGAAACGTCGAAGCGTCGGCTCAGTGATGTCTGTGCTCGCGTTGCTTCGCTGACCCGTCAGCAGGCCGGACAGGACAGCGAGCATGATGATGCCACCCACCCAGGTGGTAACACCTACCAAGTGCAGGCCCAGCGAGTTGATGGCGCCCTCATGGTCGCTGGAGCTGGAGGAGTGGCCAATGAGGGCTGGAGGGACCAAGCCGATGAGCGCTAAAAGTAGCGTGAACGCCAGTCCAGTCAGTGACCGCACTCCAAAAAGTGCCGTTGTGGCGACGGCAGCGATGATGGTCACCGCGAGCCATGCCTTGCCGGTTTCGATGTCAGTCATGAAGTAAACCAGCGCACGGGTGAACTCCGCGTCCCCCGAGATACCTTGGCCAGCAACGTCAGCGTAAGTCAGAACCAAGACAGCTACAGCCGAAAGCGTCCACAGCGCTCCTGCACCCGCGGCTACAGCCAGCGCACGGGTAAATGCGGGGTGCTCAGGCGGCTCCACCTCATCCCGTGCCCGTGACCTGGACGGTTTGATGCTCTTCGGCAGGATGCCCACCGCAAAGATCAGGCCACCGATGACGGCTGCCACGGAGACGTTGTGAAGTGCTTTGGCCACAGGAAGTCCCCAGCGCACCAAGGCTCCAGGATCCGAGACCTGGCGAGCCGCTGCCGCGCCGGAGAAGATGAGCGCCGCGGCGAGGGCCAAAAGCATGATTGCCAGACCAGCCAGTTGCCACGCTACGGAAATGCCCACGCCTGAGGCGCCTTCCCGCGCTCCCGATTTGGGATTCGGCGAAGGGACAGTGGCGGAGCTTCTGGCTAATGGCACCTATCCATTGTCCGACACCCACCCCCGGGCTGCGAATCGGGAAGCCTCTGGGGAGGGGAAGTGGGATAAGTACCACTTAAAGGCAGAAGGGGTGGCAACCTTACGTTGCCACCCCTTCCAGGCGTTCGCCGAAGTGTTTGACTACTTCTTCTTGGCGACAGCAGCCTTCAGCTTGGAGCCTGCGGTCAGCTTGACGCTGTGGCCGGCTGCGATCTGGATCGTTTCGCCGGTCTGCGGGTTACGGCCGGTGCGTGCTGCGCGGTCGGTGCGCTCAACTGCGAGCCAGCCCGGGATGGTGATCTTCTCGCCTGCAGCAACAGAAGTCTCGAAAACTTCGAACAGTGCATCGAGCACGGAGTTGACGGCTGCCTGGCTGGTGCCGGCCTTGCCTGCTACCTCTGCAACGAGTTCACTACGGTTCTTAGCCATTTACGTCCTCCTGGACTAATACGTTTTTGAGCCGGCAAGCGGAACGCGAGCAAGCCACTGCTCGAAAACTTACCAGCTTGGACACTGTTGGCCAGCAAATTCCGCGTGTTTCCGCGCTTTTTTGACCGAAATCACCGGTTTTTCGGGGTTTTTGGAGCTCAGAACGCTTCATGCCGTACCCTAGGGCCGACAAATAAGACCCTGCTGCCGGGCCGTCAAGGCAAAATACGCTGATACAGAATGTGATCCTGCCAGCGGCCGGCGATCTTCAAATAGGACCGTGCCAAGCCGATCTCCTCAAAGCCCGCCCGTTTGAGGACCGCCCTGGAAGGACCGTTGTTGCCAAGGACTGCCGCCTGAACACGATGAAGACCCAGACCTTCGCCTGCCATTTCCAGAACGGCCTTGAGAGCAGCCCCTGCCACGCCCTGCCCCGTCAGAGTCCGGTCAACCCAGTACCCCACATGGGCATTCTGGAAGGGGCCTCGAACAATGCCTGTCAACGTGACTGCACCCACGACGCGTTCCCCTGCAAGGATGACCCACGGCACCTCAGTACCCGATTCGAACTGCGCCAGCTTTCCAAGAATGGAAGTGCGTTGACCTTGGACGGTGAAAAACAAATCCTCACGCAGAGGCTCCCACGGGGCCAGATGGCTGGCGTTCCGCGTATAGGCATCCACTAGCAATGCAGCGTCAGCCAAAGCCAAAGGCCGGATTGCGAGCCGAGCTGCGCCCGCAGGCTGCAAATTCAGGTCCAGGATTCTGCTGAGGTGCATCCTGTGACTCTACCTGTGGTGTTTTGGTGGTTAATGTGGGAGACCCCCCGTCCCGTGTGGGTTGGGGGGT
>NZ_JAPDNV010000036.1:0-39795 GCF_026013155.1 Paenarthrobacter sp. PAE-2 | reverse complement strand
ACCCTAGTGCAGAGGAGTACGGAAAAACCAGTGCTCAACACCCGCCTGCACAACCGCGGAAACGGGCTGCTTGCCGTGCACGCGAGTACGGAAAATGACAGTGACGCAGAGCCAGGGCTCCCGGCATCGAGCGTTCGGCGCGTGCACGAATACGAACCATTCCGTGCATAGAAAACCTAACCCGCTGAGATGAGCCCCAGAACAGAAGGTTAGACAAGGAAGGAAAGTCACCTCCGTTCCCCAACACGGCCATGTAGAGCCATTGTCCGCAGGAAGCGAGAACTTGGCCCTCTACGATTAAGCTCTCTTCGAGAGGGGTCATTGCATGGAGGCTTTTTTGGCACTTGCCCTGCAGGGCAAGGGAGTTGGAAACCGAGGGACATTAAAAGTCCAACACGGGTCAGTTTGGCGATCGACCAAATACAAACCGGAAGCCGACACTTTTAGTCCTGAACAACTAAACCAAGTTACGCGATCCATGGGCTTCCGCCCCATGTCAGAGTGGGTGGTCCTTGACGACGGTCACGCTGCCGCTGTCGTTCAGCGTTCAACCTCAATCTCGACCTCACAAGACCTTGTGCCTCTATTGACCGCTGTCCTCTCGCAGAGCAGAACGACAGCTCAGCCGAGCCGCCTACCCCAGGAGAGCAACCAGGAAAAAAGGGACCGTGAAGAGCGAGAGCAGGAGCAACGGAAACACCAAAAGTACAATCTCCGGCTGAGCATTGCGGCCTTTCTGCTATCGATGTTGATCGGATATGTGGGGATCTACTACTCCACCCAGAGCCTAAAGGCCTCCAACCTCGCGACCGTTACTGGGACGACTCCTCCCCTTCAGGCCCTCTGCTTGGACTGGGGTGCATTTGTAAATGAGCAGCAAACCTCTTTAGCCAAGGAGGGTATGAGTGCAATCGACGCTGATACCGCCATCGATCGATATGGAGAGGTCGTCAACAGCCGCGTCGTGGCGTACAGCGAAAAGCTGACACACAAATTCACGAAGGCGTCAGGAGTTAAAGATGATTGGGAAGCTCCAGCTCTTGGAACTCCCGTCGAAAACATCAGCTTAAGCAACATCTGCGGATCAGCGTCCGAGTACCGCACCGCAAAGGATCCGAACGCGCGCCTTGAACTTATGACTCGTGAGACCGGGCCATAGTTGTTCGGCTGCGGAGACCGTGGTCATCGCGGGCGCAGGTGGCTGCGGTTGTTGGCTGTGGTGTTCAGCCTCGCCGCAGTTGGGTCGCTCGCGCTGGTCGTTACCGATCTGTTGATCGGGCGCGTGTCTGCAGGCGACCTGTTCATCGCAGGCCTCAATGCTCTCGCCGCAGCGGTGCTTTGGCAGGAGGTTTTCTAGACAGACTCGCACTTAGCGTAGGCGCCAGCTGCCCCACCCCTTCCCCCGTACACAGTAATGACCGATTCCGTGCGCTACATCTATAGTCTGAATCAGAACTAACTTGAAGATGGGGAAACATGAACAGTGCACGTAGTCTTCTGGCGCTCTTTGGCAACTGGGAAATACCACCGAATCAAAGCGCTCTGAACGCCCGAGGCGGCGATCCTGACTCACCCAATTTTTGGGCGGAGCATCGGCGTGCACTTGATTGGCTTAGCGACATCCAGGCGGCATTGAGCGCGCTGGAGGATTCCGGAACAGATGTTTCCGTGTACAGAAAGAAGATTCCCGCTTGGTATAAGGGAATCTTCGGCCTGAGCACGGGCTGGACGACCGCGTCTAGTGAGCCTCTGGTAGATGAAGCAGCACTGGACATACTGCACTCTCTCGCTTCAATGCTCGACGTGGTGAAGTGGGAGCCTGAGTTCGGAGATGTCCAAGCCAACATTTTTGAGACGCTCCTTCATGCTGAAGATTTGATCCGCAATGATGGCTCCCTGTCTGACTCTACAAGGCGATACCTACTCCAGCTGATCCAAGAAGTCCGCTACACAATTGACAACCTGGCCACCGACGGCACCGCAGCTGCAAGATCGTCCTCTATGCAATTGATTGGTGCGCTCACAACCACGGCGGCCACAGCAGAGACAAAGGAGAAAGGAAGCGCCTACCTGAAAGTTGCCGTCGAGTTGGCGAGAACAGCCGCCACAACGGTGACCACAAAGGCGGTCGAGTCCGGTTTTGACTGGATAAACAGCTTGACACCATAGCCGCTGAACCCACCTCTGTCCGGGGCCAGCGTAGCGGCTGGCCCCGACACCATAAGGGTTTAGAAGGGTGGCTCGGTGTCTGCCGCCGCTCGTGGCTTGCGGGGTGGCCCACGGATCGTCCTGGGAGCTGTAGCGGCGGTGTTACTGTTGCCGAAGCCACCTCCGGCTTGGCCGGTTCCGTTGGAGCGCTGGGTTCGGTTGACCTTTGCGTTGGCGTACCGAAGGCTGGCGCCGATTTCGTCTACTTCCAGCTCTGTGACGGTGTGCTTTTCGCCTTCTTTGGTCTCGTAGGAGCGTGATTTCAGCCTCCCGCTGACGATGACACGGGTACCCTTGGTCAGACTCAGCGACGTTCTCTGCGGCTTCGCGCCATACGCTGGCCCGGATCGGTTACCTTCGTGCGAGGCCCGAACGGGACCCCGCCCAAGTTGAAGTGCCCCCCACACCTCCGAACCTAATAGCAGTCTTCAGAGGTCTCATTCGGCGCAGACCCGACCTGTGGTTTGTAGAGCGTCCACCATCTCTCTCCGTCCCATCGCCAGCCATGTCCGGAGCGTTCGTGCATTATCCATAAGTGGGTAATGGCGGGATCCAGCGGCGGCTTGGCAGTAGGGGTCCCCCATGATTCATCGGCTCCGGACGGTGCCTCGTGGCTGAGCGGGCGGCTAATGCTCCCAGCTGTGTCGTCGTCCAACCACACAAACAAGTGGCGCTCCTTAGCGCCCGAACAGCGCAGCTTTTTTATGTTGTCTTTTCTGGTCGGTTTATTGAGCTCGTTGATGAGTTCTACGAGAGAGCTGTTGCTGCCGCTCACCGGGCCGCCGCCCCAAGGGCTAATTCGGACGCAGTGAGCATGCTCCGGGCCGTCCGGACGCTCTTCCAGGGAATGTGCCTCCGCGACGCCCGCCTTTAGTAGCTCCCTGTAGATATGCGAAAACTCGCCATTGTCATCGACATGTTCCATGGCATCCTGCTCGTTGAAGGATGTCAGCCCGGCCGACTCCAGCTCAGCGACCAGGGGCTGAACCCTCTGCACAATGTCCTTCGCCGGCCTGAGGACCTCGGAGATGGTAACCGTCCAGCAATTCTGCAGACTCGCTTCAGAGCCCTCCGTCGCGGATTTCTCAAAGGTGCGGCGGGTGTCCCTCTTCTCTTCGTCGGTGACTCTCGTGACTTCCAGGGCGACTCTGCGATCCTCGGAGCGATAGTCGACCCCTCCAGTTTTATCCGCGTGTTCAAGCTGGATCCCCAGCACTCTTTCAACGATCTTCTTCGCAGCGATTTCCTCCGGGTTTTCCTTGTTCATCGGCCTGTTCCTCTCGCGAAAACGGGCAAGCCGCCCGGCACTCGTAATCGCACCCAATCCGGGACGATGGTTATCCTGTCGTACCTCTCCCCCAGGATGGAATCAACGGCCAACCGGCCGTTTTTTCTTCGCTTGTCGATTCGAACATATATTCTAGTGATGTGGTAGTGAATCCCGATCAAACCAAGGCGTTGCACGCGAGGTATTCCAAGCGTGCGCAGCCGTTCGGGCTCACGCTGGAGGAGCTTGATTTCAAGAATTTCCCTGCCCGCAACGAGTATCCGGGGATCCCGGTACGTGCGTGGCTGCGGTTCCCGAACTGCGCCGAGCTGGTCGAGGGTGAAGTGTTCGCCTGGACCGAACGCGCGGTCGAAGTGACGTGGAAGGACGGGCCTTTGACGTACCGGACATGGGTGTGGGCCTCGGCGGTTACCCGCCGTGGAGAAGCAATGAGCAGGAATTTAGGAGAGCGCGTAACCCGTGACAACAACAGTCAATGAAACCACCCTCAACGTTGAGGTCGATGTCCGGTTCAACCCGACCGGGCGGCCCCTGGGCGTCAGGCATGACGGCCGGCTATGGGCGGTCACGGAGGAACCAGTGCACTGGTTCGAACGGGACTCCTGGTGGGAACGCCGGACGACGGCGCCGGTAGGCGTCGGGAACATCGTTGACATTGAATTTTGGAGGATTCAGGTCAAGCTCTCGGCCAACTCGGCATTGCGGACTTTCTTGCTGCGCCTGGATCCAGCGGCCACGCGGTGGGTCCTTGAGTCCATCAGCTAGTGACTGCCAACCTTTACCACTCCCCGTCCCGGAGCAACTTTGGGACCGGATCCGCGAGGAGTTCACGCTCCCCACTCTGGAACAGGTCCGGGACCGCCTCGCGGCCCTGCACGAGGATCCCGAACCATTGATGAGGCAACTGACCCGCGTGTTCGTCGATGACCAGACGTACTGCCCTGGTTTCCAGTTCAGCCCTGTTTTGTCCCTCAGCCCTGTGGTGGTCAGAGTATTCGAAAGGGCGATGCAGCTGCGGATCCCACACAATTGCTTCGCTCTCTGGATGATGGTCCGCTCCCCCGCCCTGCAAGGCCGGCGCCCGGTGGATCTGAAGGACAGCGTGGATCCGGGGCCGCTTCTCGAGGCCTTGGACCGGGTCTGTGCCGACGTAGCGGCCTAGGACATCGGGGCGAAAGTGATCTTGACCGTAGAGGCCGGCGACGGCGAACTCAGCCACGTCGATGCCGAAGGTGAGACGTATGAAGAAGCCAAGGCAGCCGCCGAAGCGGGTATCCCCGAAGGGTCCAGATCCATCGCCATCCGAACGTCTCGATAACTGGAGGCTGCGCGGAGGGCTGGGCAGGTCTCTGGTGGACGCCCCCAGCCCTCCGGCGGGATCGGGCCTTAGCTGGCCTTCGGCAGACCCCTCAAGATGCGGCTGCGGGCCTCGTCTGCATCAAGCGGAACATATGCCTGGTCTACTTCCTGCTGGTATTTCTGTACATGATTGATCACGGACATGTCCTTCAGGGTTCGTTCTGCGTTGAACTGCTTGATCTTCGGGTTATCAGCCTTGATCTGCCATTTGTATGGCTTATCAAGTTTCCCCTCCGGGGTGATGCTGGTTTGCTCGTCCTGAACCGCCTGAGTTGTGTAGCGATTGTAGAACGGGTTGGGGTGCATCAGCGGCTGCCATGTCACCCAGCTACGGGGAATCAGGACCAGCTGCTTCCCTCCGACGAACGGCAGCTGGCAGCTCTTGGTGGTCCAGTCGAATTTCTGGGGATCCCACACCATCACGTCCTGTGTGGTGGTAGCGGTTGCAAGGACGGGATATTGCCGCATCATGTCCTGCGTGAAATCAACCAGGATGTCCATGGCCACCCGCGAAACCATGTCGGACATGAGGTCCCGGTCGACGCCATCCAGGAACAGCGGAAGGTGTTCGATCCGGGTCAGGGCTTGTTGCTGGCAAAGCGGATCGCCGAGAGCGGTCCAAAGGACTTTGCCGAGTCCGCTTCCGAATCCCTTGCCGTTCGTGCCCGTAGCGGAGTAGCCCAACCGGGTCTCCCCGGGTTCCCTCATTCGCTGAAGGATGGAAAGACCACGGGTCCTGTCTGCAAGTGACTGGCTCTGGCGGAGCTGAATCAAGCCCGTGAAGAAGCTCGTCAGCTGGGCATGGGCCCGCACCCCGTAGGAGCAGGTGGTGTTGCGGATGGCACTGCCATCTGCGAACAAAAGGTTGTCGTTGTCCACGTCAACGTCCAGAAAAGGCACGCTAGCGGGAAGGGCGTAAATATCTGTGAGGAAGGTCAAAATGATCTACTTACTCCGGTTTTCTGACCGGGGTTTGAACTGTTGCGCTCCCCGGAGGTACCGGAAAACGGGCAGCCTATGTGCATGAAGATTGGACACAACAGCCGAGTCCGCGTAAGCTAGATCTATCGCCTGAGCAACGATTATCGATCTAGCCCTGCTTGGACCCCTCCACCTTTGGAGGTAAGCCAGCGGGGCATTTCTGCATGACCTGAAACTGGCGCTATTACCATGCTAACACACTTTTTAGCGTCCACAACAGGAAACCCTCTCAGCGGCCTTCTAAGGCCCCTTGTAGCGCCTACCCGCTGGGCGGGTAAAGCAACTACCTGGCCGCGGCCGTCGGGCCCTCAAATCGCCTCACAGCGCTTCGCCCCACGTCAAGCCCAATAACTACACCGACGTAATTCATTACTACCCTTTCGCTGCAGGACCTCCCCACAGATGTCAGAGGCCGGAGGAACGACGCGGTTATGAACAGAGCAACCGTGGACAGACATGCCCGCGAAATTGCCTCCCGCTTCTGGAGTCTCTTTGCAACGCAAGAGGTTGCCGTGTGCCCGTTTGAACATAGTCAAGTGTTTGCACGGCGAGAGCATGAACACTGCCAGAGCCTCCAGGGTCCGGGCAACGGCACTATAGAGATTCCAGCGTCGCTCGTACTTTCCCTGGGTCTTGTGTGTTGCCGCGGCGTAATGAGTACCCGTCTTTACCGGGCAAGCGAAAGCCCGGATAGGCTCCTAGTAGCGTGGTCCGGCCTTCCTGCCGGTCCCGGACCTGCGGCTCGCGTCTGCCGGCAAACATGCGCGGCCGCGCACGTTCGGTGTCTCACAAACCTTTACTTATCCGAGACACAGAAGAAGCGGTCCCGCTGATCGGAACGGACTGAAGTGCCAGATGCATCGAACGACGCCAAGGCAACACTCCCGCCAAGCCGGAAGCTGAAGGCAAACAGCCTGCTGCTAACGGGAGCGGCGACCACAAGACGGAGGCGGAATCTCGCACCGGGCTACTGGATATAGGCCGGGAAAATATTTATTTCTGTCCAGACTTATTTATAGCGGCGAGCTTCTCCCTCAATGCTTCATCCAAGAAATCAGTGATGGTGACACCGCTCTCCGCAAGATAGGCGTCCAACTCGTCGCGCAGGTTAATCTCAATCTTTGACGAGAATGGCTCCATCCGACGTTTTCCACGCGGCCTTCCAGGCCCTGGACGGCGTGCGGCCTGCCCAACAACAGCGTCCTGCGCCGTGCGTACCTCGAGACGCCTTTCATTAGAAGGCGGTTGCGGATCCACCCGGGTAGCGGGTTCAGTCGATGTCAGTACATCAACGACATCCGCCGACGGCGCCTTCCTTATTGATGACTTTCGTTCAAGTGCCATATCAGTTAATCCCATCCAGATACCGTGCATGCGCAACGAACTTTTCCGTCATGATGGCCGCTCCCCTGCCAGGCAGCTTCGTCAGCGGAGCCTTCGTGCTGACTGAGTCCTGCATGGCCGTCCTAAGTGGCAGATGCGGCTCTCTGACTTCGGATCCATACGCTTCCTGCAGCTCTCCAATCTGGAAAGCATGTTCAGACGTCAAGGGCGAACTCGTCTTGTTGATTATGATTCCCAGGAATTCCAACTCCGGGTTGAGGTGCGGCAAGGACTTTACTTTCTTCACCGTTTCAAGGAACTCGGTGACACCCTTGACGGAAAAGGCGGCCGGCTCGGTGACTGCAAGCACACGGTCTGCCCAAATCAGACCGTTGAGGGTCAGGCGCCCCAGCGCCGGCGGAAGGTCAATGAGTACATGGTCATAATTTTCAAGTTCCTCCGCCCCGTAGGCAGCCGTCTTCAGGCGCATTTCAGGGGTCATAAGCGCTTCAGACTCAAGACGCGCCAATGCCTCGGAACTAGGAATCACGTCAATGCCCGACCAGCTCGTGCTCGTGATGGCTTGGCCAAGCGTACCCGCCTCTCCCCCGTAGAGCACGTCGAAAATGTCGAACTCTCCCGCGCCCTCCAAGGCTTCGGAGACGTTGGATTGCGGGTCAAGATCGATGACCAAGACCTTCTTTCCAATCAACCGCAAGGCCGTAGCAAGCCCAAGAGTGACGGATGTTTTTCCCACCCCGCCCTTGCGATTGCCGATCGCCGTTACTTTCACGTCAGTACCCCTTGATGCCTCGTAGAACGCGTCTATCCGTCAATAGGCACATCAATCTATCAGTCAATCCTTCTGTATGTCTATCTGTCATTCAATCATTCAATATTTCTGTCATGACGGAAATATTATTAAGCCGCCCAGTCGTGTACGTCGCCTGAAACGCGCTAGGCCCCAGCCCGGGGCTTTCGCACCCCCGGGCCGACCCCTTGGGGCTGGATCTTGTGGGCAAACCGGTGCCTTTCATCAATCTTGCCCGATGCCAATCAATCCATATTTCTGTCATGAAAGAAAGAATTATGTATTTCGCCCCGAGCCCCTGGGGTGTTCACATCAGCCTCCACACCTTGGGCTGAACTCCTCTGACATCCGAGGGGGGAGTCCACCCCCGCATCCTTACGAGATCTGCCAGATTACAGATTTCCGCGACCTATCAATCTTTCTGTCATGAAAGAAAGATTGATAGGTCGGCTACCCGTTAGCTGATATTTCAATCAAGAAAGAAATATCCATGTAAGCCCAGCTAAACCACAGTGAGAGAGGTTGCGGTTTCCGGGCCGCGGAGCGTGTCGTGGCAGGAAAGCTAGCATGCCTTCCCGCATAACTGTTCAACGAGTAGATATTTATTTCTGTCATGAAAGAAACAGTAGCCCCGGCACTCAAGACGTACACTGGATCCTTGTCAAGGATCCCTGACAGAAAGTCGGACTACGTGAAGTGGGACATGGGCGATGGCTATCACGTTGGGCAACTCGGAGTAGTGGTCCGTAACGGAAGAGTGGGGATTCGGCAGGAGCCAAACCACATTCGTGTGGAAGGGGTCACTGGACGGCATTTGCGGGACCCCGACAGCTCCGGATTCGAACTCGTCACGGAGGATTCTGCAGTCGGATGGCAACCAGTGTGCGAATGTGGCTGGTCCGGGGACACCTGGAATCGAGTCGGCTCTGACTACCGGATCCGAGAGACACGACTCTCGGCAAAAGGACTCATCGGCTCACCTGCAGTCCCTCCGCTCCATCTAGAACAGACTGCAATGAATGACTGGCGCCAGCATGTACTGTCTTGGGGCATAGAAATGGCCGCTCGGAGTCTTCGGCGCTCTTCTGAACGTCTGGATAGTGCGGTCGCAGCTGCCCGAGCAGCCGGTCTTACATGGGCCGACATCGGGCGCGATGCAGGTATAACACGCCAAGCAGCTCATCAACGGTGGGCTGGCAGGTAAATTGAACATGGATTGAAATCCCTTCCTGCCTCTCACCAATAATGTCTACGCAAAGAGAGGCCAGAATCTCTTAGGCATCTTCTAGGCCGCCTGCCACAGCGTGTAGTCTTGGTCCGGTGGCATCCAATGACCTTCCCTTTCTTGGTCATAGACATCAGCCTCCTCAAGCCGGCCGTCAATGAAACGGCTCAAATAAGCGTGCCAGATGGCGCGCTCACGACGGTTGCGGCCTATCTGCTCTAGATAGTCATCGAGGACGCCGAGTCTGTCCGCAAGGACTCTGAGGTTGATCATGGTTGTCTTCCACACAGCGTTTTCACGCCTAACCATTCCCAGGCTTTCCATTTCGGCAAGTGCGGCAGCACAGGTGTTGCGGCTGACGCCGGTGTTTCGCACCAGGTCTGCGGTAGTGGGGGAGTGCCGGCCACGCTCGATTGCCTCATAAATCAAGGCAGCTGCATCACCCAAGGCCCTGAACACCGGCCGGACTGCATGAATTTTGCCCTTCCGCCAGGACAGTTCCCGAGCCAGTTGTCGGTAGTGTTCCGGCAACTGGATGAGATAGACATCAGCTGCTTTGTGCCGAGCATCAGCAATCTTCGTCAGGATCCCGTCAGAGGCTTCAACCAGGACAGGCAGCAGCCGCGCAACTGTCACGTGATGCTTGCCCAAGGCAGCCGCCAAAGTCCGGCAACCGACGTCTAGGATCTCAGTTTCTTTTGCTCTCATATAGCCCAGCAAACCGCGGATAAGTAGACGGAGACTTAGACCTTCTCGGCCACGAGCCCGGAGTTTGTGATCGAGGACTCCGTAGAGGACATTTTCGAGGTCGTTCACAAGTTGGTTGATCCCTGAGCTGCTGCGATTTCCGTGCCCCCCCGTGGTTAAGGTCTGGCTTGTGTTGTTAATAAGGGCACTCTTTTTCCCTTGATTATGGGAGAGAGGTTTTTGAGTGCCTGATGTTGAACCGGTGAACTCCTGAGCTTTGACCCACTCGTAAGGCAGCAGCCGTGCCTGCCGGTCCGGGGACCCGTAAAGGGCAGCCAGGCCAGGGAACTGCCCTGCAAGTTCGTTCTGAATCTGCTGCAATGACCAGCCGCAGGCGCTGAAGTGGCTCAGGACAGCCATTCGCGCTTCGGACGGGCTCTTGTACCGTGCCGTGTCATACAGGCCAGTCCGCGCAGCGCGACGCAGGGGGGCCTCACTGCCCGTCAGCAGCGGCAGTGCGGTCAGGCTACCAGTCCGTTGTGCGGCCAGCCTTTTAGCCGCACGTTCTTTGAGGGCACGTATGCGCGCAAGTTCCGGGGCGAGCGCAGCCTGTAGCTCGCTAACTGCTGCTGGAGCATTACGCCGGCGCAAAATGTCATACGCCTGGGACAGGGGAGTGATGAGGGTCTGGTGCCCGCCGTACTTATGCACAGAGCCAGGTACACGGATACACCCATCGCTGATGTTTTGGTGTGGGCTGGCGTCCAAACTCGTCGCCGTCAACGCCAACGCCTCAATCAACTGGCGGGCTGTGGCCGAGTCCATCCGTTCCCTCAAGGGAACATAGAGGTGCCGGCCGCCACTGGGGGAAAAGTCCTCCACGAACGACACCCCGCACGCCGACAACAACCTGGCCACCCGGGCAGCGTCAGAGTCCACAACGCCCTTGAGTGCCTTCGTGGTGTCAAAGTCGAGGCACAGCGTAGCGACACTTCCATCCACCCCGTGGACCATGACTGCCGCAGGACGGCCCGGAAGGTTGCGGGTGATCTTGGGCGCATTAGCTGGTCGAGGATATTGGAACCTCTGGCCTATCCAACGCCCCAAACGGTACGAGGGCGCCCCGGCGATCAGCGGAGCAAGGCCCCAAGCATGTTCGGGAAGAACTTCTGCCGCGACACTCGGATTCGGGTGCGTTGACGCCAAAACGGCATCCGGTACCATAGACAACAACAACCTCTCTTTGAGGGGTACAGAAAATCCACCCACCAGGGTGGGTGTTCTACAAGTTCAGATCTGATCCCGCCAAGAACTGGATCTGAACAGATACTTAGATGAAGGCCCGCATATCGCGGGCCTTCAGGTTTTAACCGGCCTTTGCGATAGGCAAAGTCTCCTGTGTGTGCTCTGCCCGAAATTTCTCCAGATCGATAGAGTCAATGTGGGCAGCAACAAGGGGGGTTAGGTAGTCCACCGCGTTGCAATCAAGAATCTCTAGAATGTCGCGCAGTTTCTCAGCGCGCCCAATGTCCGGTTTGACGTTGAATGTATGCCGTGGGCCCTTAGACGGGCGTCCACCCTGTGCGAGCTTTCGGAGTGCCATAGTGCTATCTAATCGGTTTTTGTTATCGAAACCTTTGATAGCGACGGGCGTGTCGCGTGCTTTGTTCAACGGAGTGTTCCACAGCTCACATCCCCTCAACAAGGTAGTGGTCGAACCAGGGGGCGCTTTACCGCCTTCTAGCCGGCCCCAATCGCAGCGAAGGCTGCAGGACATGGCGCCTCCCTGGAGGCGTGATGCCCTGCAACGAGGAGCTGCGATCCACGCGACGTGACTTTCGCTTTCGGCTGTCCATGAAGGCAACCCGCCGAACTTAGCTGCTCTCTTCGCAGTGGGGTTGAGGGTGCTGAGTTCCTTCATTGCGGTGCATCATCCTAATCCAGCATTGAGAACCTGTAGAGGACAGGTTTGTCTTGCAGGCTTTGACTTGAATCCCCCAAGAAATCAAGTGAGCAATAGCCTACAGACATGCTCCGCACATGTACAACCCAGTGCTTACGCATGGCCTATACGCTATGAACCACATCAGGTAAAATCTCATGTCGGCTGTCCACAGCTCTGTATAGCGGTGATACCAAGCAGCTGACCTCGGCTGAAGGAGCTAGAACGATGGCAAATGGGGGCCGCAGCGTCTTTCTGACGCAGCAGCAGAAAAAAGAGCGCCTGGCCGACCGCATGGGCATTTTGGTGGATATCTGGGAGTCCGACAACAACACGGCATTGACTTACCCTCACGTGGAAGAAGCGCTTTCGGCCCATGGGATCCATCTGTCGCGGACACGTTGGTCCTACTTGATCAATGGCACAGGGAGCCTCGTCACCGACCAGGAGCTCCTGAAGGGCATCGCGGAGTTCGTTTTCGCTGTGCCAGCCAGTTACCTCGTTGATCTGAACAGCGAGACTCCTCCCGAAGTGGAGGCTCGCATGGAGTTCCTCGTACAGATGCGCAAGCTCAAGGTGAAGAACTTCGCCGCCAGGAATCTGGGCGCTACTTCGCCGGAAACGCTCAGGACGATCACCAGGATCATCGACGCGTCAATGAACGGGGAAGATGAATGACGCTTCCTCCGGTCCAGGACAAAGTTCGGGAGTTGTGCGGTTACGGCACGACCTCGATGCAGGAAGTCCTCGAACGATTGACAGCGATCTGTGAGAAGCCGATCAACCTGATTGAGTTTAAGGAGGATTGGGGAGCGCTGACGGCATTCAAGGCTGAGTTTGAAGATCGCATCAACGTCTATTTCCCGCCCCAGAAATCCCAGCAATATAAACTTCACTGCATCTATCACGAGCTCGGACACATCTACCTGGAGAACCTCCGGCTTGCCTTAGCACTGCCGGATCTCTCCGGAGAGATGCTGAGGGAAACGGCTGACGCCATCAGTGTCACCTGCCGATCCGTTCCCAACCACCCGGTGGAACGATGGGTGGAAGATTTTGCCTTCGAAATGTCAAAGAAAACCCGCTCACGCACCTTTTCCGACCCCGATCCTTTCCTCTGATACCATGAAACAGCTGCTCTTTGCGCTGCTCAGCGCCCTGTGCCTTCTTCGCATCCCCTCGGTGGTCAAGGTGGCAGAATCACGGGCGTCGTGGGTGGCATCAATTTTTGGTCTCGCGGCGCTGTACGTTCTGGGAACCGTGACACCGCTGGAGGACATCGACAGCTACCTCGGTGGCGTCAACGTCACTAACCTCCTCCAAGCCATCTTCGCGCTGCTGGCGATCTTCTTCTTCAATGACAGCGTGCGCCGGCTGGCGAACGTACCCATTTTCAGATGGACCTATTACGCGCCCCTGCTGAGCATTCCTGTGATGATCATCAGCTTCGCCATGATTGAAGACAAAGCTCCGACAGCTGCGGATTTCATTACTACCCACATGAATCAGCTGGCCACTGCGCTGTACAGCGGCACGTATATGCTCGCGCTGCTGTTCACCGTGCTCAGAATCATCTACATGCTTCGGCACAAGGCAAAGGGGCTCTACGCAACGTTCTCAGTGGGCCTCCTGGTGGTGGCGGTTGCGGTGTCGTGTCACATTACCTATGTGGTGCTCTTCCGCTTCTCACCGTGGGCCGCTGTTGCCCGGGAGATCGGATCCTGGTTTGACCGCTTGTTCTATATAGGCCTTTCCGTGACGGCGGCAGGATGGCTGATTCTTTTCGTGTCCAGGCAGCTCCCGAGGCTGCGCCTTTGGATGATCGATACTCTCTGGCTAACCGTCTTGAGGATGCGGGTCAATGCAGACCGGTCACCGGCCCGCCCGGCTTGGGATCTGTTCAACGAGACCTTGGAGAACGGGGTCTATAAAAGCCTCATCGTGCTGCACAACTACGAGCGACTGCACTCCAAGGACTTTCCGGAATCAATTCAAGGAAGGATCAGTCGGATTGAGGCCAAGCTGGATGCCCGGGCCTAGCTCCGTTCACTAAGATGGTCCGGCGGACCCAACGCGTAAGCTCCCTGGTGAACGTAGGAGGGGAGGCATTCCACTCCTGTGTGTGATGGGCCTCAGGCAGTGAGACCAGCGTGACAGTGTCTGGGTTTGCACGGTGGAACGCGGCTGACATCTCCCATGGGACTTCTTGGTCCGCGGCGGAGTGAAGGACCAGAGTCGGAACGTTCACCCTGTTGGGTGCGTCCACCCAGTCAAGGGCGTCGAAATCGATCGGTTCCTGCAGCCCTAACATTTTGGTGAATACAGAGACCTGTAACAGGCCCATCGCCAGACCGGCACCAATGGCTGGCACTCCTGCCCGCGCCGCGCCGGCCGTGATGGCTTTACGCCAGCTCGTGACGGGCCCTACTAGGACAAGCCCAACAATCCGGTCCCGGTGGGGGCTTCGCTCCGCTGTCAGCAGGGCAATGGTCCCACCCATTGACCAACCGGAGAGAATAATGCGCTTAGCCCCACGCGCGACGGCGTATGACACAGCGCTGTCCACATCATGCCACTCCGTTTGCCCCAAGTGACTCACGTCCGTCTGGGGTGGGCTGACGTCCGGGTCGCTGCGAAATGTGGGAACCAGGGAAGTGAAGCCCAACGGGCTGAAGGCGTGGACATCTCGAAGCATGATCGAACGATCAGTCCAGCTGCCATGGATATGAATCACCCACACGTCCGAGTCATCGGCTTCAAATAGCCATGCAGGTGCATCGCCGTAGGAAGTGGGGACGTTCACCTCCTTATAACCTCCCCTGACCGCGGAGGGTTGAAAAAACACATCCGGGGTCCAATCGACAATAGGCCCCAGCTGTCCCTCCGCAACGTCCCACGGAGCAACCCGGCGCTCCACATACTTTTGATCCTCATTGATATAGGTGACGTCGCCGACTCTTGCGTACTTCTCCGTCGCTGGGTCGAACACACCGAACTCACCTGGGGCCCTCGTGTAGTCATCCAAGTCGATGCGAATTCCGCGTCTGTCTGCCAGTAGCGTTGCCTGTCGGTAATCCTTAGGCCCCCGTTTGACGATCTTGCGGGCCATCACCAGAGCAAGCCCGGAGATCCCCGCCACTGGCAAAAAGAGCCCCAAGCCTGCCAGCACGTGGCGGGTTGTCAGCATCAGGTCTTCATCCTCCAAAGCCACTCAGGCGAGTAACGGAACCCAGCCATCTTAACGTTGCCTACTGTTCGACACCCGCATAGAGCATGTCTGCTACGCGCGTTGCACATGTTCACTCAATGCATGTAACGTGCTCTAGAGAAATAAGAAGGTATCGCTCTTTGACAGCTTGTTATGCAGTGCGGACGTTCATCTGCCGCGAAGGTAGTTGACGTAGGCGGGAAGCATTCCGAACTCCACGGCATCAATATTGGCCTGGTACTTCACTCGCTTGCCGTGTCGGTGCCCTGCCGGGGAATCGGCCGTGACGGCTCCAGCAGCTTCGAGCGCTTCCAAGTGGTGCTGAAGGCCAGGCCGCGTCAACTTTTTGCTGCCTTCCAGGACGATTCCCCTGAGGATCTCGCCGGTACTGCAGGGGCCGTTCAGATGCAGGTAACGCAGGATGGCCGCGTGAGCCCGGTTTCCGAGGACTTCGATGGCTGCCTCAACCTCCTGCGGATGGCTGGGCTGGATGAGGCGCGGCATGGCTCTATCTTGCCCGATTGTTCCGGAGGCTCGGAGTCGCAGAATCAAGTGCATCGCTAATTGATACACTTTGAGCTACAGTCGAGTTGCAGGCCCGAGGATGCCGTGGACGAACGGGGAACAGCTGTGGCGGCACGTGCAAAGGCGGTGCGGCATCACGGTCGCATGGCAAGCAGTGAGCTAGGACGGTGAAGAATCTCGGTTTTCGATCGGATTGAGTCCGGGTATGCCCGGTCGACTTTGAAGGGTGCCTAGGGGAGGGACAAGGAATGAAAAATTGGTGCTCGATGGGAGCATCCCCGGGTAAACGACACGAAGAACCCCCTGTGCATGGTTCCTTCAGCCGTAAATGCCTTCTTCCTTGGGTGGTTGTATCTGCCGGGAGCCCGGCATGACCCGTCCCAACCCCTTTGTACTGGTCGGCTTTATTGCTGTTCCGGCTCTGTTCCTCGGGTTCATCTTTTCCTTCATTCTTCTGCTGGCTCCAGCCAAACCCGCTGCCGCTGGCTGCGGCCCAGTCGCCGTTGCGGTCCAGAGCAACACCAAGGTTGAAGGCTATTCTTCGGAGCAGTTGCAGAACGCAGCCGCCATCATGGGCGCCGGCAAGGCCCGGAACTTGTCGGTGAAGGGCCAGACCATCAGCATCATGGTGGCTCTGGGAGAGTCGGGCTTGCGTGCCCTGGACTACGGCGACGGTCCCGGACCGGATTCGCGTGGTTTGTTTCAGCAGCGCGACAACGGCGCGTGGGGCTCCTATAAGGACCGGATGGACCCGAGCATCAGTGCCACGAACTTCATCAAAGCGCTGCAGGCAGTACCGGGCTGGGAGCTGTTGGAGCCGAGCATTGCCGGAAACAGGGTCCAGCGCAACGCTGACCCGTACCACTACCAGAAGTACTGGCCCGAAGCGGTCAGGATCGTCCAGGCCCTCTCGGACGGGAAGTTTTCTGTTGAAGGCGGCGGCTGCGGGATGCCGGGGGAATCCGGCGCGGGGGATGACTACCCGTGGAAGAATTCTCCGACCTGGAGGCAGGTCGGGGCAGGATCTGCCGCGGCGTCGCCTTTGGGCATGTTCTACCGCGAATGCGTTGACTTCGCCCTGTGGCGGGTAAACCAGCAGATGGGGTCCACCCGCGCCCCCTTCAAGTTCCTCAACGGCAACTTCCGCCCGGACGGGCAGGGCCTTGGCTCCGCTGTGACGTGGAAGGCCGGCTGGGACGCCAAGGGCTGGCCCTCCGGGAAGACACCCCGGGTCGGGGCTGTGGTCTGGTACGCGCCCGGTGTGGGCGGATCGGACCCGACGTTCGGGCACGTGGCCGTGGTCAAGGAAGTCAGTGATGACGGGACCTACGTCGAAGAGGGCTACAACGGCAACCCGCCCCCGGATGACCACAACTACTACACCCGGACCGTGAAAAGCAGTGTTCCCTCCGCGTTCCTGTACCTGCCCAATTACGAGGAGAAGAAGTGAAAAAGCCCTTGGGACTCATCGCAGCGGTGGCTCTGCTGTGTGTCGGATGCGCACCGGCGTCGAACACCACACCGGCACCAAGGGAGTCAACGGCCACCCCTTCCTTTCGGGTCTCCCTTAGTGCGGAGAGTGGTCCGCAAGCACCGGGCGGGACCGTTCCTCCCACGATTGGCATTGCTTGGGATCAGGCCAGCAAGGATCAGGCCGTGGACCTCGCACAGAAGGCCATGGCCGACTTCGCCCGCCCTTCGGTGGGGGACCAGCAGTGGGCCAATGATCTTGCCCGTTGGCTCACCCCGCGGGCCACCGCCGACTACTCGGCAGTGGACCCGGCCAACATCCCGGCCAGCCGTGTCACCGGCCCGGCGAAGCTGGCCGTTGATGAAGCCAACGGCTACGGCGTCACCGCCACGGTCCTGACCAACGCCGGGACCTACACGGTGCAGCTGCTCCGGACCGGCAAGGACGCCCCGTGGAAGGTCAACCGGCTCACTCCACCAGCGTCCTAGACGCCGATCATCCTCACTTCACAGACACCTAAAGGAAGAAGTTCATGAGTACTGCATCAACTGAGGTCCTGGCCTTTCCCAACATCAGGGCCATCGTCCGCGACAACGGAACCGCCGAAGTCGTCGTCGCCGGTAACTCCCGCTTCGTCCCCGACGGGGAGACCCTGCAGGACCTCCGCAACAGCGCCCTCGCCGTCGTTGTGGGCGAAGCGCAGACGCTGCAGCGCCCGGTCCGGGTCCAGATCGAGGACCCCGAAGGACACGGCGAACTGATCGTGCACCCGGACAACAAGATCGAATCCGTCTCCTACGAACCGCGCCCTGCCCGCCGCCGTGCACAGGCCCTGGCAACCACGCCCGAGACCGCAGCCCCGGCTGTCATTGAAACCGTCCCTGTGGCGGCTCCTGAGCCGATAGCCACTCCTGCTCAGTCGGCCAACGTCGAAGCGAGGGCGGCCGCAGTGGAGCGACAGCCTTGGCCGCCCACTCCCGTAGGAGCCGAAGTAGCGACAGAGATCCAGGTCAGCTCTGGACCTGGCAGCTCAACCACGCAGCGGATCATCGGTGCAGAGGGACCGCAGGCAGCTGTGACCGGGTCGGAGGCACCGGCAACGCGGCGCAGCTTGAAGGAAACCTCCTTCCTGGTCAGCGCCCCGGTACTGGAGCCGGCCACCCAGGGCTGGCGCGGGACACTCACCCGCCTCGGGTTCCGCATGGACCCCTCACAGGAGGAGCTGTCCGAACGCGAAGATATCCGCACCGTGAGCCAGCACTGGCCCGGACCGCGGACCATCGCCGTCGTCAACCGCAAGGGCGGGGCCAACAAGACACCCACCGTCGTGATGCTCTCGGCCATCCTTGCCCGCTACAGCGGAGCGGCCACCGTCGCGTGGGACAACAACGAATCCCAAGGCACCCTGGGTTGGCGCACCGAAAAGGGCGCCCATAACCGCAGCGTGCTGGACTTGATTGATTCCTCCACCGAATTGCTCTCGCCGTCCACGAACGCAGCCGAAATCGCTAAGTTCGTGCATCACCAGACGGCTGACAAGTTCGATGTGCTGCGTTCGGATGAGAACGACGAGGGCGACCACGAAGTCACGGCTGAGGAGGTCGACATCGCCCACCAGGTACTGACTCGCTATTACCGGCTGGTGGTCATGGACTCCGGCAACACCGCACGGGCTGCGAACTGGCGTCGGATGATCGAGCACACCAACCAGCTCGTCGTCCCGGTCACGGCCATCGAGGACCGGGCCGAAGCCGCGAGGTTGACCCTGCAGACCCTCGAATCCCGTGGTGGCCACGACGCAGAACTGGCGCGCAACGCCGTCGTGATCGTCTCCGAGTCCACCGACGCCAAGCGCAGCATGACCGGCGATGCCCTCAAGCGGGCCAAGGCAGAAGCCCAGCGCATCGCAGACGGCTTCGAACCGTTCGTCCGGGCCGTTGTCCGGATCCCCTACGATCCGGCCCTGGTCAACGGCCCCATCCGCTACGAAGCCCTCCAGCCGGCAACCCGGCGGGCGTGGCTGGCCGCAGCCGCTGCCGTCGCCAGGGGCTTCTAACCCATCACTTACGTCTTAAGAAAGGAGGAACCATGCAACTGTCCCTGAACCCCTGGGTCACCACCCCGGCCGAGAGTACCGAGGAGGGAGTAGCTGACGTGCACGTCCCGCCGGCGGCCGTGATCAGCGCCCCGCTCAAAGGCATGGTCGCCCCTGACACCGCAGACCGTTTGGCAAGCCGGGCCATGACGGGCGATGCAGCCCTGTGGGTTGTCGGTAGCCATGGGGGAGCAGGCGAAAGCAGCATCGCTCACTTGCTGGACGGGGCACGCGCAACCGGGCATTGCTGGCCCGTCCTGCAGAACGGCAGCAAGGCCCGTGTACTTCTGGTCTGCCGCGCCGACATGCGCGGCCTCACCACAGCACAAAGCGCCCTGACCCAATGGGCATCCGGGGCCACACCCGCCGTTGACCTCATCGGCCTGGCCGTCCTCGCGGACGCCCCCGGAAAAACACCCAAAGCACTGCGCGACTTCACGGCGATCGTCGGCGGGGGAGCGCCGCGCCTCTGGACCCTTCCCTGGGTCGAGGCATGGCGGCACGGCAACGCCACAACGCTTCCATCCGCCCGCGAATACCAACGCTTCATCACCGACGTAACGGCACTGGTTGCCCACACCAACCCCAGCACCAACCACTGAAAGGCCTGACCATGAACTCCATTACTGCCATCGCCACCAGCACCATTCCCAACCCGACCCCGGTCGTTCCCCCGCAAGCAGGCGGGATACTCACTGTCCTGAACTGGGCCTCCGGTATCGGGCTCGTCCTGGGTGTCCTCGGCGTGATCATCGTCGGCATCGGCATGGTCATCCAGCTCCAGCGCGGCGAAGGCGCGCAGTCGATTGCCAAGCTCGGCTGGGTCCTGCTCGGCTGCATCATCATCACCGGCGCTGCCGGTATCGTCCGTGCCTTCGTCTAAGCCGGCACCAACAACGGGAGGTCAAAATTTTGAGCCAGTCAACAGAGAGCACCACCGAGGCCAATCCCTTCACCAAACCCGGTTTCATCATTGCTGCTGCGCTGGTGGTTGCGCTGACCGCAGCAGCCGTCGTGATCTTCCTGCTCCCCAAAGGACAGGAAAACGCCCAACCAGCAGCCGCGGACTCCTCCAACGCGGCCGCAGCCACCCCTAGCGCGCATGCTGCAGCAGGGAAAAGCGTCTGCGGGCTCCCTGGTTCAACGGACACAGCCCTGGGGAAAGCACCCGTGACCAAATGGGAACTAGTGGGCAAAATGGCAGCCCCCACTAATCCAAGAACATTCGGGCCGGGGCTGACGGACGATACGGGATTCAGATCCTGCTTTGCTCAATCGCCAACCGGCGCCCTGTACTCTGCCGTCAACCTTGTGGCTCTCGGCTCGTCCAAATCACAGCAGATGAATATCAAGCTGGCCGACAGACTCATGGCCCCTGGTGCCGGACGTAAGGCCGCCAAGCAGCAAGCTATGACGTTGGATCCCTCTACAGGTTCCAATGACACTGTTCAGGTCCGGGGGTTCCTGCTCAAGTCGTACACGCCTAACGAAGCCAACATCGACCTTGCTTTCCAAACCTCCGGCGGAAAACAGTTTCACGCAGTGCTTCCTCTCCAATGGCTAGATGGGGACTGGAAAGTAAAGGTCGCCGATTCCGGTCAGCTCATAAACGATGTTGCCCCGCTCAGCGACATGAGCGGCTATATTGCATGGGCCGGGGTCTGAAATGGCTGAGTGCGTACCCTTGGACGTCATCTGCCAGGGCGGCAATGCGGTTTCCGGGATGCTCGATGACGCCATCGGCAATTTGGCTAAAGCCATCATGGAGGGCATGAGCCAGATGGTGACGACTCTGTCTACTTTCTGGGTTTCGACTCCAACGGTGAACCTGACCAGTCAAGACGGCTCGACGGCGAGCCCTGTTGTTTCCATCGTCAACAGCGAGTTGATGCCGTGGACGTTGGCGCTGGCAGTTCTGGCCGTCATTCTCGGCGGCATTCGGCTCATTTGGGAGCAGCGGGGCGCACCGCTCAAAGATCTTCTGCGTTCCCTTGTCACCCTGACTTTGGTCTCTGGCCTGGGCTTGGGTGTGATCTCGATTCTTGTGATCGCGGCGGATGCTTTTGCTGCCGAGATCATCCAGCGATCAACGGACGGCAGGGGCTTCGCAGAGTCCATGCAGCTGCTGGTGATGGCGAACCAGACCGGTGTTGGGGTGTTCATCCTGATCGTTTTGGGTCTCATCGGCCTGCTGGCATCCCTTGTCCAGATAGTTCTCATGGTGGTTCGCAGTGGCATGTTGGTGATTCTGGCCGGGATTCTGCCGACCACTGCCGCGTTTACGAACACTGAGATGGGAAGGCAGTGGTTTCAGAAAGCTGTGGGTTGGACCATCGCTTTTATCCTCTACAAACCAGCCGCCGCCATCGTGTACTCGGTGGCGTTCCTCCTGATGGGCAACAGTGGGGTAAAGGACGCGTTGATCGGTTCGATCACGGGTTTCACGTTGATGGTCGTGGCTTTGTTCGCTCTTCCTGCTCTCATGCGGTTTGTCACTCCGATGGTCGGTGCCGTCGCCTCAGGCAGTGGTGCGGCAGCAGGAGCAGCTGTCGGAGCGATCGCCACCGGCGCCGTTTCCCTTGGCCGGGGTGGGAACGGCAGGGGCAACGCTTCCCCCATCCCTTCCTCGTCAACAAACACTGCCAACACCCAAAGCACGCACCCCGGTAGTTCGCCCAAGGGCAGCGATGGAAACCCGGGCCCGCGAGGCGGGGGAGGACAGCCCGTGCCTGGCCCAACGGGTCCAGGCGGAACCGCCGGCACGACAGCAGCTGCAAAGGCTGGGGCCGCTGGAGCGAGAGCCGGAACTGATGCAGGGGCAACCGCAGCCGGCGGGGGAGCAGTGGCAGCCGGCCCGGCGGGCGTGGCCGTCGCTACTGGAGCAAAGGTGGCGTCCAGGACGTCGCAGGCCATTGAACAAATAGCGCAGGATTCAGTAGGGGAGGGCCCCAGTGGCAGCAATTAGCACCGAGTACAAGGAACCGTCCTACGGCAACTGGCGTGTCCCGCGCTCGGCCGGGCTGGCCAACCTCGGCGCGCTCGGTACGGCTATCGTGTTTGCCGGGTTGTTGGCGGGAATTGTGAGCTTCGCTCTGTGGGGCCTGTTCGTCGGCCTGGGCGTTCTTGCCTTTGCCGGTGTCAGCGCCCTGCTCCTGACAGTCAAGGACAAGCATGGCCAGTCCATTGTCGACCGGTTCGGCTCCCGGATGGCCTTCAAGGTCTCCCGGTCCTCCGGGACGAATCTGTACCGTTCCGGCCCGCTCGGTGTCACCGGGTGGGGCATGTACCAACTCCCGGGGTTGGCTGCGAAGTCGACCCTGTACGAATTCACTGACTCCTACAAGCGCCCCTTCGCTGTGCTGCACGTGCCCACGACAAGTCATTTCACTGTGATCTTCTCCACCGAACCTGACGGGGCATCCTTGGTTGACCCCGAGCAGGTTGATGCGTGGGTCGCGAACTGGGGCGGCTGGCTCGCCTCCTTGGCCGATGAGGCCGGGCTGGACGCCGCGGCCGTGACCGTGGAAACCGCACCCGATTCGGGGTACCGGCTCCGGAACGAAGTGCTGATGACCATCGACCCGGACGCACCCGCCTTCGCCAAGGAGATGCTGCACGAGGTTGTGGACACCTACCCGGAAGGATCTGCCACGGTCCGGGCCTGGGTGTCGTTGACGTTCAACGCCGCCGTCCGGTCCGGGGCCAAGAAGCGGACCCCGGAGGATGTTGCCCGTGACCTGGCCTCGCGGATGCCGGGGCTGTCCGCACGGTTGCAGTCCACCGGGGCCGGTATTGCCCGTCCGATGTCCGCCCAGGAGCTCTGCGAGGTCGTGAGGATCGCTTACGACCCGCCGGCGGCACTGATCATTGATGAAGCCCACGCCGCCGGTTCCACGGTGTCCTTGACGTGGGGTGAGGTCGGCCCTACAGCGACGCAGGCGAGCTGGGATGACTACCGGCACGATTCGGCGTTCTCGGTGTCCTGGACCATGACCGGTGCCCCGCGTGGATCGGTGAACTCCTCGGTCTTGTCCCGGTTGATGGCCCCGCACGGGGACATTGACCGCAAACGCGTGTCGTTGCTGTATCGTCCGATGGGCTCGGCCCGGGCCGCGGCAGTGGTCGAGCGGGACCAGAACAACGCCAACGTCCGCATCACCTCCGGAAACCGCCCCTCCGCCCGCGCCCTGGTGGACGCCCGGTCAGCGGCGCAGACCGCGCAGGAAGAAGCCCAAGGTGCCGGGTTGGTGAACTTCGGCCTGGTCGTCACGGCCACCGTGACCGACACCGAACGCCTGCCGGACGCCGTTGCGGCTGTCGAGCAGACTTCCGGCACCGCCCGGGTGCTGCTGCGCCGCGCCTACGGGGCCCAGGACACCGCGTTCGCCGCGTCCCTGCCCCTGGGGCTGGTGCTGCCCCAGCACAGCATGGTCCCGTCCGAGATTAAGGATGCCCTGTAATGGCCGGCATGAAACTCTTCTCCCAGCCTAGAAAATATGCTGCTGCTCCAGTCGAGGGTGGGCCGAAGAAGACGGGGAAGCAGTCGCGTGAGGCCGGTCCTGGTGCCCGTGGCTGGTCCGGGCGTGGCGGGGGCATGGCCCGGCTCGTCCCGTCCGTGAAGGAGTACCGGGGAACAACCGTGCAGGTGTGCGGGTTGTGGCCGTTCTCCTCCGGTGCGTCCTCGCCCATGATCGGTGTCCCGCTGGGACGGCATGAGGAAACCCAGGCCACGGTCTGCTGCGACCCGATCAGTTGGTTCCAGCGCGCCCGGCTGATCTCCAACCCCTCAGCGTTCATCTTGGGCAAACCCGGTTTGGGAAAGTCCACGGTCGTCCGGCGCATGTTCATCGGGCTCTCCGCCCAAGGGGTGCACCCCTTGATCCTCGGTGACCTCAAAGGCGAGCATGTCAAAGCCGTCCGGGCGCTCGGCGGGCAGGTCATCCGGCTTGGCCGAGGCGTCGGGTACCTGAACATCCTTGACCCCGGCCAGGCTGTCGAGGCCGCGCAACTTTTGGAAGAGAACGGCCATCCTGAGGACGCGGCACGGGTCCGTGCCGATGCGCACGGCCGCCGCCTGACCATGGTGGTTTCGCTGATCACGATCAGCCGGAACAGCCCGCCCACCGACCAGGAACAGACGATCCTGGACCGGGCATTGCGGGTCCTCGATGACCGCTTCGACGGGGTTCCGGTGTTGAAAGACCTGCTGGACGTGATCGTGTCAGCACCTGATGAGCTGCGGCAGGTCGCCCTCGACCGGGGAGACATGACCATCTACCAGCGCGAGACCCGTGCGTTGGAGGCCACCCTGCTCGGTTTGACCGGTGGCGGGAAACTGGGAGAAATCTTCTCCCGCCAGACCAGCGAGCCGATGGTCCGCGACCGGGCCGTGGTCTTTGACGTCTCCAGCATTGATGAGACCGAAACTGACCTGCAGGCCGCCGTCCTGCTGGCGTGTTGGTCCTACGGTTTCGGCACGGTCAACGTCGCCAACGCCCTCGCCGACGCCGGCCTGGAACCGCGCCGGAACTACTTCGTCATCCTGGACGAGCTGTGGCGGGCCCTGCGCGCCGGGAAGGGCATGGTCGACCGGGTCGACGCTTTGACCCGGTTGAACCGTTCCGTCGGTGTCGGGCAGATCATGATCTCCCACACCATGTCCGACCTGCTGGCCCTGCCGGCCGAAGAGGACCGGATGAAAGCCCGCGGCTTCGTCGAACGCTCCGGCATGGTCATCTGCGGCGGACTCCCGGCCTCGGAAATGCCCCAACTGACCTCAGCCATTCCGCTGTCCCGTCAGGAGCAGCAGAAGCTCATCGGCTGGCAGGACCCGCCCGCGTGGGACTCCCGCGGTGTCGACGTCGAACCCCCGGGCCGGGGAAAGTTCCTGATCAAGGTCGGCGGCCGTCCCGGGATCCCCGTCCAGGTTGGGCTCACGTCCTTGGAGAAAGGCCCCGAAGGCATCAACGACACAAATGCCAAGTGGAGCACCACATCGAAGACCCTGCTTGAACCGGCAGCCCCGGTTCCGCCCAGTGAAGGAGGCACCCAGTGAGCGCACCAAACCGCAAAGGAATCGGGGTTGGTGACGCCCTGCTGGTCTGGCTCGCCATCGGTTTCATCGTCGTCGGCGGCGGCAGCAGCTACGCGGCACTGCACCTGGGTTCGGCGATGGCAGGCCTTCAGGCACCACCGGCGCACCCTGTTGATCTGATCGCCGGCCTGATCAAGGGCCGGGTGCCGTGGCCGACCGGGGCCACGGTCGTTGTCTGCCTGATGGCCGGTGTGGTGCTGGCCTTGGGCACTGTCGTGCTTGTTGCCTGGCGGAGTGGTGCGTCCAAGCGCGCCCGTGTCGATAAGGCAGCCCGGTACCTTGGCCGCGGGAAAGCACTGCACGCGTTCTCGGAGAAGGGAGCCAAGGCCACGGCCGAGCGCCTGGGCGTCACGGACACTCCGGGCATCGTGGTCGGCAAAGTCGTCTCAACGGGGCAGAAGTTCATCCAGTCCTGGGAGGACCTGTCCCTGGACATCTGGGGGCCGCGGACCGGTAAATCAACCTCCCGGGTCATACCGGCCATCTTGGACGCACCCGGTGCGGTGGTGTCGACCTCGAACAAGCGCGACGTCGTGGACGGCACCCGTGGCGTACGGGAGCTGGTCGCCCCGGTGTGGGTGTTCGATCCGCAGAAGATCGCCCAGGAAGAACCCACTTGGTGGTGGAACCCGCTCTCCTACGTCACCGACGAGGAGAAAGCGTACAAACTCACCCAGCACTTCTCAGCCGGGTCCCGTGTGCCCGGGTCCAAGCCCGATGCCTACTTTGATCCCAAAGCTGAGGACGTCCTCTCCTCGTACTTCCTCGCGGCCGCGCTCGGGGAACTGCCCATCACACAGGTGTATCTGTGGGTGACCGAGCAGGTGAACCGGGAACCCATCAACATCCTCAAAGAGCACGACTACGAGTTGCAGTACAAGGGCTTGGAATCCACGCTTGAACTGGCTGACAAGCAGCGCGATGGGATCTTCGGCACGGCAGAGAAGATGATCCAATGCCTCAAGAGCCGCAACACGCTCCGGTGGGTCGCCCCGACAGGGGGAGCGACAGTGGACACCGACACCCGCCGCCAGTTCAACCCCCACGCCTTCGCCACGTCGCAGGAAACGATCTACATCCTCTCCAAGGAAGGCGCCGGCTCCGCCGCGCCGCTCACCACAGCCCTGACCGTGGCGATCGCTGAGGCCATGGAAGAACGAGCCGAACGCTCCGGCGGCCGGCTTCCCCAACCTGGTCTGTTCGCGCTCGATGAGCTGGCCAACGTCGTCCGGTGGGCCGGGTTGCCGGACCAGTTCAGCCACTACGGCTCCAAAGGCCTGATCGTCATGGGCGTCCTGCAGTCTTGGTCCCAAGGTGTCGAGTTGTGGGGCGAGGCGAACATGCGGAAAATCTGGTCAGCGGCGAACGTGAAGGTCTACGGCGGCGGCGTCGCCGAAGAAGGCTTCCTTCGCGCGCTCTCGGACCTGATCGGGGACTACAGCTACATCAACGTCTCCACCTCCGCCGGGAAATCCGGGTCCAGCCGCTCCCGCCAGGAAGGCAAGGAACGCATCTTCGACATCTCCAACCTCGCCGAGCTCGACCGCGGCCGCGCCGTCGTCCTCGCCTCCGGAGCACCCGCCACCTTGGTGCGGACCATGCCCTGGTACACCGGACCCCACAAGAACGCCGTGGAGTCCTCCATCACGAAGTACAGCCCGCGCCCCGAAGACCCGGCCGTTGCCGTTCCGGCTGAGCCGGTGGCTAATCCCTGGGTTACAAGGTAGGAAGGACCAGGTCCATGGCGAATGATTTCGACCTGTACGACACGGACACGCCGCTGCCGACTGTGAACGGCCGGGATGAAGAGAAAGCGCCGGAACTCGTCTACGGATCCGCCGAAGAATTCCTCCATGAACAGCTGCTGCCCACCTATGTTCGCAACGTCACGGGAAAGTCGGCCAAGTGGTGCACCGAATGGTACTTCCACCCCGAAGCCGTCTCCCGGGTCGCAGCACTCTGGCGGGCCTGGGAGCACCTTCGCCTTGACCCGGCAACCGGCATGAGCGTCTGGTGGCGGGACCACGCAGACCACCACATGCGCGTCCTCCTGGACCCTCAAGGGCCGTTCTACAACTGCGACATGAAAGAACACCGCGAACCCGAACTCCTCGAACCCAGGAAAGCACCCGACGGCTGGTTTCCAGACGCCAGAACCATCCAGCCCTGACCTGTACGAAAACGCCCCGTCGGGCCGTGTCCCCACAGAACAAAGCCGATAACGGTAAGAGCGTCCCATAGCGCAGCAGAGTGTTCTCGGCACCGGTTTCGTCCAAAACCTTCGGATGGTACGCCCTGGATGTGCACACGTGGTCCAGCACATGAGCCTTGACGGATGGGCGGCAAGTTAGTTGGTTGAGGCTTACCCGGGGGCGCCGCGATGCTCGGTCGTATTGCCGAAGTCGAGCATTTCCAGCAAGTCACGGAGGGATTCCAGTAGGTCCCAGTAGTGGGCTGCGTAGAAGAGTTCATTCATTTCCGCAGGGCGGGCTGAATCCAGCTCCTCAAGTATCCGGGCGGCAGCTCTTATTTTGATGAGGTCTTCGTCGGAGAGGATGAAGTGGTTCTCAGGCCTGGTCATGGCGCGCTCCGTAGCTTCGTTATCGGTCGCTTGTCTTGCGGAGGTACTCCCGCAGGCCCGGGATGGTGAAGTCGACTTTGCCGTAGGCGGGGGCTTCGATGAGTCCTGCAGCGATGAGCCGGTTCCGGTAATTGGCGACGACGTTGGACTTGGCGCCCAGCCGCTTTCCGATGTCACCGGCGGCGACAGGGCCGTCGTCTACGGCCATGGCACGCAAGAAATCCTTGTCCTTATCCGATGCCGTGGAGAGTGCGGCCTCTATCACCGTGGTCTCGTGACGGCGGATGGCGGCGTCAATGGCCTGGTGGACGTTCTTTTCTTCGAGTGCCATGTTGTTGATTTCGGCTTGTCGCCAGAGCTGGTAGCCGATGAGTTGGATCAGGAACGGGTACCCTCCGGTGGCCTTCGCCGCGTGCTGGACCAGGTCATCGCTGATGCTGATGCCGGTATCGCGGAAGGTCCTGGCGTAGGAGCGCTCGACCGCCGTGATGGTCGCGGCGTGCAGGTCAATGCGGTCTGCACGGCGCAGGAACGTTGCCACTCCCTCGTTGAGCAGGTCCGAGACTGCTGCCGGCAGTCCGGCGAAGATTAGCCCGATCGGGAGTCCCTCGCGGACGAAGTGCTGGACGTCGGCGGCGAGCTGGGACAGTTCCGTCCGGTCTGCCGAGTGGATTTCGTCAACGGTGAAAAGCAGGCCGGTCTTTTGCTCCGCGAGAACTTTCAGCAGCTGATTTCCCAGCCGCCGCCAGTCAACCTGGCGCTCCGGCGGCAACTGCGTGGTCACGGTGAAACCAGCCACCCCCAACGCTGTGACCCTCCGCCCTGCCGGGCCGGAGCCGAGCTCCTCCAAATGGACACGCATGGTCTCACCCATCCGCCCCAGGAACCCGGGCGTGGCGGTCTCCGGTATGACCACCCATCCTTGCTGGGCGGCCTTGTCCTGGGCTTCACTGAGCAGGGCAGTCTTGCCGATGCCGCGGGCGCCGGTAATGATGGTTAACAGCCCGGGCGCCCCGGAACCAAGCTGCAAGCCATACTCAAATTCATCAAGAGTCCCCTCGCGGCCGATGAGCTCAGGAGGAGTGGCGCCGGCCGTTGGCCGGAAGGGGTTCATCATCGCAGATCCTGTGAGTCCTTGTGAGTCTTGTGAGTCCCTGTGAGTCTAGACCCTCCCGGGGCACACATCGAAGAAGGGGCCCTTTCTGTCCCCCGGTGATCCGCGACCTTTCATCAGGTCGAAAGCGTGGTCCATCCCACTTCTTGATGGCATCTTGAGATGCAGCTGGCCTGGTTGATGTGTCTCGCGAAAGCACAGGGCGGGGCTGGATGGCCCGTTCTGCAGTGTGCGGGCCCTCCACGTTCCCGAGCTTCGCTTTTGTGTGGGAGGCCCAGCGGGCCTCAGTTGTCGAAGTGGGTCGTTGGCGACACGTGCACCGTTTCGTTTGCCGATGATGTCCGCGGCGACGTCATGCAGTTTCTGGTTGCGGGTTCTGCGATGCCTGATCCAGGAATTCGAAGGCCTGTTCCCGGGTACAGCGGTTTTCAGCCATGATGATTCCGGTCGACAGATCAATCACCGTCCGGCGTTACATGGCCGCTTTCAGGTCCGCAGCGAGCAGATCGGCTTACGGCAACAGCAAACGTATGGATAGCCCAGGTAGCTTGCCGTGTTTCGGATTCGCGAAACCGGGTGCTGCGCAGTTGGGCGTTAGGGAGTCACTAGAGACCCCCCATCTCCACCGGGCGGGAATTAGGACCGCTCTGGCCCCGGACACTGTGCATCTCGCGGCCCCGCAAGTGGTTCTCGTAGTCTTGGCTGGCCGTAATCGCCCCGGTTGTCATGCCGGGGCTGGATCAGGGGAGTGGACCGGGCCCGGGGCCCTGTACAGCTGGCAGAGCGAGTTGCCGGCATGCCTTTTCGCGGCTTGGTGTCAGGGTCCTCTCAGTCGGGTTCGTAGCGGTCAAGGATTGCCTGCATTTGGTTGATTTCCTCTTGTTGGGACTTCACGATCGAGTTGCAGAGCTCCTTGATTTCAGGATCGGTGATGTCTGATTCCTGGCAGACCAGCAGCGCCCGGGAGTGGTGGGGAATCATCGATTTAAGAAATTGTTCGTTGCCGACGAACGTCTCGGTGCGTCCGAGGGCGAAGACGGCACCGAACAGGACGGCGAACCCGGCCAGCATGGCGATGTTGGCTTTCCGGTTCTTGAACATGGACCACATGCCGAGGGTCATGATGATGCCCATGGCTGCGACCATGAGCAGGGCCATCCAGAAGTTGCTCAGGTTGAAGTAGAAGTGGTCGATGGAGCGCACCATGGACATGGACAGCACCCACATGGTGCCGAGGCTGACCAGCATGATGATGGCGAATTTGATGTACATCCTTGAATGGTGTTCGCCGTTCCGCTGCGGGGCGGTAGTGTTGCCGTCCTTTTTGCCCGGGAGCTGGCCGTGGGCGCTGGGAGTGTCAGGGTGGTTGTCAGCTGGACTCATTGGGGTCTCCTTTGCCGGGCCGGCACCGTTCCGCCGCTACCGGGGCGGCGGAACGGCTGGCCGGTGTTGGCGGCTTATCCGAGTGCGGATAGCAGGTCTTGGCAGGCCTGTTCGCAGCGGCGGCAGGCGTCTGCACAGACCCGGCAGTGTTCGTGCATTTCTGCGTGCTGGGCGCATTCATCCCCGCAGGCCTTACACGCGGTGCGGCAGGCTTCCAAGAGGGTGCGGGTGACGTTGGCGTCATAGGCGGTGAGCCGGGACAGGACCCGCCCGGTGGTGTTGCAGATGTCAGCGCAGTCCATGTTGGTACGGATGCATGTGGTCAGCTCGGCGAGCATGTCCTCGCTCAGGCAGGCGTCGGCGCAGGCCGTGCAGGTTTGGGCGCACTCAAAGCAGGCCTCGATGCATGCTGCCAGCTTTTCCTTGTCCACCCCGCCCAGGTCCTTCGGGTAGGTGTCGAGCATGGACGAAACGTGGTGTGTCATGGTGATTCTCTCCTTCTCCTTGCCGGCCAAGGACCGTAGGCCACGGCCGGAATCCACAGGGTTCGACTGAAATGGGGTGGCAGTCATGGAACAGCCCCCGGGTACTGCGGCGCCAACCAGCCCGGCCCTCTAATTGCTGGTTGGGGGAGGCAAGGGCCGGTTTACGTGCGGCTGATCGAGAGGACGAACAACGACGGCGTCAGATGGTCCCGTCTTTCCAAGACAGGATCGAAAGCACCGAGGGGTACCTGACCCGCCTTCCCGGCGGCAGTGGTCTCTACCTGGATCACAGTCGCCTGGTTGTCCGGCAGCAGCCGCTGCGTCGGAAGGACGGCAAGGAGCTGGCGCCCGTCCGCTACGCAACAGGAATCATGGGCCGGACTGCCTGAAGGCCGGGACGCTGGAACCGGCATGTCAGCTTTACTGGCCGGCTGTATGGCGTGGACTGCAGTGGTGCCGTGCGCCGCCGGGTGTTGCATCCGGGCACACAGCGCGGCGGAGCAAACGCTCACTGCGGTGACCAGCACGATCAGGCACAGTCCAATGCATGCCACCGCCCATGAGGTGGCCGGAGTCCGTGCGGACGCAGGTGCCAAAGCGGGTCAGCCCTCCGTTGTGCTGTCAGTGTCTTTTTCCTACCTTAGTAAAAGATCAGCATACTTACTAGATTGGTCGCAGCTCTTGCCGGGCTTCTGTCCTAATTTGGTGTCTCGTCAAAGCAAAATCCGCAGAAGCATCGATACGTGACCACCCTCTGGCCGGATGACGGTGTCGGCCCGGATGGATCCTGGGTGTTGGGCAGGTGGACGGGTTCCATTTTTTCGCCGCAGTGGATGTGGGTGGCCAGCATCCGACGCAGTTGCGGGTCGGTAGGGACTGTGGCGGGTGCTGTGGTTTTGTGCTGTGCCATGGTGGTGGTCCGTTTCGATTGGGTCAAGCATGAACGGTTTCTTCGCGCTGGCCAGGGGCCTGATTAAGTCCGGGACCTGGGACGCAGCGCTTCCGGCGCAGGGGTTGCGGGAGGTTGTTCCGGCCTGAAGGTAGCCGCAGGTACCGGCGAGTGGAGAACGAGGGTGCCTTTACGTACGACTGACCGATAGCGTGATGAGTCTGAACGCCCGGAGTTCAGGCCCGGGTAGGGCAGGGGCGTGGGCACCCGTTTGCGGGGCGCGAGGGGGAAGATCGGGCGGATTGACGGCCCAGGCCAGCAGCGGTGGCGGTTCGCTTCGAGGGGCCGGCCGTCGTTCGCAGCAGCGTTTCTCTTCGGTATTTTGATCCGGCAGGTGCCCGGCTTGGGCGAGTGCGGTCCGGGCCTCAGGATGGGCGGGGGCCACTTCAGAGTGTGTTTCGGTGACTCCGATGGGCTGGGCAGGAGCGGAAAGGGCTGTGTCGTGTCCTATCAGGGCATAGCGGCTGCCGTGATAGTAGGAGGCTGCTCCCGCTGCGATCAGGGTCAACAGCAGGCTTATGAACGTGATCTGCAGCGGGCCGGGGCGTCCGATCGCGGCCGGTGGCCCGTCGGGGCGCGTGGCGGTTGGCCACTTCGTCGTGGACACTCACCAAGCCTAGCTTGGCATCAAGTAGCGCAGGTCACGTTGGCGTCACGTTTTCTCGCCAACCTCTACACTTGCGGCGCAGGTGTCAATGTCGTCCAGCAGCTCTTGGCGCTCCCGTTCGAGGTGCGACGAAGCGGTGATGGCATCGCGCAGGTGGTCCAAGTGTTCCAGGATCACCATCCGGAGCGATCGTTTCCGGTCGCAGAAGGCCAGCTCGTGCAAGAGCTGGAGGAGTCGGCGGGCCACTTCCGGATCTGTTGCTCCGTAGTGCCGGATCTGGGTCATGGCCAGGCCCAGGAGTTCGGGCAGGGACGGAAGGGGAAGCACCACGCGGACTCGCCCCTCGTCGTCGGTGAGCTGCTCAGGGCCGCCCTCGCGTTCGGCGAGGCGGCATAGGAGGGAGGAGAGGTGGCCGATGATGTGGACAGCGGTGGTCGGGTCGTTGATGCCGGGGGAGAGGGCGCGTACGGCGACGTCAACGAGTTGCCTGAATCCGAACCCAAGGTCTTGGACGCTGGTGCGTTCGAAACCGGTTGCGACGGCGGCGTTGACTGCAATGCTGAATGCGGCTCGATCCTTGGCCGTGACGGGTGTTCCCGTCTTCAGTGGCCATGCGGTAGCGAACGGAACACCTTGTATCAGGGAGCTGCCCGGTTCCCTGTCCAGCCGCAGCACAGCGCCGTGCTTGTTGGCCGCTTCCAAGAGGGCGGCTTCGTCCCAGGAAGTGAGGAAACCTGAGGATTCTGCCTGGATGCGGAAGCTTTCGGCCAAGGGCCTGGGCGCGGGGCCTTGCGCGGGCCGGTCCGCTGGAAAGACCCGGTCCATGGTGCCCTGGGTTTCTTTGTTGACGGTGCGCATCATCGTTTCCACCCGGATCTCGCGTGTCAGATGGGCGAGGAAGAGCACAAGTCCGATCACGCTTGCAATGGCCAGTGCGAACGCGATCGTGATAGATATTTCGGGGACGAACGGCGCATGCCCGCTGCCCTCTCCCCGGACGCTGCGAAGGACGGTCAGGGCGAATGCGAATGCGGCCAGGAAAAGTGCCAGCGTCCCGTGCACAAACCGGTCAGCGGAGAAAGTCCGCAGTAGCCGCGGGGAGAACTGACTGCTGGCCAGTTGCAGCGTGACCACTGTCAGGGAGAACGTCAATGACGTCACGGTGATCAGCGAACCGGCGATCGCCTGCAGTACGGCCCGCGCAGCTTCCGGGCCACCACTGAACAGGAGCACGCTCACGCTCCCGGGTAGCTGCCCATCAACTGTTGCATCCAGTGCCGGAAGGGCAGTCCCCAATGCTACGGCGAGGGCAACCGCCAGCGTCGGGACAGGCCAGAGCCGGGTCCGGATCGCGTCCGCCCAGCGGTCAGTCCTGCTGTTCACTGGTTTGCCTCCCGCCTTGATAGCCGAATTGAAGATCTCACAGCCTGACATCGGTACCGTGACCGGCGTCGTGGCATTGACCCCGCGATGGGTACTAAGACTACTGTCCGTCCTTGCAGGGGAACATCTTTTTTCTCCACCCGTTGTGTCGAAGGAGTTTGTTGTTATGTGGTTTGATTCCTGGGCGGAGATCCTCCGTGTCGTTGTTGTCGGTTCCGCCTCCTACGCCTCGGTGGTGGTCCTGCTGCGGTTCTCGGGCAAGAGAACCCTGGGACAGTTGAACGCCTTTGATTTCCTGGTCACCGTTGCGTTCGGTTCAACCCTTGCGACCATTTTGCTGAGCCAGGACGTGGCGTTTTTCGAAGGGCTGACCGCCCTGGTGGTGCTGGCAGCGCTTCAGTTCGCTGTCGCCTGGGCCTCTGCGCATGTCCCCGCCACGCGTACCGTCGTGGCGTCCAAGCCCGCAGCTTTGGTTGTATCCGGGGAAATCCAGCACTCCCAGTTGCGGAAGAACCGGCTCAGCGAATCAGAAATCCTGCAAGCCATCCGCGCAACCGGGGCAGGAGATGTGGCAGACGTTGCCGCCGTGGTGCTGGAAACAAACGGAACACTCAGCGTCATCCCCAAGAGCAAGCTCGGCAACGCCTCAGCGCTGCACGGAGTCACCGGGATGTCAGGGTCCTGACAGGCTGCCCGCCAGCGGCACCGACCAGTGCCAGGGCCCACCCCGATAAACCCCCTCAGCACCCAAACAGCGCTATTGTCGCTTGCGTACAAGATCAGCCAGGCAAGCACCGCTTTCGTTGTAAACCTGCAACTGCAAAGCCTCCTCGAGCACTTCCTGACGAGGCGTAGGCTGACAACAGATGGTCCACGGAGGACCCGGGAAGTAACGACGGTGACGCGACATGGCGCAGCAACCCTTACCAGTAGGACGGCACGAACCGGCCGATGCGCGCCGACGGCTGAACGTGATACTACCACGCCCCAAACGCAACCCCGCCCGAGCAAGCAGACCCGCAGAGCACACCAGTAACCCGGCTCGGCATGGCCTGGGCCGCGACCAGCGCCGGGCTGCTCGTCCTGGTCCTGCTCATTTTGCTCACCGTCCAAAACCAGGACCGCGTCACCGTCCGGTATGTCGGGGCAGCAGCGGATTTCTCCCTGGGCCTGGCGTTGCTGATCGCCGCCGTCAGCGGCGGGATCCTCGTCGCCATCGCAGGAACCGCGCGGATTCTGCAACTTCGACACCACACCTGCGCACGGCCCCTCCCCGCCCACCGGCCAAGGACGACCGATGGGCATGGCTGAACCCCGTCAATACCCTGCACCGCAAGGGACGCCAGCAGAGGACATGGTGGTGGGTTGCTCCCGCGCTGGCTGGGGCGCTCCTGATTTCCGTCACCGGATGCGCACCGACCCAGGCAGACCACCTCCCACAACATTCCGGGGCACTGCCCTCCGCCACCTGGTCTCCCATTACGGAAGCAGAACCACCAGACCTCGAACGGTTCGCCGTCTCACATGCCAACACAGCCACCACCGGAACCTAGTGCAGGTAAAGGTGATGAGCCTGGCCGATACCGGCTTATCTGCGAGAGCATGCTGAAAGTCCCTGACCTTCCGGCATTACCTGACTCCAGGAGAAACCCTTACCAGCAGCAACTCCGGAACTTGGGAACAACCCCGATAAAGCCTCTGCAATTGATTCCGATGAACGCCTTTCTCGATCGCAGTGGGACCCCTGACATGCCGAGAACGATGCCGGTATCGATTACCGTGCACGTAACGCCTTGCGTTAAGTAGCTGCGTGAGCTGGCGGCCCCCGGAGCGGTACGACGATTCTGTCCGTTCGACATCCGAGGTCGCACCAACCAGGTCCGGGAATCCTACGGACCTGGCCTCGTCGAAGACTCTGGGCGCCTCCGTACCCAAGGTCAGGGCAGAGGTGCGGGATCGCAGCCTCATCGCCGTCCCCGCCCTCGTCGCCACAGAAAAAATGGGGCAGCTGAGTTTCCACCTCAGCTTCGCTCGGCAGCACCGCGTCACGGAAGACGGCACTCCCTTCCGGGCTTTGGCGTCTTCTTCTACAGGGCGCGCACCGGTGAGGTTGCGGCTAGGGTGCCAATGCGCACTTTCCTCGTCCTCCGCCAGCGGGGTTCTCGTGGCTCCTTTTCAGTGGGGCGGGATGCCTGCTTGTCCTGTAGGGCTTTGGTTGCGGCCAAACCGGCGGGCGATGACCACGTCGGTGGAGGAATGGGAAAGGATGGAGAGGACGATAACGAGGGCAACCAAGTGGTAAATCTGGTCGGCCAGGGGGATACCTGATTCGAGGATGATCAGGCCATATACCACCGACGCGAAGCCTTTCGGCCCGAACCACATGGCGGTGATCTGTTCTCCCCGGCTGAGCTTGGCTCCGATGAAGGAGACCAAAAGAGCGAGGGGCCTGGCAATGAGAAGGGCGAAAAGTGCGAAGACCCATCCAGAGAGGGGAATCTCGCTGAAGAGGAAAGCCGGGGTAATTAGGGCACCGAAGACCATGATGGCAGCGAGTTTTAGCAGTTCGGTGACGAGTTCTCCGAACTGCTCAAACTCGTGGCGGATTTCGGGCCCGAAGGTGGCGACCGTGATGCCCGCGGCGAAGGCGCCGAGGAAGAGGTTCGCGTGGGTTCCCTGACAGATGGCCAGGACCAGCAGCCCGATGGACACGGCGAGCAGGGGCTGCAGGGATCGGATGGCCTGCAGAAACGGGAGGCGTTCGAGCCCGAGCACGAGGGCCGGAACGATGATACCGACAGCGATACCGAGGACGATTTCGATGAGCAGTTCATCTCCGTGGGTGTTGCTGCCCCCGGCGCCGGCGAGCAGGATCAGCACGATGGGCAGCGCCAGGCCGTCGTTGACGCCGGATTCAACGTTGAGCAGGTGCCTGAGACGGCCGGGGACCTCCTTCCTGCCTACGATGGCCGCGGCGAACACTGGGTCTGTTGGGGCGAGGATGGCGCCGAGGAGGAACGCTTCGAGCCACGGCAGCCCGACAATAGAGTGGGCGAAAACGGCGGTCAGGGCGAGAGTTAGTGGCAAGCCGAGCAGCAAGGCCCGTCCGGGCAGCCGCCAGGCAGTGCGGAGGTCCCGGAACCCGACCTGCATCCCGTCTGTGAAGAGCACCGAGAACAATGCCAGTTCCGCCAGCCCACCTACGATCGGATCCCCCGAACTGACGGTGACAATCCCGAGAGCTCCCGGCCCCAGCAGAAAACCTCCCAGAAGGAAAAGCACCGCAGTGGACAGCACTGTCCTGTGGGCCCGTTCGGAGATCAGCACCCCGATGAGCAGCAAAACGGCGAAGGACAACAGCAACGCAGTGGCCACAGACACCTCCTCAATCTTGCCAGCCTAAACAGAAATAGGTCGCACTAGAACCTAGGGTGGGTTTCCATTCACGAACCGGCCCTGCAGAACTGGATGACGTACCGGTGCGGCGGTATGGGTGGCCCAAAGACTGCGGGTGCTGGGGAGGGGTACATATGGTCGCCGTTGTCAGCGCAGACGGCATTGCGGGGTTCCTCTGCACGGATAGTCCAGCACGACCGTCGTACTCGAGATTTCATAGCACCATCCGCACTTGCGGCTGCTGCTCGGCATCAGGTGTATGCGCCGGTGCTGCAATGACCTCGAAATTGCGGCACCGGTAGCTGACGGCAAGCGGCCACGTAAAGCCTTGAAGGCATTGCTGCCCGGGGGCATGCCCTGGTGTGGCTCGTTGTTCAGGCCACTGGCCTCTGCCGCCGGTGGTCGTGGACCTAACGGGCATCTTCAGCGCCCGTGGGGTGAAATTCGTGATCAACCTTGGTGGCGAGCTGCTCCAGTGCCGTTAAAAGTCAGGTTGGGGTGTAAGACAATTTGGGTCCGCTCAGTACGCCGTCCTCGGCCACAATCAAGCCCATGCTCGGGGGCCGTAGCCAGCGGCTACGACGCGATAATCTGTGACAGATTGCACCACTGTCGTAACCGCCCCTGCTCGTGCCGAGGTTCTAGCGTGTCGGCCTGCCATCTACGAATGTCGTCACGATTATGGTTCGGGCCAACTCTTCAGCTGAAACTTGGAGCGGATCTGACCCCATTACGGTCAGGTCGGCCCGTTTCCCAACAGTGATTGTTCCTGTTTCTAGGCTGTGCCCCGCGGCGTAGGCCGCGTGGCTTGTGTAACCCTCCAATGCCATGAGCGGGGTAAGGGCTTGTTCGGGTTGGATGGGTTCGAGGTCCGGTCGCTCCACAGGCCGACGGAGGATGGAGTCGGCCATCATAGCCCGGGGGTCAAAGGGGGTAATGGGCCAGTCGGAGCCGAGTGCAACAGTTACACCGGCTTCACGCAAGTCACGGCAGCGCCAGCCCCGAGCCGCACGCTCGGGCCCAAGGCGTACTGACCAGTTGTCAGTGCGGTCGGCACGGGTGTGGTGCGTGCCGTGCACTGGCTGCATACTTGCCGCCACCCCCAGCTTGGCGAAACGGGCGATGAGCTCGTCAGGTAGGGTTTCGATGTGCTCGATTCGATGCGCGGCAAGGTCCCTCGAATCCCCAGCGGCTTCGAGTGCTTCAAGAACGTAGCGAACACCTTTGTCGCCGATCGCATGCGTGGCTGTGGGAATACCACGATCAATGAAGAACCGAAGGGCTTTCTGGAAGTCTTCCGGATCGGTCCACACGGATTCCTTGTTTTCGCCATAGGAATCCGGGGTCTCCAGCCAGGCCGACCCGTTGTCTATGGTGCCGTCGATGAAGAATTTCACCCCTTCCACGCGCCACCGACGTCCCCCGGCCCCTTGTAACGCGGCGGCTTCTTCAAGCTCCACTAGGGATGCGCCTGCGTTGACCCAAGGTGAGAACCGCAGTCGCAGGGGAAGGTCACCGACAGTTTCCAGATGGGCGATCAGGTCCCCCGACCCTTCGGCAAAATCCATCACGTGGGTGGAGGTGATTCCCACTTCGGACATCCCGTTGAGTACTCCACGAAGCTGTTCGGCGCGGACTTCGAAGGGTTCCTGAGGAAGCACCTTCATCACCAGGTCGATCGCACTGAACTCGACTAGATAGCCGGTTGGACGTCCGTCATCGTCTACATCAATGAATGACTCGTCGGAGAAGTCCACGCGACCGGTGATACCGGCAGCAGCAAGTGCTGCAGAGTTGACGACAGCCGAGTGGCCATCACGCATCCGCAGGAACATAGGTACTGCGCCCGTCGCCTCGTCGAAGATCCGGCCGTTGAAGCCACTTTCGCTGAAAAGGTTGGGGTCCACCCCCCATCCAGTTACCCATCCGTCTGATCCGGTAGCCTCGGCGGCATTGCGAACGATAAGTTGAACCTCAGCGAGGGGTTCCTTGTCGGTCAGCTGAAGGCCTCTGGCAAGATCCAGGCCGGACACAACGTGGGTATGGCTGTCATTGAGGCCTGGGACGATGGTCGCCTGCCCGTAATCATGGATGACGGTGTCAGCTCCCCGGTGTCGTTCGACCTCCCTATAATGGCCGACGGCGGCAATCCGGCCGCCCCTAATGGCGAGTGCGGTGGCGGCCGGCTTCTCAGGGTCTAGTGTGTGAATCTTGCTGGCAAGGACGATGGAATCTGCGGCGGTCATGGGTGTTCCTTCTGCTAGTGCGGTTGTTCCGGCCTTTGCCTTAAGCGGTCTGGCGGCTGAGTTCCAGAACTTCTTTCTTGTCGAGATCCTCGAACAGTGCGTCAACGCGTTCCTGTTCGGCGCGTGGCGCAGGCTTGGCCAAGGTAACGGCCACGTAGACGGTGAGGTTGACGATAAGGCCGGCCACCCCGGAAGTGAGTCCTCCGAGCCAGGGGATGGAGAGGGGGCTGGGGTAAAGGAGCTCCAGTACGGCGGCCACTAGGATGCCAGAGATCATTGCAGCATTGGCTGCCATCGCGGTGCCACGGCGCCAGAAGATTCCGAGCAGCAGAGTTGGCGCCAGTTGGCAGATGGCCTGGTAGGACACAAAGGCGATAGCAGAGGGTGTTTCATTGAGTGTGTAAGGGTCCGGTCTCTAACTAGGGTGTGACCTG
>NZ_JAPDNV010000035.1:0-40098 GCF_026013155.1 Paenarthrobacter sp. PAE-2 | reverse complement strand
ACTTTGCCGCGGGATACTGGGTGTGCGCCGCGGCGCTGCTGGCCGGCATAGTGCTTTATCTCTTCAAGAGCGACGATCAGCCCCTGCCTGCCGGTGAGCGTCCCGCGTTCAGGCTGCTTGGATTCCTCCGGGGCTTCTGGGTCTCGCCCAAACGCTACCCGGACTTCGCATGGGCTTGGCTGACCAGGTTCCTGGTGAGCACAGGCAATCACATGGTGACGATCTACTTGCTCTTCTTCCTGGGGGACGCAGTACGCCTGAAGGAGACCGAAGGCATTGAACCCGAAGTCGGAGTTCTTGTGGTTACGGGCCTGTACGCGGTCACCGTGATCATTACCAGTGTTGTAGGCGGAAGGCTGAGTGACAGGATGGGCAAGCGGAAGCCTTTGGTGATTGCTTCATCAGCCATCATCGCAATGGCCTCGCTGATCCTCGCTTTCGCACCGACCTGGGTCGGGGCGATTTCCGGCGCCTTGGTGCTGGGGATCGGCTTTGGAGCCTACCTGGCAGTCGACTTCGCGCTGATCACCCAGGTCCTCCCCGCAGCCCTCGACCGCGGAAAGGACCTAGGCGTCGTCAATATCGCCAACTCCCTGCCGCAGGTATTGGCGCCGGCAATCGCCTATCTGTTCGTCAAGAACCTTGGCGGCTACGTCTCGCTGTACGTAGCCGCAGCCGTGATCGGGCTCCTGGGAGCCGTCTTCGTGGTGAAAATCAAGAGCGTGGCCTAGAAGACGGCCGTGAATTCGCCCCAGCCCCACCCCACGACGCCGGATCCTTTCCAGCCGCCCGCGTTGTTGCCGTAGTACATGCGCATTTGCCCGGCGGTGTCGATGCCCCAGACGTCGTTCACGCCGTCGCCATCGAAGTCGCCCACGCCGCCCAGCTTGGTGATGGCGTTCCAGCCCTGCCCTATGACCCGGCTTGTGGTCCATCCACCTGAACCGTTGCCGCCGTAGAAGACGAGGTTTCCTGCGGAGTTCCTGGCGAGGACGTCGGGTTTGCGGTCGCCGTCGAAGTCGCCGGGGGAGAAGATCGCGGTCATGCCGTTCCATCCCCACCCCACGGTCGAGGCAACCAGGAAGCCGCCGTAGCCATTGCCCGGATAGAGGACCAGTTCGCCGTTTGTCTTGCGGGCCAGGAGGTCGTTGTTGCCATCGCCGTTGAAGTCCCCTGCGGCGAAGATCGAGTTGAAGATTCCCCAGCCCCACCCGATTTGTTGGCGGGGGTTCCAGCCTCCGTACCACGTGCCTGGGTACAGGAAGAGGGAGCCGGCAGCATCGCGGGCAATAACGTCGTTCTCGCCGTCATTGTTGAAGTCGCCCGCCGCGATCATCGTGTTGAAGATGTTCCAGCCGGACCCGACCTCGTAGGCCTGCTTCCAAGTGCCGTTTCCTCCGGTGGGAAACAGCCCGAGCCGGCCCCATGAATCACGGATCAGCAGACTCATTGTGAAAGGGTCCCAGTAGTTGTCACGGTAGAACCCGCTGGTGTGGGGACGATCGAGGCTGACTGTGGAGGAATAGTTGAAGTCCAAGGCATCCAACGGAACGGCCGCTGTTCCGGAGCTCGGAAGGTTGTCCGGGTTGTAGTTCAGGGATCCGTCACGCCAGTACACGATGATGTGGCCGGCCTCGGTCTGAATTTCCACGTATTGGGCACGGTAGCTGCCCGGCGCGGCTCCCGGCGCGAAGAAGACTTCGAACGTGTACGTGGAGTCCGTTGGGTTGTAGGAACCTTGGGTCACCTCGCGGTGGACCGTGCCCGTAGCTGTGTTCCGGAAGGCGACGTAAACGTCTGCGATCGGTGCTGAGGCTTTGAGGGTGATCCGTGACTGGGCATGTCCGCCGGCACCGATGGACGTTGGGGTGGTGGAGACTGCTACCGGGACGGGAGCGAACGCGTCGTCGGCCAGCGCTGCAGGTGCCGAGCCCAGGCCGCTGATAAGAAGAAAAAACGTGACGAATACCGCGAGCCAAGTGCGCGCACTGCGCGCAGGAGTGATCCCCATTGTTCCCCCAAGTCAGGCTGGTTGCAGATAACCGAGCCGGTGTAAGTGACTTGAGGGTACATCGGGAAGGCCGGCGTCTGGGAATTTCCTGGGAACATTTCCAGGCCTAAAGCAAGTCAAACCCCAAAATCAACCGAAATCGGCTTAGAACACCGGGTTGAACGCGCCCCAACCCCAGCCGATGACGCCCGAACCGTTCCACCCGCCGTCGCCGTTGCCGTAGTAAGCCAACAACTGGCCGGAACCGTCCACGGCGAACACGTCCACATTGCCGTTGGCGTCGATGTCTCCTGCTGCGGCAATGGCGGACATGCCGCCCCAGCCCCAGCCGATGGTTGCTGAGCCGCGCCAACCGCTGGCGCCGTCGCCGGCGTAAAGACGGAGGTTGCCGGATGTATCGCGGGCCAGGATGTCGACGTCGTGGTCACCGTTGAAGTCGCCGGGGGTGATGATCTGGTTGAGGATGTTCCACCCGGTGCCCACCAAGGAGCGGTTAAGCCAACCGCCCTGCCCGTTGCCGGGGTAGAGGTACAGGTTTCCGGAGGTATCCCTGGCGAGGACGTCGTTAACGCCGTCGCCGTTAAAATCGCCGGGAGAGACGATCGACGTGAAGCCGTTCCAGCCGCTGCCGATTTGGCGACCGGCTACGAAGCCGCCGTTGCCTGTGCCTTCGTAGAGGAACAGCCGGCCTGCCGAGTCCTTGGCGAGGACGTCGTTGGCGCCGTTACCGCTGAAGTCGCCGGGCGAGAGCACTGTGTCGAAGCCGTTCCAGCCGGGGCCAATAGTGCGCGCCGGTTCCCAGGCGCTGTTGATCCGGGGATAGAGCATGAGCGCTCCGTCGGTGCGGCGTGCGAGCAGCTCGAAGGCGCCGCGGCCTGTGAAGCCGTTGGCCCGGTTGGACGCTGAAACAGGCTGGGTCTCCTCGCTGGACACCTGCTGGCCTCCGCACCCGTTCTGGCTGGCTACAAGGTGTGCCGCAATGGTTTTGCCCTGGTCTTCTTCAGTGAGGACGTAGTTTGGCCACTGCCTGGAGGAAATGACACCGTCGCGGGTCCAGTAGATGCTGTAGTCGGGACCGGCCGCGAGGCCGCAGCCCATGTACGAGCCCTGTTCGATCTCCACAGTGAGTGTTGATCCGACGAACGGCGCTCCGTGGACCACCGGCTGGTCGGGATCCGCGGCGGCCATGGCGGGCGCCGGTGCGAAAGTGACTGCGGCGACGATTGCGGCCGCAATTCCAGCCACCGCCCGGCGCACGCCGAACGTAGGGCGTGATGAAGCGCTCATGGTGTCCTCCCCAGACTTATGCCCTTATATGATACCGCTGCTGGGAGTTACCTAGAAGATCGCTGTGAAACCACCCCAGCCGCTGCCGACGACTTCCGAACCCCGCCACCCGGTCCGGCCGTCGCTGTAATAAACCACCAGGCGTCCTTGCGGATCCACGCCGTAGACGTCCGGGGAGCCGTCCCTGTCGAAATCTCCGGCGGCACCCAACGACTTCAAGGCACTCCATCCGACGCCGATCAGCCAGGACCGCGCCCAACCGCCTGCGCCGTTGCCGCCGTAGAAATAGAGGTAGCCGTTGCGGTCGCGCGCCAAGACGTCGGTTTTGCCGTCGCCGTTGAAATCGCCGGGTGTCAGGAGGGCGTCCATCACCTGCCAGCCCTGTCCGACGGCGGTCCGCGCCAACCAGCCCCCGGAGCCGTTGCCGGGGTAAAGGTAAAGGGCGCCGCCGGGCTCGCGGGCAAGAACGTCATTGGTGCCGTCCCCGTTGAAGTCTCCGGGGCTGACGATGGAATCGAAGATGTTCCAGCCCTTGCCGATGGTTTGGGCGGGTTTCCACCCTCCCATGCCGTCGCCGGCGTAAAGGTAGAGGGTTCCTGCGGCGTCCCTGGCAAGGACGTCGGATTTGCCGTCGCCGTTGAAGTCGCCGGGGGAGAGGAGCGTGTTGAAGCCCTGCCAACCCCAGCCGACGGTGCGGGCCGGGTCCCACGCTTTGCCAGTGCGCCCGTAGAGCGACAACGTGCCGTCGCCGCCCCGGGCCAGGAGTTCGAAGGACCGGCCGGTGAATCCCCTGGCCCTGTTGACGGCCCCCACGGGCGCTGTCTCGTTGCTGTGCAGGGTCTCACCGGAGCATGAGTTCTTGCTGGCCGTGAGGTGCGCGGCCATCCGTCCCCCGGTGTCGTCCTGCTGCAGCACGTAGCTTCGACCGGTTTCGCCGGCTACCAGGAATCCGTCGCGGGTCCAGTAGATGGTGAAGTCCGGTCCCTTGCCGCCCCCGCACCCGTAAAACGTGTAGGGGCCGATCTCGGTGGTCAGCGTCTTCCCGACAAAAGGTTCACCCTGGACCACGGGGTCCGGTCCGTTGCTGGGCGCCGCCGACGCCGGCAGGGGAGTAAGTGCTATGGCCGCCGCCGCTGCGGTCAACGCCGCTGCTGCCATCCGGCGTCGTAATTTCCCCATGTGTGTGCCTTCCGCGCGAGACTGAAACCTCCCAGAAGTTTAGGGTGCCGGCCCGCGAATACCGGGAACGGCATGCTGTGCCGGTGCTCGAGGGGCTTTCAGGAAACGGCCAAGAAGCTCCCGTATCATTGATGCGGTCGGTCAGCAGGGGCCCCTCGCTCCAGTCCGCCGCGTCCTTGCCAGCTTCCCAGGAAATCGTCGGAGATGTCTGCAGCAAATTCACTGGAACCGTACTCCCTGGACCTGACCACAGGGCTTCCCCGCATGGCTGCCGCACCTACCACGCCGCGGCAGCTGTTGCGTTATGCCCGCATCCTCCGGACGGCAGCAGGTTTTGCCCAGCGCCAATTCGACACGCTGAGCCTTTCCGACGTCGCTGCACGCGCCGATGTGCCCCTCGGCACCCTCTACCGGTACTTCCCTTCCACTGCGCACCTCATGTTGGCGGTGTACCGGCAGCAGTTGCGGGAATTGCGCGACGGCGTCCGGCAGCGGCAGGGGAACGGCCACGCCCTTGCGGGCCTGATGATGGAAATTTTCCACCTCCGGGTCATGCAGCCGGGCGTGGAGCACTGCCTGATCCGCCCCGCGGGAAAGGACAGCGACACAGCCCAGCTGCTGCGGGAGATCGATGCCCTGTCCGAAGAAGTGGTGGTCTCACTGAGTTCGGACCCTGGCAAAGACCCCGTGAAGGCGCGCATCCTGTTGCATCTTGTGAGTGGTCTGGTCCAGGCCGTGCGGTGCCGGCGGTTGTCGTTGTTCGAAGCGGAGAAGGACCTCAAGAAGGCCTGCAGCCTCGTAGCCGGCGAGTGAACGCGACTCGGGCAGCCAAGGTTCCACACCCCGGCCCTTCGCGCTGGTCTAGACCTCTAGTGGCCAAAAGGGCCCATTTTGGCATGACCTGAATCACATTTTGTTCTGCAAAAACGTTTTACTCTCGAATCGTCTCTTTAGGTATTGAATCTACCTCTCCCCGACGTTCCCTAGGCTGGAATAACCGAAGCGGCTAGCAGCCCAAATCTTCAGACTCACCGCCGGGCCAGCCACCATTGGCCCGAACCCGCAGTTCTGTCCCTGCCATTCACCACGCCGTGGGTCCACGGCTAGCCTGAGGAGACAAAGACGTGTCCACTGAGACAATTTCACCTGACAACACCACCGCCCTTGTGCTGACCGAAGAGGAAATCTTCAAGGCCCATGAAGGCGGAAAGCTGACCGTATCCAGCACGGTCCCCCTCAATGACAAGCGCGATCTTTCCATCGCGTACACACCCGGCGTCGCCGAGGTCAGCCGCGCCATCCATGCAGATCCGAAGCTGGCCCGCACCCACACCTGGGCCGAGCGCCTTGTAGTTGTGGTCAGCGACGGCACGGCAGTCCTTGGCCTGGGCAACATCGGCGCAAGCGCCTCCCTGCCGGTCATGGAAGGCAAGTCCGCACTGTTCAAGACCTTCGGCGATCTGGATTCCATCCCGCTGGTCCTCAACACCACGGATGTTGACGAGATCATTGAAACCCTGGTCCGCCTCCGCCCGAGCTTTGGCGCGGTCAACCTCGAGGACATCTCCGCTCCGCGCTGCTTTGAACTGGAAGAGCGCCTCATTGAGGCCCTCGACTGCCCCGTCATGCACGATGACCAGCACGGCACCGCCGTCGTGGTCCTTGCCGCCTTGACCAATGCAGCAAAGGTGACCAACCGCGAGATCGAAAATCTCAAGGTTGTTGTGTCCGGCGCAGGCGCGGCAGGCATCGCCATCGCCGAGATCCTCCTGGCCGTGGGTGTCAAGGACGTCATCCTGCTCGACTCCAAGGGTGTCATCAACGCAGAGCGCGCCGATCTCGTGGCTGATGCCGGCAGCGTCAAGGCACGCTTCGCCCAGCGCACCAATCCCCGCGGTGTTACCGGCGGACCGGGCGAGGCACTTACCGGCGCTGACGTCTTTGTAGGCGTCTCCTCCTCCAAGCTGGCCGAGGAGCACCTGAAGCTCATGAACGACCAGTCGATCGTGTTCGCCCTTTCCAACCCGGACCCCGAGGTCCTGCCCGAGGTCGCACGCCAGCACGCAGCCGTTGTAGCCACCGGTCGCAGCGACTTCCCGAACCAGATCAACAACGTCCTGGCCTTCCCAGGCATCTTCCGCGGCGCCCTGGACGCCGGTGCACGCCGTATCACCTCTGAGATGAAGATCGCGGCAGCCCGGGCCATCGCCCAGCTGGCCGAAGAGGACCTTTCCGCCGACTACATCGTGCCGAGCCCGCTTGATGCCCGCGTGGCACCTGCCGTCACCGCGGCTGTAGCGGCTGCTGTCACCAAGTAGCGGCCACCGCATCAACGACGACGGCGACGCCCCCTCATGGGGAGCGTCGCCGTCGTTTTTGCCTAAGGCAGTTCGTGCCCGGCCTGGCGGCTGTGTCCGGCGTGGCGGGCCGGACCGCAAGGTGCCACCTAGACTGGGCCCATGAATGCCGAAGTGATTGTGACCATCCTGTGCGGCCTTGCCATTGCCGTGGGCGTCGCCGGAGTGATCATCCCGATCCTGCCCGGCAGCATCCTCATCGGAGTGAGTTTGCTGGCCTGGGCCATCTGGGGTGGAGCAGGGACGCTTGGCTGGGTGATCTTCGCCGTCGGCATGGTGTTTGTGGTGGCCGGGATGGCTGCCAGCGCGGTGCTGACCGGGAGGAAGCTCATGCAACACGGCATCCCCAACAGGTCAGTGCTGGCCGGGGTCGTGGTGGGCGTCGTGGGCATGTTCGTCATCCCCGTGGTGGGGCTCTTTGTGGGATTTGCGCTCGGTTTGCTGCTGAGCGAGGTGGCACGCACCCGCGATCTGCGGACCGCCGCACGCTCCAGCCTGGCTGCCCTCAAGGCCACCGGCATCGGTATCCTCGTGGAGTTCGGACTGGCGTGTGCGGCGGCCAGCACATGGGTGATCGGGGTGTGGATCAACGCGGTCAACGGTTAATCGCCGGCGCCGAGTTGGCACTTAATGACAATGGCGGGGCGCAACATTGTCATCAAATGCCAACTCGGCGGAGGCTTTAGCGGAGCGCGGGCTCCGGGTTGCGCACCTGGGCCGGGCGGAACGAGGCCCCGGCCCCGGGGAACGTCGGAACATCGATGCGTGCGTGCGTGTGGATCTCCTTCACCGTTGACGCCGTGTGCCCGGCGATCTCGGCCAGGGTCGTGACCCACATGCCGTCCAGGTCCTTCACCCGTTCGATCAGCTGTTCCAAGGCCACGGCGCGGGAGGGCCGGCCGGAGATGAAGGGGTGGTTGGTCAGGACGAAGCAGCTGCCCTGCGAGTGGTGGGCCTGGGCTTCGAGGGTCCACATTTCCAACGCCTTGGCGGGGCTCTCGATGACTCCGCTGCCGGTGACTCCAGGGTAGAAGGCGTACTGTTCCCAATCGTCCAGGGCCCAGTCCACGGGGATCTCCACGATGTCACGGGAGTCACCGTCGGCGACGGCCATGCGGTAGGGGGCATCGCCGTCGAGCAGGCTCGAATCGTAGAGGAAGCCGCGGTCGGCCAGCAGGGCCGGCGACTGCCAGTTCAGCTCCCACCAAGGCGCCCGATACCCCACCGGGCGCACGCCGGCAACTTTGTGGAGCGCGTCCAATCCGCGGTCCAGGTAGCTGGCTTCAGTGGCGGCGTCGATTCCCTGCATGGGCTCGTGAAGGTAGCCGTGGTGGCCGATTTCATGGCCGGCGTCGGCAATCCGGCGCACCACGTCGGGGTAGCTCTCGGCCGTGAATCCCGGGACGAAGAACGTTCCCTTGACGCCCTGCCGGTCCAGGATTCGCAGGATCCGCGGGACGGCAATCTTTGGGCCATAGGACTGGTGGCTCATGAGGGACATGCGGCGGGTGCTGGTGGGGTCGTGCGCGATGGTGCAGGACTCGGCATCAACATCGAAGGTGAAGGACGCTGCTGCCCTGAAGCCTTCCGGCCAGCTGGTGGGATGCAGGGAATCCTCGAAGGCGGGGTTGTTCATGGATCGATCCTTACTTTGCCGGCGCTTGCGCGGCGGGTTCGTGGGCGGGTGCCGGTGCCGGCTGTGTCATTGAAACGTGGTTGGACTCAGCGAGAAGAAACCTTTTGTGGGCGCGGGGGCCGAGGACGGCGTAGCAGGCAGCGCTGGTAAGGCCGCCGGCCAACCAGGACAGGTCCCAGCCGCCGAGTGCGACGGCAATCGGTCCCTGCATGACGGGAATCAGCCCGTACATGAACAGCCAAGTGGAGAGGATGCCGGCAAGGAGGGAGACGACGCCGGCCCAGTTGACCACCGGCAGGCGGTGCGTGCCCACGCCGTCGAAGAGGCGTTCCACCTTGGCGGGCCAGCGCTTTTCCAGCCAGAAGTAGTGGACCAGCATGATGCCGCCCCAGGCTGCAACCCAGGCCACCAGGCCGATCAGCCAGGCGTCAAGAACGGCCGCGAAGTCTTCCTGGAAGATGAAGAAGATGACCGCAATCAGGGAGAAGACGCCGACGAACAGATTGAGCTTGCGCCGGTTGATGTTGATGTCCAGGGCCTGGGTGGCCACGGAGAAGGTGTAGATGTTCAGGATGTTCGTGGCAATCGGCCCGTGCAGGACCATCAGGAGCACCGGAAGGGCGAGAACGCCGAAGTTCTGCACGATCAGCTTGCCGGGATCCACTTCCCCGCTGTTGGTCGCAAGGCTTGCACCGAGGACACCGAGCCAGACCACCGGAATGAACTGGCCCAGAACGGACGCCAGGTAGACCTTGCGCTTGGGGACCGAGGTGCTCACGAACCGCGAGTAGTCGGCCGCGTACGTGAACCACGTGATGCCCCAGCCAATGCCGATGGCGGTCATGACGGCGCTCATAGCTGCGATGCGCTCGGAGCCCTGAAGGATGTTGCCGGCCGGACCCGCGTAACCCCAGTCGATCTTCATGCCGAACCATGCCACAGCGGACATCACTGCCAGGATGATGATGGTGGGAGGGACGGTCCATTTTTCGAATGCCGCAATGGCTTTGTAGCCAAACCAGGCGATCGCCACCTGCGCGGCCATGATGGCGGTGGCTACCCCGATCTTCCACGCATAGTTGGGAGCGTCCGGGTCCACCCAGCCGAGGGTGCCGAAGAGGGCCATCACCAGGTCGAGGATGATCCAGGTGTTCACAGCGCACCAGCCGATGACAAGGAGTGCCTGGATGGCTGCGGGAAGGTAGTTGCCGCGCCGTCCGAATGCTGCACGTGCCAGGACCATGCCGGTGGCCCCGGTCTTTTGGCCCAGCAGGACGAAGCAGCCGAAGAGGAGCATGCCGATCAGGTTTCCCAGCACCAGGACAGTGACGGTGTCTGCGAAGCCGAGGCCCAGATGGATACCGAGTGCGCCCAGCACCCAGTTGATGGGAGCCAGGTTGGCGCCCGCCCAGATCCAGAACTGTCCGGATACTTTGCGGGTGCGGTCCGACTCGGGAATTGGTTGAAGCCAGGCTTCGCTGTCGTGGGCCGGCGCCGTTGCCGGGCCCGACTGCGGACCACCCGTCTGTGCTTGAGAGAGGTTGTCTTGCATGGGGAGAGCCTCCGTTTATGAAAGGGACTCTCTAAGGCTATGTGTGCCAAGTCACAGCAACAAGATACTATGTGTCATGAAGAAGTAGATCTCAAGTGACGGAGTGTCATGTCCATTCTCCTCGGTGAAGCGTTGAGTACCAACAGTCTGAAAGAGGCTGATCCTCGGCTGCTCACGGACGTCCCCGGCGCGTTATCCAGGCCAGTCCGCTGGGTCCATTCCAGCGAAGTCCTGGACATCGCTCCGCTGCTCAGGGGCGGGGAACTCCTGCTCAGCGGAGGCCAGGCGCTCGCCGGCGTGAGCAGCGAGCGGCGGAGCGCCTACGTCGCTGAACTTGCTGCCCGCCGGATTGCGGCATTGGCGCTGGAAACAGGTCCGGCCCTCCCCGAAATTCCGGCCACCATGCTGGAGGACGCCCAAGCCTCGGGACTGCCCATCATCGAGTTGCGCCGTCAGGCGCCCTTTGTTGGAATCATGCAGGAAATCAACTCCCTGCTGGTGAGCGAATCCGTGGAGCACCTGCAACTGGGAGACCAGGCGAGCCACGCCATGGCAGCAGAGCTCGCGCACGGGGCCGGTTTGGACCAGTTGCTCGCCGTACTGGCAGAAAAGACCGGCGTCGGCGCCCGGCTGGTGTCGCCGTCGGGCTTGACCCTCGGGGCCGCGGGCCCCGCGACTGAGGAAGGCGGCAGCGTTACCGTATTGGACGTGCCGGTTCGGGGCGTCCTTGCCGCCCGGCTGGAGCTGGAAGTGCCCGACGGCGGAGACAGCGGCCTCGCTCGGGTGGCGGGGGAGAGGTCGGTGGACATCCTCGGCCTTGCCCTCATGCAGCGAATGCCCCCGGGGTTGAAGGAGATGGCCGGGCTCGAACTGATGAGGGCCATCAATTCCGGCAGCCAGCCGTGGCAGCTGCACCAATTGGGTCCTGCCTCGGGGTTCCCCGTTGACGGTGCCGTAGCCGCCGTCGTTGTCCGCTCGGCAGGGTCGGGGCACCTGCGTGCCGCGGTCGATGCCGCCCTGGCCCACTGCGTTCCGCACAGCGCCAGCTACGCCAATAACGCTGAGCTGATTGCGCTGGCGGCCCTGCCGGAAGATGTGGCCGGTGCGCGTGCCGGGTTGCTGGAAGCGCTCCGGTCCCTGGAACTGCCAACCGGCGCTGCTGTTGCCGTGGGGCCTGCGGGAAAGGGGATCGACCAGGCCCCCTGGTCCTTGGCCGAGGCGCGGCTGACTCTTGATCTGCCGCTCGGAATGGGGGGTGTGCTTGACGCGGAGGCCTTCGCCGTTGAGCGTCTGGCGCACGGAGCACTCGACGCGGAGGTTCGTGAAAGGTTCGTGGGGCAGCAACTCGGCGGCGTGCTGGAACATGACCGGTTGAGGAAGTCGGCGCTGCTGCGGACGCTCACTGTGTGGCTGGATTCGGGATGCAACACCGCACAAGCGGCCAGGGAGCTCCACTTGGAGCGGCAGTCCATGCATCAAAGGCTGCAGCGCATTTTTGAACTCTGCGGTGGCGATCCGAGGGGGACGGGCCGGCTGGCGGGGCTGCACTTGGCCACGAGGTTGGCCCGGTTCTAGCCATCCTTAAACACCGAATCGCGGGACCACTACCCCGGTCGCCGGAAAAGAACGGCGAAGAGGCAGCGGACCCGCGAAGTCGGCCCGCAGAAGGGGAGAGCAAGGACTACTTCAACACAATCGTCCTGTTCCCATTCAGGATGATCCGCCCTTCGCAGTGCCAACGAACGGCGTTGCTCAAAGCCTTGCACTCCGTGTCCCGACCGGCCGCTACGAGGTCTTCCGGTCCGAACGTGTGGTCCACCTCCACAACCTGCTGCGAGATGATCGGTCCTTCGTCGAGCTCGCCGTTGACGTAGTGCGCGGTGGCGCCCACGGTCTTGACGCCTCGTGCATAAGCCTGGTGATAGGGCTTGGCGCCCTTGAAGCTCGGAAGGAACGAATGGTGGATGTTGATGGCCCGGCCGTCCAGCTTCCGGGCAAGATCGTCGCTGAGGACCTGCATATAGCGGGCAAGCACCACAAGCTCAACGTCGAGTTCGTCGATGATGTCCAGCAGGCGGGCCTCGGCGGCCGGCTTGGTGGCTGCGGTGACGGGCACGTGGAAGTACGGAATCCCGTGCCACTCAACGAGACCCTGGTGGTCCAGGTGGTTGGACACCACACCCACCACGTCAATGGGAAGCTCACCGATCCGTGCCCTGAACAAGAGGTCGTTCAGGCAGTGCCCGAACTTGGAGACCATGATCAGCACCTTGCGCTTGTAGCCTTGCCGCTCCAATTGCCAGTTCATGCCGTACTTCTCGCCAACGGGAGCGAAGGAGGCCCGCAGGGTGTCCACGGTGGTGTCGTCGCCGTCAGACGCGAAATGCACGCGCATGAAGAAGTGCCCCTCGGCGCGGTCGCCGAACTGCTTGTTGTCGATGATGTCGCAGCCGTGCTCCAGCAGGAATCCGGAGACCGCGTGCACAATGCCGGGGCCTTCCGGGCAGTCCAGCGTGAGCACGTGCTCCACCGACGTCCCGGAGGATACAGAGGCAGAAGGTTCAGTTTGAATGGCAGTCATTGCTAGCACTCCACTACGTTGACGGCGAGGCCTCCACGGGAGGTCTCCTTGTACTTGGATTTCATGTCGGCGCCGGTTTCCCGCATGGTCTTGATGGCCTTGTCGAGGGAGACCTTGTGGCTGCCGTCGCCATGGAGCGCGAGGCGTGCGGCGTTGATGGCCTTGACGCTCGCGATCGCATTGCGTTCAATGCACGGAATCTGCACCAGCCCGCCCACGGGATCGCAGGTCAGGCCAAGGTTGTGTTCAATGCCCACTTCCGCCGCGTTTTCCACCTGCCTCGGCGTTCCGCCCAGGACTTCGCAGAGCCCTGCGGCTGCCATGGAGCAGGCAGAACCCACCTCGCCCTGGCAACCCACCTCGGCACCGGAAATGGAGGCGTTGATCTTGAACAGGATCCCGACGGCGGCCGCCGCCAGCAGGAACCGTACGACGCCGTCGTCGTCTGCTCCCGGAACGAACTTGGTGTAATAGTGCAGCACCGCCGGCACAATCCCGGCCGCGCCATTGGTGGGTGCCGTGACGATCCTGCCACCGGCCGCGTTCTCTTCGTTGACGGCCAAGGCGAACAGGTTCACCCATTCCATGGCCAGCAATGGATCGCTGCTGTTGGCTGCCTCGGCCTCCGCAAGCTTCTTGAACAACGACGGCGCCCGTCGCCTAACGCTCAAACCGCCCGGCAGGATGCCCTCGGCAGAGCAGCCGTTGTCCACGCATTCGCGCATGACTGCCCAGATGCCCAGGAGGCGTTCACGCAACTCCTCCTCCGAGCGCCACACCAGCTCATTGGCCAGCATGATGTCGGAGATCGATTTGCCCTCGCGTTCACAGATGGCAAGGAGCTCGTCTCCGGTGGTGAAGGGGTAGGGCAGGACCGTGGTGTCCGGCACGATCTTTTCCGTGCCGGTGACGTCGCCGTCCACCACAAAGCCGCCGCCGATGGAGTAGTAGCTGCGCTCCCGCAGCACCGTGCCCGTGTGGTCCAGGGCGCGGAAGGTCATGCCGTTGGGGTGCGCCGGGAGGGACTTGCGGCGGTGCAGGACCACGTCCTCGTCCCAGTTGAAGTCCACCCGGTGGCTGCCGCCCAGGCGCAGCTCGGCATCCAGTGCAGCAGCTGCCACCTGGTCATCTGCGGTGCGCGTATCCACGGTTTCGGGGGAGTGGCCCTGCAACCCCAGGACCACGGCCTTGTCCGAGCCGTGCCCCCGGCCGGTGGCGCCCAGCGAGCCAAAGAGCTCTGCCTGGACGCGCACCGTTGCCGGAAGCTGGCCGGACGATTCGAGTCCGTCAGTGAACTGCTTAGCCGCCCGCATCGGGCCCACCGTGTGTGAAGACGATGGCCCGATGCCGACGGAAAACAGGTCAAGCACACTCAGTGCCATTACGGAACCTCAGGCGACGCGTACTCCCGCATTGAATCGAGGAGCCAGCGGCCCAGGAAGTCCGCGAACGAGGCCCGGGGGAAGATCCGGAACGTCTGGTCGTCGGTCTTCCAGAGAACCACCGGAATGTGCCCGATTTCCGTGGACAGGGCAGTTCCTGCCTTCAGGACGCGCGGGTGGAGGTCCAGTGCGCAGCTCTTCTCGAGGACTGCACGGGCACGGCTGCCGGAGAGTTCGAACGTGGTCCGGTTGGCGGAGAGGTCCACCACCTGGCCGGAGTCGCTGCCCAGTGCCGCGGTCAGATCGGAGACCAGGGAGCCGCCGAGGGAGTCGTGGGACTCCTCGGGAGCAACCACAAGGAACTCGGTCGGGCCGAGCCACAGGGTGCTGATGGCACCCGAGCCCGTCACCTCGCCGCTGGCGGCAGGCAAGCTGCCGGTGATCGCAGCTACCCGGGAGCCGGCGTCGGAGTTCCTGTTGACCCGGAGGCCCACCTGGGTCTGGTAGGGGATTTCCCTGAGCGTCACCTTGCCGGCCACCGAGCCGTTGGCGAAGGCCTCGGCGAGGTGCTGCGCCGGGCTGCGGCGGGCCTCACGTACGCGGTCGACGGTTTCTGCGGAGGTTGCTGTCTCAGCCATCTTTGCGGGTCCCTTCAGCATCGAAAAGTACGGTTTCGCCAACAACCACGTCCACCAGCTGGTCTCCCACGGAAGCCTGGAGGGTTTCGCCGATGCGGTTGCGGCCGTTTTGGATCAGGGCCAGGCCGAACGAACGGCCCAAAGCGGCACTGTGGTAGCTGGAGGTCACGAAGCCTTCCATGGGAACGGGACCGTAGGCCGGGTTGACCGCGATGCCCTTCTCAACAAGCTGGGTGCCCTCGGGGAGCTTCAACGAGTGGTCGGCAGGCAGGACGCTCACCAGGTGCTTGCGATCCTCGCGCTTGGAGTCCGCGCGGAGGTAGGAACGCTTGCCGATGAAGTCCTTGGCCTTGGAGACGATCCACTCCATGCCGGCATCCTGCGGGGTGACCGTGCCGTCGGTGTCCTGGCCGACGATCGGGTAACCCTTCTCGGCGCGGAGGACGTGCATGGTTTCCGTGCCGTACGGGGTGATGTTGAACTCGGCACCCGCGGCAGCAACTGCTTCCCAGGTGTTGAGCCCGTACCAGGACGGAACATTGATTTCGTAGGCCAGTTCACCGGAGAAGGAGATCCGGCAGACGCGAGCCTGAACGCCGGAGGCCAGCGTGGTCTCGCGGAACGTCATGAACGGGAAGTTCTCTGCTTCCAGCCCGCCGTTTTCTGCCAGCTGCGGGGCCACCTTGGCGATGACTTCACGCGACTTGGGACCGACCACCGCGATGGTGCTCCACTGCTCCGTGACGGAGGTGAAAACAACATCGAGTTCCGGCCACTCCGTCTGGTGCCACTCTTCCAGCCAGTCCAGCACCTTGGCTGCGCCGCTGGTAGTGGTGGTCATGAAGTAGGTGTCCTCATCCAGGCGGAGGGTCACGCCGTCGTCGAAGATCATGCCGTCAAGGGTGCACATGACGCCGTAGCGGGCCGAACCCGGAGCGAGCTTCTTGAACGCGTTGGTGTAGACGCGGTTCAGGAATTCGCCGGCGTCCTTGCCGCGGATCTCGATCTTGCCCAGGGTGGTGGCATCCATGAAACCGACGGAGTCGCGGACTGCTGCGCATTCACGGAGAACCGCGGTGTCCATGTCCTCGCCGTCCTGCGGGTAGTACCAGGGACGTTTCCACTGTCCGACGTCTTCGAACAGGGCGCCCTGGGCAACGTGCCACGGGTGGATGGAGGTGACGCGGGCGGGATCGAACAGCTCGCCGCGCTGGCGGCCGGCCAATGCTGCGAAGGCCACCGGGGTGAACGGCGCGCGGTACGCGGTGGTACCGATTTCGCCGATGCCCGGAACAGCGTCAGCGCCGCCGTGCTTGAGGGCCGCGGCGATCACGCCGATCGCGTTGACGCCGGAGGTCTTGCCTTGGTCGTTGGCGGTGCTGATGGAGGTGTACCGCTTCACGTGCTCTACCGAACGCATGCCGGCGCCGGTGGAACGGAGGACATCCGCCACGGACTGGTCGCGCTGGAAGTCGACGAAGTGGTTGTGCCACTCGCCCGGTTCACCCGTCTGGCCCGGAACCAGCCACAGCTGGCGGGTGGGGGCGCTCGCTACCGGTGCCGTGAGTTCGGACGGAGTCACGGTGGACTCAAAGCCAGCTGCGATCGACGCCGCCGCGCCGGCGGAGATACCCTCTGCGAGGCAGTCCTGCAGTTCGTAGCTGCCGCGGCCTGCGCCCACAACCTGCTGGTCGCGGACCACGCTGGAGGGGATGAACGCTGCGAGGTCGTCGTCCCAACGCAGCTTGCCCTGGCGCTGGCTGTGGAGGTGGACCACCGGGCTCCAGCCACCGGAAACAGCGAGGACATCGGCGGCGATCTGCTCGACGCCCGAGGTGAGTTCGCCGTCGTCGTTGATGCTGCGGACGGTCACGCCGTTCAGGCGACCGGCCTCATCGGCGCTGGTATCGGCAACTGCGCTGCCGATCAGGACGCGGAGGCCGGATTCGACGGCGGCTGCGGCCTTTTCGCTGATCTGCGGACGGGCGTCGACGACGGCGGCAACCGGAATGCCTGCTGCCTTCAGGTCCGCGGCGAGCAGGTAGGCGGAGTCGTTGGTGGTGCTGATGACGACGCGCTGGCCGACTGCGACGGCGTAGCGGTTCAGGTAGGTGCGGACGGCGGAGGCGAGCATGATGCCCGGGCGGTCGTTGTTTTCGAACACCAGGGGACGCTCGTGGGCGCCGGGGGCCAGGACCGCCTGTGCAGCACGGATGTGCCAAATACGCGTGCGGGAAACTCCGGGGGCTGCCGGGACGGTGAGGTGGTCCGTGCGGTTCTGGGCTGCAATGAAGTAGTTCGAGTCGTAGGAACCGAAGGCGGTGGTGCGGTGCAGGACAGTGCATTCCTCGGCGGAAACCAGTTCGGCTTCAACGTCTGCGATCCATTCGAGGGCGGGCTTGCCTTCGATTTCTTCGGCGAGTCCCTCCGCCGTGGAGGCAGAGAGCAAGGAGCCACCGAGTTCGGGCTGGTCGTCGATCAGGATGACCCTTGCGCCGGTGCGGACGGCTTCACGTGCTGCCGCCAAACCTGCAACACCGCCACCGACCACCAGGACGTCGGTGTGGACGTACTTCTTGTCGTATTCGGCTTTGTCCTCGGCCGGGTCCAATTTGCCCAAACCGGAGAGGAGTTCTATGTTCTGTCCGTCGACCAGCGAAACAGCTGTCGCCGGGAGCATGGACTCAGCAACGTGGCCGGGGAAGCGGGGCGCGATCTTCACCAGCGCGTTCGGCTCCTCGACACCTGCAGCCATGATGCCGCGGGGGCGGTCCTCGTAGAGGGAGTTGCCGGCGTTGATGTGGCCGTTGGCCAGGAGGGCCGAAGCGATAGTGTCACCAGGGTGGCCAACGAATTCCTGGCCATCCACGGTGAACCGCCAGGTGATGCTGCGGTCGATGCGGCCGCCGGTGGCGAGGCGGGCGTTCTTGCTGCTCACTTCCGGGCTCCTTCCGGGGAGGTGGTTGTGGTGGGGGCGCCGGGTGCCAGGCCCGGAGTGCCGGCCTGGCCCTGTGCTGATTGGTCTGCTGCCTTGCGGCCCGGGAGATCCGGCCGCGGTGAGCCCATGGCGTAGATGGAGTGGATGTCGTAGCTCACGGTGTCGCGCAGCATGTTGAACCACTGACGGCAACCGGTGCTGTGGACCCAGCGCTCGGCAAAGGTGCCCTTGGTGTTCTCGCGGTAGAACAGGTATTCAGCCCATTCGCGGTCCGTGAGGTCGTTCGGGTTTTCGGGGTAGGGCACGTGTGCCTGTCCGCCGTAGTGGAATTCGGTTTCGTCGCGTGGCCCGCAGTTGGGGCATGAGATGAGAAGCATGTCTTTGCCTTCCTAGTGGGCCACGGCTGCGGCGCCGTGTTCGTCGATGAGGGCGCCGGTTTCGAAGCGTTCCAGCGCGAAGGGCTTGTTGAGCTTGTGGGGTGCACCCGTGGCGATGGTGTGGGCGAAGGTCAGGCCCGCCGCCGGGGTTCCCTTGAAGCCGCCGGTTCCCCAGCCGCAGTTGACGAACATGTTCTCCACCGGAGTGAGGCCCACAATCGGGGAAGCATCCAGCGTGGTGTCAACAATGCCGCCCCACGTCCGGAGAACGTGTGCCCGGGCGAAGATCGGGAAGAGCTCCACGGCTGCTGCCATCTGCTCCTCGATCACATGGAAGGAGCCGCGCTGGCCGTAGCCGTTGTAGGAGTCGACGCCGGCACCCATCACCAGTTCGCCCTTATGGGCCTGGGAAACGTACACGTGAACGTGGTTGGACATGACCACCGTGGGGTGGACGGGCTCGTGCAGTTCGGACACCAGTGCCTGCAGCGGGTGGGACTGGATGGGAAGGCGGAAGCCTGCCATCTCTGCCAGTACGGAGCTGTGGCCGGCGGCGCAGAGGCCAACCTTTTCAGTGTTGATGGTGCCGCGCGTGGTCTTGACGCCGGTGACACGGTCGCCGTCCTTGATGAAGCCGGTGACTTCACAGTTCTGGATGATGTCAACGCCCATTTCGTCGCACTTGCGGGCGAATGCCCAGGCAACGTGGTCGTGCTTGGCGATGCCGGCACGCGGCTGGTAAGTGGCGCCCATGACCGGGTAGCGGATGTTGTCGCTCGTGTTCAGGATGGGGCAGAGTTCCTTGACCTGGTCCGGCTCCAGCCATTCGGCGTCCACACCGTTCAGGCGGTTGGCACCCACGCGACGCATGCTCTCGCGGACGTCACCCAGCGTGTGCGCGAGGTTCATCACGCCGCGCTGGCTGAACAGGAAATCGTACTCGAGTTCCTCGGGAAGGATTTCCCAGAGTTTGAGGGCGTGCTCGTAAATGGCGGCGCTCTCGTCCCAGAGGTAGTTGGAGCGGATGATGGTGGTGTTGCGGGCCATGTTGCCGCCGGCGAGCCAGCCCTTTTCCAGGATGGCAATGTTGGTCATGCCATGGTTCTTGGCCAGGAAGTAGGCGGTGGCCAGGCCGTGCCCGCCGCCGCCGACGATCACTGCGTCGTACGACTTTTTGGGTTCCGGGTTGCGCCAGAGGAAGTCAGGGTGTTCGGGGAGGTGGTCGACACTCACTGGGCTGCTCCAATCATTTCTGCTTCGAGTACGGATTCGGCGCCATTCCTGTTGCTGGAAAGGTGCGGATACAGGGGGAACTTTTCCGCCAGCGCGGTGACGCGGGTACGGAGTTCGACGGCGGTCCGGTCATCCAAGGTGCCGGTGCCGGCCGAGGCGATCAACGCCGTCGCAATAATGTCTGCAACTTCGGTGAACTCTTCGGCTCCGAAACCGCGGGCCGCCAGTGCGGGCGTGCCGACGCGGAGTCCCGAGGAGACCATCGGCGGACGGGGGTCGAAAGGAACGGCGTTGCGGTTGACGGTGATGCCGATGCGGTGCAGGGCATCTTCGCCCTGCTGGCCGTTGAGTTCGGAGTTGCGAAGGTCAACCAGGACCAGGTGGACGTCGGTGCCACCGCTGACGACGGAGATGCCGGCGGCTGCAACGTCTTCCTTGAGGAGGCGCTCGGCCAGGATCTTGGAGCCTTCGAGGACGCGTTCCTGGCGTTCCTTGAACTCAGGCTCTGCCGCGAACTTGAAGGCGACGGCCTTGGCGGCGATGACGTGCTCCAGCGGTCCACCCTGCTGTCCGGGGAACACTGCGGAGTTGACCTTCTTGGCGATGTCGGCGTCGTTGGTGAGGATGACGCCGCCGCGGGGTCCGCCGAGGGTCTTGTGCGTGGTGCTGGTGACGATGTGTGCGTGGGGGACCGGGCTCGGGTGCAGTCCTGCTGCCACCAGGCCGGCGAAGTGTGCCATGTCCACCATGAGGTAGGCGCCAACGGAGTCGGCGATGCGGCGGAACTCCGCGAAGTCCAACTGGCGGGAGTAGGCGGACCAGCCGGCAACGATCAGCTGCGGCTTGTTCTCGAGTGCAAGGCGCTCCACCTCTGCCATGTCGATGGTGTGGGTGTCTTCCCGCACGCTGTACGGAACGACGTTGTAGAGCTTGCCGGAGAAATTGATCCGCATGCCGTGGGTAAGGTGTCCACCGTGCGCGAGGTTGAGGCCCATGATGGTATCGCCGGGCGTGATCAGCGCGTGCATGGCAGCGGCGTTGGCCTGGGCGCCGGAGTGCGGCTGTACATTGGCGAATCCGGCTCCGAAGAGCGACTTCAGGCGGTCAATGGCCAGCTGTTCGATCACATCTACGTGTTCGCAGCCGCCGTAGTAGCGCTTGCCGGGGTAGCCTTCGGCGTACTTGTTGGTGAGCACCGAGCCCTGTGCCTCCATGACGGCGGTGGGGGCGAAGTTCTCTGAAGCGATCATCTCCAGCGTGGACTGCTGGCGGATGAGTTCCTGGGCGATCGCCTGATCAACCTCCGGGTCCGCTTGGGCGAGCGAGCGGATCAGCGGTTCAACCATGGTGTTCTCCTTAGAAGTACTTGTAGTTGCTGACTGTTAGTCAACTAATATATTAGAACTTCTGCCATGGTATGTTGGAGATCACATAGTCGTCAACAGGTCAGCGGCAACTCGTCCAGCAGACTGGGGAAATACGACCACGGGGAGTAGGCCATGAGCACAGCTTTGGAAGCACTGGAATCCGCTCCGCAGGGAGCGTCCCTCGCGGAGAATGCCTACCTGCTCCTGCGCGACAGGCTCATCATGCTGGACATCAAGCCGGGCGATCCCATCAACGACGGCCAGATCGCGGCCGAGCTTGGAATTGGCCGCACGCCCGTGCGCGAGGCGATCAAGCGGTTGGAGAGCGACCACCTTGTGGTGTCCTACCCTCGCCGCGGCACGTTCGCCACGGGTGTGGACATTACCCAGCTGGCGGAGGTCTCCGAGATTCGCGAGCTCTTGGAGCCCCTGGCCTCGCGCAAAGCGGCGCGGATGGCCAGCCCTGCCATGCGGGACGAGCTGCGCGCCGTGGCCGCGGCCATCCGCGACCTCGAAGGCCAAGACGCCTCCTCCAAGGAACTCATGCGCTACGACATCCAGGTGCACCGGCTCATCTATAAGGCCTCGGCCAACGCCCACCTTGAGGACGTCCTGATCCGGTATGACAACCTCGCCACCCGTATCTGGTGCCATATGCTGGAAAAGATGCCCTCGGTTTCCGGGCACATCTCCGAGCACGCCGAGCTCCTGACTGCCATTGCCGACGGGGATGAAGAACTCGCCGCCAAACTGGCCATGCATCACGTGGTGAGCTTCGAAGAGACCATCCGCAAGGTCCTCTAACCCACCCCCGCGTCCCTCTATCGCGTCCCGCCCCTTTTCCGGCGTCCCTCTATCACGTCCCGCCCCTATTGCCGGGATGCTCTATCACCTCCCGCCCCTATTGCCGGGATGCTCTATCAGCTGGGTGTATCCACAGGCGTGCGGGTGATCTGAACTTCTCCTGGGGCTGCGTACCGCCACGACCCACATTCGGCCGTCCTCCCCGCAAGTTCCCCCAAATTTTCGGCGTGTCACCGTCCAGTGCCTTCAACGTGGGTCGTGGCGGCACAAGGCGATTGCACACCGTCGCCCCGTCACGCCAGGCCGACTCTTTCGGTCCGGCGTAGGGCTCGGCCGTCGGCTTCTACCCATCCCTGCTTCTGAGTCCTGACCATTGGCAAGCAACGGGGCGGAGCGGCCGCGACTCCGAGGCATGTCTTGTGGTTGCCAAACTGGTCGGCTTGGCTTCAGCCCCTCGTTTCCCGGCGCCCTCTGCCTGTTGTTTATGGCCACCAGCGTTCCGGGATGTGAGAGAGGAAGGCCGAAAAGGGCGTGGGGTGTGAGAGAGGAAGGCCGAAAAGGGCGTGGGATGTGAGAGAGGGACGCCGAAAAGGGGGCGGGATGTGAGAGAGCGTTCGGGGGTGGTGGGGGATATTGGGGGCATTTCTGCCCAGCCTGTGCCTTTGAATGCAACGACGTTGATATAAGTGCAACAACGGCATTGGAGGGAGATTGAGGGCATTCTCCTGCCTGCCGTCGATGAAAAGTAGTGGCGGCATTTCGCAGACAAAAGAAACTCACCCTTGACCGTGGTCCCGCTCACACTTAGTCTGGTGCAACAGCGTTGCGTTCAATGCAACCCCAATCAACTTGGTGGAACATGAGTAACGAATCCAATCCCGTGGCGGCCATTTCGGAAGACCTGTCCAACGGCGGACAGGGAACCACCCCCGCCCCCAAAATTTCAGTTAGCAGGGACACGCGACGGCGCGTGGTCACGGCCAGCTTCATCGGCAACTTCGTAGAATGGTTCGACTACGCCGTCTACGGCTACCTTGCCGGAATCATCTCGACCGTCTTCTTCCCGGAGTCCGATCGTCAGACAGCACTCCTGGCAACGTTCGGCGTCTTTGCGATCTCCTTTTTTGTGCGACCCATTGGTGGTTTCATCTGGGGCCACATCGGCGACAGGATCGGACGCAAGCAGGCGTTGTCCCTGTCCATCCTGCTGATGTCGGTTGCTACTTTCTGCATCGCACTGATCCCGGGATACGCAACCATCGGCGTCATGGCGCCGATCCTGCTCCTGCTGGTCAGGGTTGTGCAGGGATTCTCGGCAGCAGGCGAATATGCAGGAGCCTCCGCATTCCTGGTGGAGTACGCGCCCGCACATCGGCGCGGACTCTATGCCGCCGTCGTACCTGCAAGCACCGCGGCGGGACTGCTGCTGGGGTCGCTTCTGGCCGCGCTGCTGACCTCAGTGATGAGTGCGGAGCAGCTCAACGAATGGGGCTGGCGCCTACCCTTCCTCCTGGCAGCGCCCATGGGCCTGATCGGCCGGTACATCCGGACGAAACTGGAGGATACGCCCGCCTTCCGCGAGCTCGCCGAGACAGATCACGCAGTCAAGGCCCCGGCATTTGCGATGTTCAGGACCTACCGCAAGCAGCTCGTCATCGCTACTGGAGCGGTCTTGCTGAATGCCGTCGGCTTTTACGTCATCCTCAGCTACATGCCCACGTACCTCTCGGAGGAATTGGGATTCGGTGCGGCGGAATCGTTCCTCGCAACCACCATCGCACTGGCCAGCTACATCGGCTTCATCTTCCTCACGGGCATTGCTTCGGACAGGTTCGGCCGGAAGAAGATGCTCATCATCGCAGCGGTGCTGTTCAGCGTCCTGACCGTCCCGGCTTTCATGCTGCTGGACTCCGGAAGCTTCGTGGTGATCGTCTTCGTCCAGATCCTCCTCGGCGGCATGCTCACCCTGAACGACGGAACCCTGCCCAGCTTCCTGGCGGAACTCTTCCCCACAAAGGTTCGCTACACCGGGTTCGCGGTCAGCTTCAACCTCTCCAACGCCCTGTTTGGTGGCACTGCCCCGTTCATGGCCACCCTCCTCATTGGCATGACACACAACCAGCTGGCACCCGGTTGGTACCTGGTCGCCGCCTCCCTTGTTTCCCTCATCGCAGTCCTCTTCGCCGCAGAGACTTCCCGCAAGCCCCTGCAGCAGGACTGAAACAACCACACCCCATTGAAAGGAAAGAACCATGACCATCACGCAGAACGAGGCTGTCAACGACGTCGCCAAGCTCGAGCGCCTCAAGGTCCTCAACAACGGTGAGAAAGTGTCGCTGACCTTCTCCGACGCCGAGTTCGAGCGCCGTCTCGCCGGACTCCGCCGCATCATGGCAGAAAAGGACCTCGACGCCGTCGTCCTCACCAGCTACCACTCCATCAAGTACTACTCCGACTTCCTCTTCACCTACTTCGGCCGTTCTTACGGGATGGTGGTCACCAAGGATGACACCGTCACCATCACGGCAAATATCGACGCCGGCATGCCTTGGCGCCGCAGCTACGGCGAGAACCTCGTGTACACGGACTGGCGCCGTGACAACTACATCCACGCCATCCAGGAAGTCCTGCGCACCCGCGGCATCAAGCCGCGCCGCATCGGCGTCGAAGATGACTCCTTGCCGCTGGACAACCGCAACAAGATCCAGGCGGCGTTCGCCGACGCAACGCTGGTGGATGTTGCCCAGGCTGCGATGCGTCAGCGCATGATCAAGTCCACCGAGGAAATCGAGGTCATCAAGCACGGTGCCCGCATCGGCGACCTTGGCGGCGAGGCCATCCGCAACGCCATCACGGCCGGAATCACGGAGTACGAAGTCGCTTTGATCGGCACCGAAGCCATGGTCCACGAGATCGCCCGGACGTTCCCGAACTCCGAAATCCGCGATACGTGGGTGTGGTTCCAGTCCGGCATCAACACCGACGGCGCCCACAACTGGGCAACCACCCGCAAGATCCAGGAACACGACATCCTGTCCCTGAACTGCTTCCCGATGACCAGCGGCTACTACACGGCCCTGGAGCGGACCTTGTTCTACGGCGAGCCTGATGCCCGTTCCCTGGAACTCTGGAACATCAACGTCGAGGTCCACAAGCGTGGCCTGGAACTCATCAAGCCCGGCGCGGTCTGCAAGGACATCGCTGCCGAACTGAACGAGATCTACGTCAGCCACGGACTCCTCGCGAACCGGACCTTCGGCTACGGTCACTCCTTCGGCGTGCTGAGCCACTACTACGGGCGTGAGGCCGGGTTGGAACTCCGCGAGGACATCGACACCGTGCTGGAGCCGGGCATGGTGGTCTCGATGGAACCGATGATCACTGTGCTGGACGGCCAGCCCGGTGCCGGCGGTTACCGCGAGCACGACATCCTGGTTGTGGGCGAGGACGGCGCGGAGAACATCACCAAGTTCCCGTTCGGCCCCGAGTACAACATCATCGGAGCCTAGCGCGGTGCGGCCGGCGGACGCAGTGCACGGCGTCCGCCGGCCGTCCCGGCCCTTCCGGTCCAGCCGGTACCGAGCCAACCGCTGCAGCGAAATATAGTGAGACCCATGACTCCCACCGAATCCTCCGAGACTCCTGACGGCAGCAACACTAACGGCGACGGCAAAGGCACGTCGGTCATCGTTAACGCCATTGCCGTGCTGAAGAGTTTCAGCGCCGAGGAGCCCTTGCTCGGAGTCACTGAGATTGCCGGCCGCATCGGACTGCATAAGAGCACCGTTTCGCGGATACTGGCCACTTTGGAGCAAGAGGGTTTGGTAGAGCGCGACGTCGATTCGCGCAGGTTCCGCTTGGGGCTGGGGATGATCGCCATGGCGGGCCCCCTCCTGGCGGAACTCGAAGAGCGGCGCGTGGCCTATCCCGTCCTCCGCGAGCTGACCGAGCGGACAGGTGAGACCAGCGCACTCATGGTGTGGAACGGCGTCGAATCCATGTGCGTGGAGCAGATCCCGAGCCGGCACCAGGTGAAACACCTTGCCCCGTTGGGGGCGCGCTACAGCGAAGCTTTGAGTTCCTCGGTCCAGGTGTTCCTCGCCGCCGAGGACCAGGACCGCGTCCGGAGCCTTCTCCGCAGCGGTTCGGTCACACTGCCCAGCCTGGATGCCGACGCCGTTGAGTCGTACCTCCGGCGGCTGGAGGAAACATCGAAGCGCGGATGGGCCGTCAATTTTGGGGAAACCTCCATTGAGGAGGTTGGGGTTGCCTCGCCCGTTTACGATCACCGCGGCGACATCGTGGCTTCGGTCCTGATCCCGGCCCCGAAGTTCCGCGTCTCGCGGGACACCCTCAACAGTCTCGGAGAAGCCTGCGCGGATGCGGCGGCCAAGGTGACGTCGCGCCTGGGTGGACGCCCTCCCGCCTGATTGGTCCCACGGCCACCGTCGAGATGGCATTTGATGACAGTCCGAGGCCTCAACATACCTATTAGCTGCCATCTCGGCGTGGGGCTGCAGCGGGCCGGATTGCGTGGAAAGTGTGGCTGGCATGGAACGAACACGCCCCTCCTTGTGACGACGGCGGCAATTGCGCTTGGAGGCTGAAAGCCTAATGTTTCGCTTGCTTTCCCGGCGGCATTGCTGCTCGGTCAGCTCGTATACCTGATGCGCCCAGTGGCGGCCAACCATTGGGCCATCTACCTCGGTTCGTCAGGGGCAAGCGGCTACCTGCTGAAGAGCGCTGAACCGGAATTCCTGCTTGCCGCTGTCCGCACCGTCCACTCGGGATATTCGGTGATTGCCCCCGGGTCGGTGCATGACCTCTTTCAACACGCGGCGCGCACGGTTTCTGTGGCCGGTCCCGACATTTTCGGTGCTGGAGCCGCCCTCTGCGAGGGAACGGGATGTGTTCCTGCTGGCGGCGAAGGGCTTGGACAATGGGGAGATGGCGGAGAGCTTGTTTGTTTCTGAGGCTACGGTCAAAACGCATCTGAGGAGTGTTCTGACGAAGCTCGGGGTGCGGACGAGGCTGCAACTTGTGGCTTTCGCGTATGAGCATCGACTGCTTCGGTGACGTCTTTCGGCCTGTTGGACTGGCGCTGCGTTCTTGACGGGCCGGGTGTGGCGTGAGGGCCGCAGCCGTGGGCAACGCCGTGGCCCCAAGTCCGTCGTCGAGATGGCAAATGATGACAGTCCGAGGCCGCAACATACCTATTAACTGCCATCTCGGCGTGAGGGCCAACCACTTGACCTGCGCCGTTCTCCTTCCTAGGGTGTTCTGAGAAAACGTTTTCTTGCCCTTGCTTGTCCATGCCGGAGTGCCTGAGGCGCTCCCGGACTGGGTCACATCGTTGTGCCCAGGGAAGGATCATCCATGCAGAAAACCCGCAACAGAGAACGCCTGCGAAGGGTCGGGGTCGCCACTTTGGCTACAGCGCTGGGCCTGGCGTCGCTCAGTGCGCTGGGAAGTCCAGCCAGCGCCGTTCCCGCGAACAAGCCTGGTTCGGCCGATAGTCCGGCCTGCTCCAGCGCCAGTGTCCAGCTCATCGCCACAACCGGCAGCGCGCCGCAGAACCTCTGCGTCCCCGCCGAAGCCACGGAGCACAACAAGACCTTGCTCGTCTGGAACAAGCCGGGCGTATACGACGACGTGGTGGACTATCGCGTCTACATGAACGGCCAGACGCTGGGCACGGCCGAGGAAAATGCGAAGACCCATTCCCCAGCCCAGGACTACATTGATGCTTTCCGGGCTGCGGACCGGGACGGGTTCCATGCGAAAACCGTGGCCCACAATTTCACGGTCACGGGGCTGGCGCCACGGACCACGTACCAGTTCAGCGTAACCGGAATCAGGAAAGACGGAACCGAGACCCGTTCGAGTGGTCCGATCACGGTGACTACCACTCCCGAACGCCACCGCGTGAACATCACGCACCCCGCCTACAAGGCCGTTGGTGACGGTCAGACCCTTAACACCACGGCAATTCAGAAGGCAATCGATACCTGCCGGACCCCGGGCTGCACGGTGGTGGTTCCAGCGGGCACCTTTAGAACGGGTGCCCTGTTCCTGCATTCGGACATGACGCTGGAACTGGCAGAAGGTGCCCGGCTCCTGGGTTCGGACAGGCCGGAGGACTACCCGCTGGAAAAGGGCTACTACCTTTACCCCGTCCCCGACCCCGCTCCCGAAGAAACCGAATACCGGAACTTCCGCAGGCCGCCGTCGCTCATTAACGTCCTGCCGGCAGACAATGGGCGTTCGGCTGAAGGCCGAGAGCCGGGAGCTGTCGCGAAGAACGTTCGGATCACCGGCAAGGGCGTCGTGGACGGCAACGGGTGGAAGCGGACCGCGGAGGGCTCCATCACGGACGAAGCGGGAAATGTGCTTCCGCAGTATGTTGCCAGTTCGGCCGGCAAGGTTCTGGATGACGGGGTCCTCGCCGCGGCCCAATTCCGCAATGCCAAGGAACACCCGGAGTTTCTGACGGGAGTGGTCAATAAGCCGGAAACGCTGGAGGATTCCGTGCTTTACGGCCAGTACCGCTCAAGCCTGATGACCTTCATGGGCGTGGAAGACCTTTACCTTGAGGGACTCACCGCCGATAACCCGGCCTTCCATGGCGTGATGATCCTGGACAGCCAAAACACTACGGTGAACGGGATGCGCCACACGACGTACAACACCAACAACGGCGACGGTTTGGAGTTCGGCGGGACCAGCAACGGCATGGTGCTCAACAACTTCTTCGACACCGGGGACGACCAGGTCAACTTTGCCGCGGGCCAAGGAAAGTACGGCGCACAAGGACGGCCCAGCGAGGACGTGTGGATTTTCAATAACTACATGCGCATGGGTCACGGCGGAGTCGCCGTAGGTTCCAACACGGCGGCGTGGGTTCAGCGGGTCCTCGCGGAGGACAACGTCATGTACAAGGTGGAGACCGGCGGCCTTCGCATGAAGAGCACGTCGGACATGGCAGGCGGCGGGCGGGATTTCCTGTTCCGTGATACGGCCATGGCCTGCATGGGGAGCAGCGCGTTCATCATGACGCTCAGCTACAACCAGTCGCCGTCGGGCTACGTCGCAGCAGATTCCGCGACTTTCAAAAACGTGAAGGTCAAGAATGTGTCTGTGGACGGCAACAACTCACCCACGTGCGGCATGGCCGTCTCCGACAGCAAGCCCGTGATCGATATCCAGGCGGGTCCTGCCCTGGGTGAAGGGACGGCCACGCTCAGCGGGTTCACCTTCCAGGATGTGGTGTTTCGGAACGTTAATCCCACCAACATCAAGGGCCTCACGGACTCCGCGTTCCACGGGGTGACGTTCCACAGCGTCCGGAACAACGCCAACCCCTGGCGCTTTGACGACTACTCCACCGGGAACACGTTCACGAATGTGAGCCCGTCCGTCAAGTGATGCCGGGCTGGCACTTAGTGACATACAACAGGACGGCGGCCGCCCCGAAAGGGAGACGGCCGCCGTCGTGATTAATGCGGTGCTATCAAGGACCGCGCTACATTGCCTTCCGTGAGGTGGTCTCATCCATAGCGTCCCTGCCCAGCCACGCGCCCAAGCCAATCATGGCCACGCCAAGCACAAAGTGCAGCCAGTTGTCGGCGGTGTTGAACGGAACAAAGTTGGCAGCGGTTTCCTGGTTGATGACCAAGCCGTAGATCCAAAGGACGATGTACACGGCACCGCCACCCAGGAGGAACAGGCGAGCCATGCGGCCCGTCCTCGCCATGGCCAGGCCGGCCGCGCCAAACAGCAAATGGACGATGTTATGGAGTATTGAAACTTGGAATATTCCAAACAACATGGCGCCTGATTCATGTCCGGCAAAGGTCATGGCGCCGTAATTGGTGGTGATTCCCGGGATGAACCCAAGAACGCCTACCAGCAGAAATACAATGCCAACGCCCAAGGCGGTGTTGTGGAGCGTTAAACCCATCGCATGGTGATGTGCTGGGTGCGAAGCGGTGGTCATAAGTCCTCCCTATTCACGCTGTTTACCGGCTCTTCTCATGGAGAGCCGGCCCGCGGCAAGGGGTGTCGGAAAACCTTGCCGACGCCGCCATAATACTCCTGAAATGCCGCTGATAGCAGGGGAAAGGGCAGTTCAGCGCCGGTTAGCATTGGTTAATGACTCAAGGCCCCAACGGAGGATTTGTTTCGATTTTCCACGACACCCGTGACGTCACTCCATTCCGTGAGGGACACATCCGAACTCCCGTGCGCGGATTGACCGACGGGCTCGGTGGAGCCCTGTCCGGAGTGTTGATCGGCCGGAACGCAGCCAGGCTCTCGGTGAGCGGCGATGCGCCGCGGTTGAAGTTCCTGGCATCCAGGCAGTCGCGGTTGATGCACGACGCGGTTTTCGGCTCATCCGACCCGGACCGCCTGCTCTCCCTTGCCCGTGAGTTCCCGGGGTGGGCGGGTCTTTGCTACGTCATGTCCGGCTTGCTGGTTTACAAGCACGGTGGATACCTGCGGGCGTCGGAACTGCTGCAACGGGGCCTGGCAACAAGGATCGACGACGACGCCAGCCAGTTCTCTGCCCAGTACCTGGGGCGGGTGGTCGCCCGGGTTGAGGTTGCCGAACGCGTTGAAGTCCCGGTTTTGTTCAGCGAGGAGTCCGTGTTCCTTGCCCTGTCCCATTGCCTGCGGGAGATGGGAATGATGGAGGCGGCGCTCGAAGCCGTGGTGAGCCTGCCGCCGTCGTTGCCTTCTGCGCTGGCCCGCTGCACGGCGGCTTTTGCGCTGGGACGGTACCGCGACGTGGTGATCTGGACCAATGGCCTGCTGAATACCGATGACCTGTCTGCCGCGCTGTTGCTGATCCGCGCCCGGGCGCAGCGCGCCCGCGGAGATTTCGATTCCGCCCAAAACGCCCTCAAGGAAGTCCTGCGCCGCAAGAAGACCAGCTTGGCCCTCCGTAATGATGCCCTCACGGACAGAGCCCTGCTGGCTCTTGACCAGGGACGTTTCACGTTGACTCCGAGGTCCCGGCGGCCTGCGCCGCCGGCTGAGCTGGAGTCCATGGAAGTTATCCGTAAAGACGCCGAGATGCGTCGCCTGTGGGAGAACGACTTCAGGCAGCTGGGCGGCGAGTAAACACGGCGTCATTGAGTATGAGCGCTTGGACGAAGTGCTCGCAGCCTGAAAGCGGCTAGATGTGCGTGGCCACCAGCGGAATGATCTGTTCCGACAACAGCACCACGCCCAATCCCACCATGATGATGCCGCTGGTGAGGGTGACAACCCGCGCGGCGCCGGGCCTCGATGCAAGCAGTTTCCGTGAGGTCAGCGCCACGCCCGTGTATACCAGCCCTGCCATCACCACGAACGTCATCCCCAGCAAGCCGGACTGCACGGGCACGGGAAGCGACGCGTCGGGACTGACGAACTGCGGAACCAGCGCAACGAAGAACAGCAGGCCCTTCGGGTTGATGCCGCTGGTTCCCACGCCCTGCAGGAAAGTGCGGAGCTGGTTTCCGGAATGCACGACGCCGGCATCCGCACTGAAGCTCGCACCTCGCCACGAGCGGATGGTTGAGGCGCCAAGCCACAGCAGGTAGGCGGCGCCGGCAACAGTGAGCCAACTCAGGAGACCCGGAACGCCGGCCAAAAGTGCCGCCAGGCCGGCCGCCATGAGCAATGTGTGGATGACGTAGCCCCCGCAGAGCCCCGCTACGGCGGGGACGAAGCTGCGCTGCCGGAGGCCTGCCGAAATCGAATAGGCCCAATCGACGCCGGGGGTGCAGGCGAGGCTGACAGACACCAGCAGGAAGGCGAAGAACAGCTGCGGATTCAAGGTTCTCTCCAGGGTTTGTTGGTAGGAAAACTCTAGGGAAAATCGCTTGAGAAGTGCTCGCCAATTTCGCCCGGATCGCAGGCTTTCGGGTAAGATTTTTGCGTGATCGACGGAATTGACAGAAGTATTTTGCGGCACCTCAAAGAAGACGGCAGGATTACTGCCACCGCACTGGCCTCCAAGGTCGGCCTGACCGTCGCTCCGTGCCACCGGAGGCTCCGCGACTTGGAGCAGTCCGGCGTGATCCGTGGTTACCGCGCCGACATCGATCCCGCCGCCGTCGGGCTTGGTTTTGAAGCAATTGTCTTCGTGACCCTCCGCCAAGCGGACCGGGCAACCATGGCGGCTTTTGAGGCCCGTGTGGCCGCGAGCCCCAACATTGTCGAAGCGCAACGACTGTTCGGTTCGCCCGATTACCTGCTGAAAGTCATTGCCGCGGACCTGCCCGCGTACCAGCGCTTCTACGACGACGAGCTGGCCGCTCTTCCGGCGGTGGAGCGCTTGAACTCGACGTTGGTCATGAAGAACCTCAAAACGAACACGGGACCACCGGTCTGAGTTGCTCCTGGAGCTGGGCTATTCCTGGAGCAGGCCGGTGGTGCGGTAAGGGATCACTTCGCGGAGGAACATGCTGGTGGATGTCCTGACGATCCCGGGGCAGAGCCGGATCTCCTCGGAAACCCGGTAGAGATCGTCCGGGCTTTTCGCCACCACCCTGATGATGAGGTCGGTATCGCCGGCTGGAGCATGGCATTCCAGGACTTCCGGGATCTTCCGCAAGGCGGCGATGGCCTCGTTGAGGTGGCTTTGGTCCAGTTCGGCGCTGACTGCAGCGGCGACGCCCCTGCCGAGGGCGGAAGGAAGCACGCGGCTGCTGTTGGCGCGCAAGGCCCCGGCCGCCGTCATGCGTTCCAGGCGGGTTTGAACCGTGCCCCGGGCAAGGTTCAGCTTCTGCGCCAGCACCATGATGGGCATGCGGGGATCATCGTCCAAGGCGGCGATGATCCGGCGGTCGGTGGCGTCGAGTTCCTGCAAAGTGACTACTCCCTGTCGGTTCTTCACGATGATACTGGTCAGATCGACTAATCATCCTAGACTCTATTGCACCAACTGTAGGCTTCCTGCTGAAATTGTGACAACGAAGCGGAACGAGGCCATCGCCGGATCCCGCAGGCACCAGGTATCCCGGTACACCACCCGGAATCCTGCAAAAGCATCCCGCAAGGAAGCAGCCGCTGATTGACTCTTGTTCACGCATTGTCATTCCGCACAACATGCCCGCATGGGCACCACAGTAAGAGCCCCTGAGCCACCGAATCGTTGCGGTAGCTGAGGGGCTCTTGTGTTGTCCGTGGCGCGCCTTGGCGGTGGTGGAGCCATCCTGGCCGGGGCGTGCCGCATAGGCTTGGACCATGACTTCCGCAGGACGCTTTGCCCCCAGCCCTTCCGGGGAACTTCACGTGGGCAACCTGCGGACCGCTATCCTCGCCTGGCTCTTCGCCAAGGGCACCGGCCGGGACTTCCTGTTGCGCGTAGAGGACCTTGACCGGGCGCGCTCCGGAGCCGAGGCGGTGCAGCTCCGTGACCTGGCTGCCGTGGGCGTCCGGTGGGATGCCGCCGTCGTACGCCAAACCGACCGCGTGACGCTCTACGCGGACGCGATCGCGCGGCTGACGGACCAAGGGCGCACGTATGAATGCTTCTGCACGCGACGCGAAATCCAGGAAGCACCGTCGGCGCCGCACGCCCCGCAGGGCGCCTACCCGGGAACGTGTCGGCGGTTGTCGCACGCCGAACGGGAGATCCGGCGGGCCACCCGGCCCGCTGCCATCCGGCTCATGGCAGACGTCACCGAGTGGGCTGTGGAGGACCAGTTGCACGGCCAGTACCGGGGAGTGGTGGATGACTTTGTGTTGCGCCGCAACGACGGCGTGACTGCCTACAACCTCGCAGTGGTGGTGGACGACGCAGCCCAAGGCATCGACCAAGTGGTGCGCGGCGACGACCTCCTCCCTTCAACGCCCCGGCAGGCTTATTTGGCTACCCTCCTGGGCCTCCCGGTCCCCGAATACGCGCATGTTCCGTTGGTTGCTAATCACGACGGCGCCAGGCTGGCAAAGCGCGACGGTGCCGTCACGCTGGGGGACCTCGCCGCCGTCGGGGTTTCTGCCGATGCCGTGCGGGACCTTCTGCTGGGGTCGCTCGGATTGCCCGCGGGATCCTTGGAATCCGCCCTGCCTTTCTTTGAGCCGGCGAAGCTCCCGCGGGAGCCGTGGGTGTGGAAAAAATCCGTGCCGGAGATGCCCGCCCGTTAGGCTGGCAGGATGCATTCACAGGTGATCGCCCCCGGATTCGAATACGTCGCAGAGCTCTTTGGCAGCTTTCTGGAGCAGGATCCGGAGTACTCCGCGCAGGTGGCCGCCTATCATCGAGGCGTCAAGGTCCTGGACCTCAGCGGGGGACCGCACATCCGGGCCGATTCCGTGACCGGCGTCTTCTCCTGTTCCAAGGGTATGGGCGGTTTGGTGATGGCCCTGCTCGTCCAGGACGGTTTGCTGGACCTCGACGCTGAAGTGGTGAAGTACTGGCCGGAGTTCGGCGTCGAAGGCAAGGAAAGCGTCACGGTGGCGCAGCTGCTTTCGCACCAGGCAGGGCTTTTGGGCGTGGAGGGCGGGCTGACCATGGACGAGGTCAACGACTCCGGGCTGGCCGCGGCAAAACTCGCCAAGCTGCCTCCCTTGTGGAAGCCGGGTGCGGCGTTCGGCTATCACGCACTGACAATCGGGGTCTTCATGGAGGAACTCTGCCGCAGGATCACCGGTTCCACCCTGCAGGCCATCTTCGAGGAGCGAATCAGGTCGGTTGCAGGCGCGCACTTCTATCTGGGCCTGCCCGCTGAAGAGGAAGGCCGGTTCGCGCCCTTCCGTTGGGCCGCCGACCCCGCAATGCCGTGGGTTGACCCCGCAAGCCACTTCGGGCTGACCGTCAACGCGGCTGCCGGGGACCTCCTGGACCTGCCCAACATCAGGGAAGTCCGCGCGGCAGGACTGAGCTCCGCAGCAGGGGTTGCCAGCGCGGACGGAATGGCAGGGATCTATGCGCTTGCGCTGACGGGCCTGGCCGCCTCCGCCGTCGGGCCTTTGCTCACCGAGGAGACCATCCGGACGGTGTCCGCCGAACAGGTCTTCGGAATCGACCGGGTTTTTGGCGAGGCCGGATGCTTTGGCACGGTGTTCATGAAGTCGCACAACAGGATGCCGTTCGGCAGCTACCGCGCGTTCGGGCACGACGGTGCCAGTGCCTCCCTCGGATACGCGGATCCCGTGTACGAACTCGGCTTTGGCTACGTGCCCCAGCAGGCCGAGCCAGGGGGAGTGGGCTGCCGGAACTTCCTGCTCAGCTCGGCGGTGCGCCAGGCGATCGCGGCGCTGTAGTCCTATCCCGTAAAGCCCGGCCCATACAAAGGATGAACACCATGACCATGACCTACACGGGCACCACGGCCCTGATTACCGGTGCAAGCTCGGGGCTCGGTGCCGAATTCGCAACCCGCTTTGCGGCCCGAGGGGCCAATCTGGTCCTCGTTGCCCGGCGTGCTGATCGTTTGGAAGAGCTGGCCAGGGAGTTGCGTGCCGAGCACGGGGTCTCCGTCACGGTTCTGGCCATGGACCTGAGCCGGGCAGGCGTGGGCCGCGAATTGGCGACCGCGCTGTCCACCCGAGGGATCGCGGTTGACACCCTGATCAACAACGCAGGCTTTGGTACCCGGGGGCCGTTCGCCCAGGAGGATCCCGATGTTGTTGCCTCCGAAATCGCTGTAAACATCGCAGCCTTGGTGGACATCACCAGGGCATTTCTTCCCGGCATGCTGTCCTCCGCCAAGGGCGCGCTGGTGAACGTTGCCAGCACTGCGGCCTTCCAGCCCGTCCCCGGCATGGCAGTTTATGGGGCTACCAAGGCCTTCGTCCTGAGTTTCACCGAGGCCATTGCCCATGAAACGAAGGGAACCGGACTCCGGGTCCTCGGCCTGTGCCCAGGAGCCACCCTTACCGAGTTTTTCGAGGTCCTGGGCAGCGAGTCGGCAGCAGTCGGAATCATGCAGACGCCCGAACAAGTGGTTGAAACCGCTCTCAAGGCACTGGGTGGGAAGGCCACTCCGGCCAGCGTGGTGTCAGGCCTGACCAACCGCATTGCCGCGGGGCTGGCCCAGCGCCTGCCCCGCGCCCTCACGGTGGCCATCGCCGCCCGAGCCGTGCAGGACTAGCCCTCCCCGACTGACGGTCAGCCCGCTGCTGCCTCCAAACGCCGGAGCGCGGCGGCCCGGCCTTTGTGACCTGAACGTTCATCAAGGGCAATGGAAATGCCCAGAACCGCAACCATAACCAGCATGCACAAAGGAACCGAGGCCCCCGCTGCGGCCAGGACGATGCTGCCGCCGAGTACGGCCAGTACCATGGCCGTGCTCCACAGTACATGCTTGTCCACGCCGAGCATCGCAGTGTAGAGCGCTGTCAAAGAGACCTTGAAGATCGCGATTGGGACCGCAATCCAGGCGATGACCGCGGCGGCGCTGATGTGGGCCGCGTGGTCGATGAAGTAAGCGGCCACATGGAGTCCCGCGCCGGTGGCAGCGATGGCCGCAAAGACGATCATGTGCCCATAGCCAAAGAGGAACGAACGGTGCCGCTGCAGGTGCAGGGACTTCCCCGAGGGGAGGATGAAGTAGATCCACCACATGCCAAAGGCCAGGCCGGTCCCGCTGATTCCGACGACGGCCGCTTCAAGTGACCAGCCGTGCAGGGCGACGATTGCACGAAGGGTTTCGATGGCACCGATCAGGCATTCGCCCAAGGCGATGATGGCCAGCAGTCCATAGCGTTCGGCAATATGGTGTGCGTGCCAGGGAGTGCGCATCTTCCGCTCGGCCAGTCCCGGGACGGACATCTCCAGGATGAAAAGCGGAGCTGCAAGCAGGAACGTTGTCAGCACGTCCGTTTCGATCACCAGGGCTGCCACCCAGCCGAGTTGCACCAGCGCAAGGTACTTGGCGTAGCGAAGGCAGGTTTCGCGGCGGTCGGGATCTTGCCGGGCAGCACGCAACCACTGGAACACCAAGGCCAGGCGCATCACGATGTAGCCGATCAGGATTGCCACGTTGTTCACGTGATCTCCCTCCAGGAGGGAGTGGAACATCGGCTCGATGCCCATGGCCAGGATGAGGACCCCCACCATCTGCACCATGGTGACCACCCGGAACACCCAGTCGTCGGTGTCATAGGCGCTGGCGAACCAAGTGAAGTTAACCCACGCCCAGATCACGGCGAACATGGCGTAACAGAATCCGAGCAGGCCTACCCCGAAGTGTGCTTCCGCGACGTTGTGGGCCAACTGGTTGGCAGAGACGCTGAACGCGATCACAAAGGTCAAGTCGAAAAACAGTTCCAAGGGTGTAGCGGTGCGGTGCTGCTCGTGGGGGTCGCGACCGCCCATCCGCGCCAAGGCATGGCGAAGGGGATTCGTGGACATGGTTCAAGGTTACCGGCGCCGTGTGGGCCTGTGCCGGGTTCGTGGGAATGCGCCAGGATCGCCGTTCCTCTACACACGAAAGGGCAGGCTTCCCGCGAACTGGGCGCAGCGGACCCGGCGAACTCGGGGCGCAGCGGCCTGACTAGACCCGCCCCAGCACGTCGATGTCTTCGAGGAACTCCTGGTACACCTGTTCGCTGACGGTGGTCCGGGTGTCGGCGATCGCGTCGAGGTAGTCCTGCGTGACAGGTCCCTTCCGGCCCTGTGGAGCAGTGCTGCCGTTCGAAGCGGCGCCGGCGGCAGCAGCGTCGTCGTACACTGCTTTTTCCAAGGCGCGCTGGGAGGCGCTTCGCGCGGCGAACTCGATGTCCGCTGGTGAGAAGCCCTCGGTTCGCTCAACCAACAGCGGAATATCCACGTTGTCCACCACGGTTGCGGGGATGAAACGCTGCCACATGGCTTCGCGGGCATGGACGTCCGGAAGACCGATGGGGATGACGTAGTCGAAGCGGCCGTGGCGCAGGAAAGCCGTGTCCAGGGCGCGAATGAAGTTGGTGGCGCAGACCAGGAGGCGGCCGGGCTGTTCGCGAAAGGCCGGAATGATCTTCAAGAGCTCGTTGGTGACGCCCTGCAACGGCGACGGCGGATCGCCGGCGCGCTGAGAGGCGATTTCCTCCACTTCGTCGATGAAGACCACAGCGTGTTCCAGCTCTGCGATCTCAAGGAAAGTTTCCCGCAGCGCACCCGCCAGGCCCTTGGGGTCGGATGCGAGCCGGGAAGGGAAAACTTCCACGAACGGCCACTCCAGCCGTGAGGCGATGGCCTTCGCAAATGTGGTCTTGCCGGTGCCGGGAGGACCGAACAACACCACGGCGCGTGGGGGTACTACTCCGTATTCATCGGCGAGGTCGGCTTCGGCCAGCGGAAGGACGAGGCGGCGTTCCAGCAGTTCCTTCTCGCGCTTCATGCCCGCCACGTTTTCCCACAGATCCCGGGCCAGGATCCGGCCTCCGAGCAGGCTGAGCGGCTCCAATTCCTGCCGCTGGACGGGGATGGTCCGCTCGAAGTAGCGCAGGTTCTTCTTCACCACGAAGCCGCGGCCAAGGAACGCCTCCACCCGGGTTTCGGTTTCGGGCATGAGCGCGGAGAGCTTGTTCAGGCCGTGCGGTGCCATGCGGTTCTCGACGGCGGACAGGAGCGAGGTGCCGATCCCGCGTCCGCGGAACTCCGGAAGGGTGGCGAGGAAGACTATCCAGCCTTGATCATGCGCGGCGCGTCCGACGGCGGCTCCCACCACTTCGTCGCCCTGCACGGCAACAACCGCGTGGTCCTTTTCGCAGGAGGCCAGGACTTCGGAGAGCGCGTACACCGGCTCGACGCCGTTGGCCTTCAGCGATTCCCACAGATGCAGGATGCCGTCCAGGTCCGAGGAGTGAAAATCCCTGATGCGCCAATTCGTCATGCCTGCTCCTGAGTCCGCAAAGTGGGGTCGCCGTTGATTCCTTGGAGTCGAGCATAGGCGAACCCGGCAGGCGGGACGTTGCGCGGCGGTTGCGTTACGCACCCGCCGTTAGGGTCAGGAGCTAGGCGTTGGCGAGTGACGCACCGGCCCGCTTACTCGCACTTGCCCCCTTACCCGTGCCCGCACGGTAGTACTCCTGGCGCTGGACGCCCAGGCCGTCGATCTCAAGCTCGATCACGTCGCCGGGCTGGATGAAGGGGAACCGGCCGGACAAGGCCACGCCCTCAGGGGTTCCCGTGATGATCACGTCGCCGGCCTCCAGCACCATGTACTGGCTGAGGTGGTGGACGATCGTGGGGGCATCGAAGACCATGTCCGAGGTGTTGGAGTCCTGCCGGATCTCGCCGTTCACGCGGGTGCGCAACCCAAGGTTGGCGGTATCGACGTCGGACGCGGGAACCAGCCACGGACCCAAAGGCGTGGAACCCGGGAGCGTCTTGCCCTTGGTCCACTGCCCGGCGGGGCCGTTCATCTGGAAATCGCGCTCGGAAAGGTCGTTAGCTACGGCGTAGCCGGCAATGTATTCGGCCGCTTCCTCGACAGTGGAGAGGTAGGAGGCTTCCTTGCCGATCACGATTGCGAGTTCCACTTCCCAGTCGTACTTTTCCGACGTCGGGGGGATAGGGGCCGCGTCGAAAGGCCCGCTGATAGTGTTGGCCGGCTTGAGGAACGCCACCGGGACCTCGGGCGGCGTGACTCCTGATTCAGCGGCATGGGCCGCGTAGTTCAGTCCGATCGCGATGACGTTCGCAGGCCGGGCAACGGGGGCACCGATCCGCAGGCCTTCGGCGGAGATCTCCTCGAGTTGGCCGGCGTCCAGGGCTTCGCGCGTGCGGGCGATGCCGTCCGAGGCGAGGAAGCCGCCGTCGAGGTCCTTGGTGAGGGACATCAGGCTGAAGTACTTTTCCCCCTGTGCGTCCTGGGCAATGACAACAGGTTGTTCGTTTCCGGCCGCTCCCAGCCTGGCGAATTTCAAGGTCATGGCTTCCTCCGTTTTCGGTACTGACATCCGCAACCCAGTGTGCTGTGTTGGCCCGGCAATCCTTAAATGTGACCCTGCCGGTTCCGTTGCCCGGCTGGCTTCCCGCTAGAGGGTCCGCCGAAGCCGCTTTTCCAGGCTGCTGATGTGGACGGTGACCAGTGCCTTCACGAGTTCGGCATCGCCCCGCTCCAGGGCGTCGACGATCGTCCTGTGGTCATCCAACGCCCGAGTTACCGCCTCGTCCCTGGTGACGTCCTGCCAGATGCGGGCCCGTATGGTGCTGCTGTAAAGGGCTTCCACGAGGCTGCCGAGGTAGTCGTTTCCGGCTGCTTGCGCGATGACGCCGTGGAACGTGAGGTCATGGGCAACCAGTTCCTCCACGGAGCTGTACTCGTCCACCATTTTCAAGCTCTCGCTCAGCCTGGAGATGTCTGCCGCAGTTATTCTTCCTGCGGCCAAGTGGGCCGTGGCGGGTTCCAGGATACGTCGGACCTCGAAGAGTTCAAGGACCGAGCGGTCCTGGTGCAGGTCCACTACGAAGGCCACGGCCTGGTTGAGCAATTTGGCGTCGAGGCTGGTCACGTATGTTCCGTCTCCGCGGCGGACGTCGAGGACGCGGGTGAGTTCCAGTGCTTTCACGGCTTCCCGCAGCGAGCTTCGGGAGAGCCCCAGCCGTTCACTGAGTTCCTTCTCGGGGGGCAGCCGGTCACCGGCCTTGAGTTCGCCGCGGATCAGCATGTCCTTGATCTTGCCGATCGCCTCATCTGTGACAGCCATGGACCAATACTAGGTGCCAGTGATCCGACGTCTGCACCCAACTAGGTCGCATTAGTGCGCGTTTTGAACGTTGTCATGTCTCAGGACCTTGTAGACACTTCATGTCTCATGACTTCGTAGACACTT
>NZ_JAPDNV010000034.1:0-40608 GCF_026013155.1 Paenarthrobacter sp. PAE-2 | reverse complement strand
CGGAGGCAAAACCCCCATCAGCCGCGTTCACAACCTCCGTGGGAATTACACCTAGCGCAACCCGACCAGTAATAGTCGCAGCGTGCGCCTTATGTGGTGGGTCAGAGCGACCAACGCGGTGACCGCTCTGACCCAATCGAGCCGTTTACTTGGTTACGTGAACGACAACTGACTTGGTTGTGGCCTGTTCAGTTCCGGGGTTGTCAATGCCAGTGACAGTCCAGTTGCTGAGGAGCAGAACCGTCTTGCCGGTGTCGGAGTTGAATATGACCTTCTTAAAGCCGAGCGCTTCCAACTCTTCTTCGAGCGCTTGGGCATTCATACCCACAACATTCGCGGGTATGACCGCGGTCGTCGCTGCGGGGGTTGCTACGACGGCAGCAGGTGTGACAACCGGCGCAGGCGCGGCTGATGCTGTCACGGTTGCAGTGGCTGTGACGGTCGCAGTTACGGTTTCCGTGACGGTAGGAGCCGCGGCTGGTGTCCCTGCGCAACCCGCCAGAGTCAGACACGACAGAGCCAACACGAATACAGATTTCTTCAAAGGTCCCCATTTCACTTATGACGAGGTTATTAGTCTCGTCGCCCCATTTAATTCGCGCGAATGACGAACATCAAGAAGTGTAAGGCTCAATCAAATACGTATAGGTTTGTGACACTTTGGTGGCGGGGCACCCGCACGGACCCTGGCGGTAACTTTCTCTTCGACGCGTCCTCCGCGTGCCAGAACTGACGTAACTCCGTTGTGGGAGAGATTGGTGGATGTCACACCAAGCAAATATCCTGGCGCAGTGAATACGTTTGATGGGGGATCGGAGCAGACAACGCTCCCAGAGGGGCTTTACGAACTCCTGCAAACTGAGAGTCTCGAAACCAGGTTGTCACTCGTGCCGGACCTCAGTCCGAAAGTCGACGCAGTCGACCAGGACGACGCACCGGAGGTGCTTTCTCGGCACGTCGCCGAAGTCGTAAAGAAGGCACTCACAGCTGCAAAGCCAGAAGAACGCGTAGCCCTCGCGAACAGGCTCATGTCACACCTGGACCACGACGACCAGATCACGCCTGGCCCGCAACAACTGCTCTCGCTGCACCGGCCCGACGCATTGACGCGGCGCCAACTGCGGCGGCCCACAACAAAGCTCAGTGACTCAGCCCTGCTCACAAACGGCAAGGACGATCCAAACCTCGCCGCGGAGCTACGAACAGAGATCGAATCGGCCAACACCGTCGATCTGCTTTGCGCCTTTGTGCGATGGACAGGTCTAAGGCTCCTTGAGCCTGCCCTCGAGCAGCTGAACGAGCGTGGTGTGAAGTTCAGGGTCATTACCACTACGTATATGGGAGCCACAGAACGCCGAGCGATCGATGAACTAGTCAGGCGTTATGGGGCCGAAGTGAAGATCAGCTACGAAACCCAAGCCACCCGACTTCATGCTAAGGCATGGCTCTTCAGGCGGCGCACTGGCTTTGATACTGCCTATGTAGGTAGCTCGAACCTCAGTCAGGCGGCGTTGCTTGATGGCCTGGAGTGGAACGTACGACTAAGTTCGATTGCAACGCCGGAGTTGCTCAAGAAGTTTGAGGTCACGTTCGACAGCTATTGGGAGCAAAAGGCCTTTCAGACTTACGATCCGGATCGAGACGGCGACAGGCTGGATGCCGCACTGGAACGCAACGGTGGGAGGCGAACGGCGGCCCCGGACACTGTCACTGGACTCGAGGTCGTGCCATTCCTTCACCAAGAAGAAATGCTTGAAGACCTGGAAGCAGAGAGGTCAAAAGGGTTTAACCGTAATCTCCTTGTGGCAGCAACAGGGACTGGGAAGACGGTAATAGTCGCCCTGGATTACAAGCGGCTCTGTGAAGCGGCCGGAAGGCCATTGTCTCTGTTGTTCGTTGCTCATCGGCAAGAGATCCTGAAGCAGTCCCTGCGTACTTACCGCAGTGTTCTGCAGGACGGAGCCTTTGGTGAGCTCTATGTGGGCGATCACAAGCCACAAGACTGGAAGCACCTTTTCGCCTCGGTTCAGTCGCTCGCTTCCTTGGGAGTGAGCAACTTCGAGGTCGAGCAGTTTGACGTCGTAGTCATCGATGAGTTCCACCACGCCCTTGCGCCGACCTATCGCCAACTGCTTGATTACCTGCAGCCTCAGCAGTTGCTCGGTCTCACGGCTACCCCGGAGCGCGGCGATGGCGGAAACGTCGCTAAAGAGTTCTTCGAGGGAAGAACAGCCAGTGCGCTTCGGCTGTGGGACGCACTGGATGCCGATCTTCTCGTGCCGTTCCACTACTTCGGCGTTTCCGATGATGTGGATCTCAGCCGTTTGGAGTGGAAACGCGGCAACTACGATACCGCTCAGCTTGACCGCCTATACACAGGTAACGATGCTCGGGCAGCGAAGGTCATCCGAGAACTTCGTGACAAGGTCGTCGGCACTGAACACATGCGGGCGCTTGGCTTTTGCGTCTCGGTCCAGCACGCCCACTATATGGCCCGGGTTTTCAACGACGCCGGCATCACCTCGGTCGCCGTCGACGGCGGAACCGACGAGGCCGCACGCGCAGACGCCCTTGCCCGGCTGCGTAATCGAGAAGTAAATTGCATCTTCGCGGTCGACATTTTCAACGAGGGACTGGACATCCCCGAGGTCGACACCATCCTCATGTTGAGGCCGACCCAGAGCGCCACGATTTTCCTACAGCAGTTGGGCCGAGGCTTGCGCCGCGCGGACGACAAGGCTGTCCTCACGGTCCTGGACTTCATCGGCCAACAGCGTCGCGAGTTCCGTTTCGATCTTCGCTACAGAGCGCTCACTGGCTATGGGCGAAAACAACTTGAAAAGGCTGTCGAGGAAGAATTCCCGTACCTTCCTTCAGGCTCGCAAATTGTGTTGGATCGTGTGGCTCAGAAAGTGGTGCTGGACAACATCAAGGCCCAGCTTCGCTTTAATCGGAACCAGTTGATCAACGACGTGGCGTCTTACGGCGAAACCGTACTGGCCTCGTACCTGCGGGAGTCTGGCAACGACGTGAAGACGATATATCGCTCGACCCGTGACTCCTGGACCGACTACCTGCGCCAAGCTCAACTGATTGACGGGTTTTCTCCCCTTGAGTCAGTGCTCAAAGGCATCCATCACGATCGATCAAGTGCTGAGGAAAAGAAACTCCTTGGGCGGATGGCCGCACTTATCCACGTTGACGATCCGGGGCGGGCGGAGGCCTACTCCATGCTCGTCTCTGCAGACGCGCCCCGCTACGCTGAGCTGGGCACTCGAGAGCAGTCGTTCGCAAGAATGCTCTTCTACACGCTTTGGGACGACGGCGGCGGTTTCAAGACGTACGACGACGGACTGGACCACCTCCGTGCCTATGGATTTGTGTGCAGTGAGATCAAGCAAATTGTGAGCTTGGGAGTCGCGGCCTCAAAGCACGCTGCCAAGGGCCTCGGTGCAGGGCTCCAGCACATTCCGCTGTTGACACACGCAACCTATCGACGTGAAGAAGTTCTCGCGGCCCTGCAGTTTGGCTCGCTGGAACTTGGGAAGAACGTTCAGCACCGTGAGGGGGTTGCCTGGTGCCCTGCGACAGCAACGGATGCCTTCTTCGTTACCCTGAATAAGGACGATCGGAAGCACTCAGCGACGACGATGTACAAGGACTACGCCATTAGTCCCGAGCTGTTTCACTGGGAGTCGCAGAATGCAACATCATCTACAAGTCCAACGGGCAAGCGCTACCTGGACCGGCGAGCACATGGGTCACACATCGTCCTCTTCACCCGTGATACTGCGGAAGACGAGAGTGGCCTGACAGTTCCTTACACATGCCTGGGACAGATGGACTACCTGCAGCACTCTGGAGAAAAGCCTATTGGTATCACGTGGAAACTTCATCGGCCGATGCCTGTCGACGTTTACACGAAGGCAGCAGCCGTGGCCCGGTAGCCGACTGAGTTGCATCTCAACCCGTGATGTCGGTGCTTTCTTTCTCGACGGCGAGAATTACCTACCGTGAGGCTCCCCACCACGGCGGTCTTATGGCCACATCGGCATGCCCAGCAGTGGGATGCCGATGAAGGACAGGTCGAGTTTGTATTCGGTGGCGCACAGTATTGACCTGATGTTTGTTTGGGCCAGGTTAGCCGTGCTGGCGCTGAGGGCAGCAGCCGTCTTCCGGTGTTGGAGGCTGCTCTTCTGTGTCGATGCCCGCGGCTGCGATGTCGCGTCAATGACTTTCCGCATGGGTTGTTTGAAGCTGGATTTGACTGTTGCGAGGCGCTGGGGGAAGGGCGTCGCTGGACGTGATGTCGCCGTCGTCGATGATGGCCGAACGGTCGTAGGTGCATGCCGCGGCGGCCGAGTTCGCGGAGGTGGAGGTCGTGGCCGCGGTATATTCGGGATGCTTCGGCGCAGGTGGAGACGGCGAACTGGACTTCGCGACCGGAATCGTGGGCGGGCGGGAAGAACCATAGGATTCCTCCCGGTTACTCAGACCCACGTTGGATGGGGTGACAGCGGAAGCTACTGTCGGCGTCGTTCCTCTCCGGTGACCATTGCCTCGCGCGGGTTCGTGTGGAAGCCTCGACATGATCCTGTCGCCGGGGTGACGATGGACAGCAGGGAAGGAACCCGACATGGGACTGATCCAAATTGACCTGTTCACCACGCTCGACGGCGTCGCGCAGGCGCCCGGCGGCCCTGAGGAAGATCCCGAGGGTGGTTTCGAGTTTGGTGGGTGGCAGGCGCCTCTGTTCGATGATGCGGTTGGCGAGCAGGTCGAATCGGGGATGGTAGGGATGGACGCGCTGCTGCTCGGGCGCCGGACCTACGACATCTTCGCTTCGTACTGGCCGCATCAGGACAGTGGAATCGCGCAGTTGTTCAACCGCATTCCGAAGTACGTGGCCTCGCGTCAGTCGCTGAACCTGGGGTGGGATGGCTCCTCACAGCTCGGTCCCGACGTCGTGGTTTCCCTGCGCGAGCTCCGCAACAAGCACGAGAACATCCACGTGATCGGCAGCTTGGACTTTGTGCAGACCCTCTTCGCTGAGCGGCTGTTCGACCGGCTCAATCTGTGGGTGTATCCGATCCTTCTGGGCCGTGGGAAGAAGGTGTTTGCCGACGGGGTGGTACCAACCAACCTTCAACTTATCGAACCGGTTGTTGCCTCGCCGAAGGGTGCGGTGATGCAGCGGTATGCCCTGGTTGAGGGGACGCCTGGGGTGGGGGATATGACCGAAATCGGTTAGAGCTCCGTCCGCGCGCTGGGCCCAGGACCGCGCGACAGTCAATCGGAGGTGGATATCGTGGTCGCCCGTCGGTCCAGCAAGCGGTTATCTCCCGAATCACCACCACCCCGGACCTATGCTGTTCCCATGTTGAACGTTGGAGTCGTGTCAGGGAACGAACTCGCGTCCCTGGTTGTGGAGCGGCTAACCGATCACGGTGCGGTCATCCAGGCACGTTCAGCACCGGAGCTGAGCCAGGAACGGGACAGCCCGATTCTGGTGAGATGCGCGGATAAATCTCTTCCGGCTTCCAAATTCGACCTCGTACTTTCGGTAGCAGACGGTTCTGAACAGTGCTGCCCGCGGCACAGCCCGGATGTGGTTCTCACGGAGACGGACCCAGGTCTCCTGCGCAAAGCGGTGGACCAGCTGTGGGAGAACCGCCTCCTTCCCTTTAGCCGCAACAAGGCAGCTCCCAGACCGAAGCATCGGAAAGGGCCGGCGGTGATGAGTCCGCCGGATCCGGCTTGGCCGGCTACTGCGGCACGGACTGCCGAGAGGATCCTGAGGACCAGCCCTCTGATCGTTCGGGTGGACCACATCGGCTCCACGTCGATCCCGGGTCTCCCGGCAAAGAACGTCATTGACCTGCAAGTCGGCGTCGCGAACATCAGCGACCTGGATCAGGTGTCCGCACATCTGGACGCTGCAGGCTATCGGGCTGTACCGGGCAAGTGGTGGGACGCGCCGACCAGCTATCAACCCGAACCCGAGCAGTGGGCCAAGCACCTCCACGTAAATTCCGACCCGGCTCAAAACGTCAATATCCATGTGCGGGTTGTAGGGTCGGCTGGGTGGTTCTTTACCCTCAGCTTTCGCGACTGGATGCGGGCGGACGCAGGTCATGTCCGCCGATACGCGGCAGAGAAACAAAGGATTGCCAGCAAGTACGCGAACGATGTCAACGCCTTGAACTACGCGGCGGAAAAGAAGTTGTGGTTTCGCGACTACGTCGAGCCGCAACTCTACGCATGGGTGGATTCACACGGCTGGCGACCGGAGAAGCAGGAAGAGCCTCAATTCATGGAGTGTTCCAACGTCGCAGTGAATCCGAACACCGTCACGGCACCGGAGTTTTCACCCGCTGCTACAAGATTGCTTTCCTGACCGCAGATAATTGCCGCCGTGGGTTGGGAAGGAAGCTGAAGCTTCTGAACAAGCTCTCCTGTAGAAAGAGCCCTCAGCGCAACAAGACCACTGACATTCACAGATAAACAATGCTCGCCGTCGGCGAGGAACGCGATGGCTACTATCTTTCCCGATTCCGACGGGGCGATGACCAGCCGGGAGGTTCTGGCCTCCAGATCCCAGTGGCAGATGCTGCCGTCCCAGCCGCCAGTGAGGGCTGAGGCGCCGTCCGGTGATAAAGCGAGCGTGGACAGCGGCCCGGTGTGCCCTTCCAAGCAACCCAGCAGCGATCCGTCGGCCATGTTCCATACGCGGGGCTTGTCGTCGTGTCCGATCGTAACCAGCCGGCCGTCTTTGGCGAGGGCGGCGTCAGTCACTGGTCCCGGATGCGCTTCCAAGACGTTCGTGCAAACGCCGGTCTCAAGATTCCAGATCCGTGCGGTGCCGTCCCAGCTGGTTGACACCGCTCGAACCCCATCGTGAGTCAAGCGGATGCTGGCAATCCGTTTGGTGTGGCCTACCAACTCCAACAGGCGCGTGCCCTCTTCAGCGTCCCAGACGAGCATGGAGCCGTCCTGCGCACCGGTGACGACCCGGGCGACAGGTTCGCTGGCCGCAACAGCCGTGATCCCGGCCTTGTGCCCACTGAGCCGGTTCAGCAAGCCGCCGTCGGTGAGGTCCCACAGTCTTCCCGAACGGTCTTCGCTTCCGGTGGCCAAGACCTCGGCTCCGGGGACTAGCGCCAGTGACGTGACCGGCCCGCCGCCGTCGTCCAGTACCAGACGCCGATTTCCCGATTCGGAGTCCCACACCATCACACTGGCATCCCGACTGGCAGACACCAGCACCTCCCTGTGGCTGTAGTAAGTCAGCGAGGTGACGGCTTCCTGATGCCCGTGGGGCGCTGGTGCGGTGATGGCGGCGGCCAAGTCCCACACTCGTGCAGACCCGTCATCGCCCGCTGTGACGGCTAGGTCACCCAACTCGGAAATAGCAATGCTCTTCACCGGGCCGGGATGACCCTTCCACGACTTGATCATCTCCGCCGCAGCGATATCCCAGACAGCAATGGTTCCGTCCCGCCTCGCTGACGCTATACTTCCGTCAGTACCGAAAGGAACGACGTCGGTCACCCACTGGCCATGGTCCTGCAGTACCGCTGTGGCTTGGCCGGTAGAAAGATTCCACACGCGGATGGTGCCGTCCTGTCCTGCCGTTGCTGCCTCGTCCCGCTCGGGAACGAAGACGGCGGCGGTCAACTCTGACTCGTGGCCGGAAAGTTCGTGCAGAAGCTCCAGGTTTTCAAGATCCCACAACCTCGCCGTGGAATCTTTGCTGATGGTCAGTGCCCGCTTGGAATCACTCGAAAACAAGCCCCTTGACACTCCGGCCCTGTGACCTTCGAGGCGGAAGAGTAGCTTTCCGTCGGCCAGGTTCCACAAACACGCTGTGCTGTCCCAGCTGGTGGTCAAGGCCTTTTGCCCGTCCGGACTGATGGCCACCGAGGTCAGCCAATTTTCGTGACCATTCAGGAAATGGCCCCGTTTCCCGGAGGCAAGGTCCCAAACATAGGCTCCGTCCCTGCTTGTGGTGACGGCGTAAGTTTTGTTCGGTGCAATGGCGACGTCGGTGACTTCTTCGGTATGTCCCTCCAGAACGAACAGGAGGTTTCCGCTTTCAACGTCCCAGACCTTCGCCGACTCTTCCTGGCCGTTGGCCGTCACGGCAATGCCGCCGTCGGACGTTATGGCACCGGCGGAAATGGGACTGTCTGAATCTTGCAGAGTCTGCAAGAGAGCGCCTGTTTGGATGTCCCAAAGCTTGGCCGATCCGTCCAGGCTGAGCGTGAAAACCCGCGAACCCCCGCCGGTTATCGTAGCCCGCTCCACCACGGAGGTGTGGCCGGACAACGTTCGCAGAAGGGCGTCACTGCTGGTGTTGGTAGTCCACGCGGGGTAAATTCCGTGCGGAACGATCAGGGCGAGGTACGTTCGTGCGGATTCATAGAGTTCGCGGTCGTTCATCACCAGGGCCTGCAAGGCCAGCTGGCCGGCGGCGTACGCCTCGGAGGTTCCTGCAGCGCCATCAGCTTCGGCGCGCAAATTGTGGGCCTCATGCTCGAGGACCATGCGGCTCCTATGCAGCGTCCTCCCATTCTCGCGACTCAGCTGCGCCTCGGACTGTACGCGGCGAAGCGTGCCGATGACCCGGTCCACACCGAGAGTGCCAATTGCCTTCGCCAGATAGTGCGCGTCCTGGTAGAGAGCGGCAAGCTCATTCGGCCGCACTTTCGCCGTATGGACAGGGAGGTGTGTCAGTGCATACCCGCTAGCGTTGTCAGACCAGTTACGGCTGTATTCCAGCAGCCGCTCCTGAACTGACTGCAGGACGTCCTCTGTGAACTTTGTGGTCAGATGCTGCCCGAACCTTGGGTGCGCCAACGTGTAGCCAACGGCATCGTTTCCCATGATCAGTCGGCGGATTTTGGGGAGGATGTTGCGGTCAAAGTGGTCGCGGAGCATTCCTGTGGGATCAGCGAAAGCCTCCGGAACAAGGGCTTCAAGGTCACTTCGCGCAAGGGGTCCGTGGGCAGCAGCCAACGTGGCGAAGAGCAACAGCGCTGGACGCTCTCCGGCCACATCCAGGAGCTCTTGCCACCAAACGTCCAAGTACGCTGCCAACCCCTCGGGCTGCTGCTCGAGATCTGCCACGTCAAACTCCTTTTCCAGAGCTTCCTTGGCCAGGAGGCCGATGTACAGGGGGTCGGCATTTGTCGCCGTCCTGTTGGTGTTTGCGTCCACAGGGCCGATGGCAGCCGCCTTCATGACTGCGGCCAGAGCTCCCGGCTTTTGGATGAGAGCTGCGGTGTGCCGACCGGTCGCCGAGAAGAGTTCGACGACGGACTCCTCACCGAAGCCGTCGAGCCGCAATTCCTTGACGTCCGGTCCTTGCAAGCGGTACTTGCTCCGCCATTCCTGTCCTGTGTCGCGGATGGAAACTATGACGTGAAGGTGCTTGGGAGATGCGCCTGCCACGTAATTGGCAATCGACCAGCCTTGGATCTCGTCGATGCCATCCAATATGAGCACATCGGGAGTTCCATTGCTACGGGTTGCTTCGCTCAGGCGCTGGTGCAGCATGGACTGAAGAGACAACCGGTCCAAATGCGGGTAATCATCAGCTAATGGGTCAGGGGATAACTGCTGCAGGACGTTCCTGAGGAAAAATACCTCGTCCAACCAGTACGGGTCATATCTGCTCGTAAAGAAGTGGAAAGCGGCGCGGGCGCCCATTTGCTGGGCAAACTCAGCCAGTAGTGAAGTCTTTCCAAATCCGGGACGGCCGGTGATGGCCAGCACCCCGCCTGGACCGTTTGCAAAAGCGGATAGAGCCGCAATCTCCTGTCGTCGCCCGACGAATCCGTCACTTCGCCTGCTCCTGAACAGCGGGGTAAAGGCCCTGCTGAGATCAGGCTTGGCCTCCTTGCGGGGGAGGAGCTTAAGGTCCTCGGGTCCGTTCAAGCCAAGATGGCGCCAGAAGACCTCCCTGGTGGCCTCGGGCAGAGTATCAATTGCTTCGATGGGAGTTAAAGCGAGACTTCCTGGCCCCTCACTGGGATTGTGATGGCGGACCACTCCGATGAGGTCATTCGTGGCGGACAAAACCGCAGAACCGGACATTCCGGCCCACTGGGACGTTTCCAGGTCTCCTGGTGCAATGGGTGGCCAATCCCTGGGCGTGTTCTCCACTTTCAAGGCCAAATATCCGGGAACCAAGCCCTGGCCGGGGACGGCACGGAGTCCCTCCGCCGTGGGGATGCTCCCGTAAGCATGAACGGCGATGCGACCTCCGCTGACAGCTTTGAAACGAGGGAAACCCACGGCCGTGCAATCGTGGAGGACCTCCAGATTCTGCCGTTCGACCCGTCCGAACGTCAGGAAAGGCAGGTCAGGGGCGCCGTCTAAGGACAACAAGGCTATGTCCACGGTGGCCGATCCGGAACGCACCAAGACACTGGCGGGGTACGTACCCTCCAGCCCCAGAACTTCATGACCAGAGCCCTTGGCGACGTGGTCAGCGGTGAGTACTACGGAACCACCAACCATGAGCCCGGACCCTACCCGTGGCTGACCGTGGAATTGGTACGTAATGTTGACTACACGTCCGGTCTCAAGGAGAGCCATTGAGGTACCCCGCTTTCCGCTCCGGGCCTACAGTGACGCTTTTTCTGTCCTTTCATGCACCCATGCAGAAAATTCTTCGTGGCTAAGCTTGGCACCCGTGTAAACCCACGACTTCAGGTCGTCACGCAGCTCGATGTGGATGGTTCCGGCGCCAAGGCCAATACCGACGTGTGGGCCCATCTCATCAAGAGCCAGTGCGGCCACTTCCAGAGGTTCAATCCCGCTGATCTTGAAGTCTGCAGCCCGTCCCGCAATATGCGGGCTCTGATCTGCGCCCTTAATGAGCTCATTCACCGCTGGAGGCCGATACCCCGAAACGATCAACAAAGGGGCTTGGGCACGCTCCTGAATTGCCTGAATTGTTCGCACTAAATCTACGGAGATCCGGGCATACTGGTAGTCGCGTCCTACTTTGCCCACGAAGCTCCCGACCGTGAAATTAGGCGATAAGTGAGTCCGGAGATTGTCCTCGAGCCTGATGAGCGGAACCCGCCCGTCGTCGACCGGATCCGAGTAGGTGATTCCCGCTTCTTCTTCGGCTACAGCCGCGAAGGACGCCCCGGACGGGTAGACTACGGGGCTTGCGCTAAGGGATTTCCCGTTAACATTTTCGTCGCCTTGCATGGCGGATCCTCGTTGATTCTCCATGACACTCCTCGTCGTCCGATCCGGAGTACTTGAACCCCCAGGCAAGCCACCGTGGTGCGATTCTAGTGCACCGATGCCGCCGCTGGTATTGCAGGATTTCAAATTCATTATTCTTTTTTGGGCTCCGCATTGGACATACCTTGACGGGAAAACCCAAGTCCCTGATTATTGGCATTTCATCAGGTTTAGGAGCGGTGCAGATGACTGAAATGGAAAAGGCTTCTCCCGGCATCGGGTTGGCAGAGGCTATCCAATCGTTAAGGCAGGAGCTTTGGGAGGCCATGGTGGCCGGCACCGGGAGCGAGGTCAGGTTCCGCGTAGACAGCATTGAGCTGACCTTGGAAACCGCGGTAACCAAGGCCGTCGGTGGTAAAGCCGGCATCAAGTGGTGGCTTGTGGAAGCGGGAGCAGAAGCGTCCAGGGAAGCTGCCTCGACGCAGACTCTGAAGTTGTCTTTGAGCCCACTTCACGGCTCGGAGGAACTGCTTGTAGAGGACGACGCCGCGTCGGACGGGCGCAGCTTTGACGACAGTTCAGCTGACGGGGACGCGGGGTAATCCTGTGGTGAGCGTCCTCAGGCGTGCGCCACGTTGTCGGCAAGCAGCTTCGCGTCCATGCCCACCCCGCCCAGGATCGACGAGTAGTGCCTCGTCAGCCACGGGAGTCCCACGACGAATAACCCGGCCTGCTCGGTGACGCCTGCTTTCTGCTTCGGGTAGCCCCACTCATCAAGCAGCGGCATGTTCAGAAAAGAGAAGTCCAGTCCGTACCCCGTCGCCCACACCACGGACGTGATGCCGGCGTCGGCCAGGTTCACGGTAGCCGGCTCGGACGGTAGCCAGTCATCGTAGGGCACGGTCGGCTGCTCGGGTGCGTCAATGCCGGCTGCTGCGATATATCCGTCGATGGCTTTCCGCATCCGGTTGTTGAACCCGGCCTCGACTGTTGCGAGGCGTTCGGGGAGGTCGTCGGTGAAGGTGAGGTCGCCGTCGTCGATGTTTTCCAAACGGCCGTGCAGGTGCATGCCGCGGCGGCCGAGTTCACGGAGGTGGATGTCGTGGCCACCGTCGGTGCCGGAGAGCAGCGGGTTGCAGGCGAGGCGCGCGGCGGGGGAGGGGAGTGCCTCGCGGGTGAGGGCGTTCACGCCGTATTCGGGGCCGTGTTTACCGGTTTCGAGGAGCCAGTAAAGGATGTCGTGGCCGCGGTATCGGCGGGGAGCTTCGGGGCAAGTGGACACGGCAAGGTGGACTTCGCGGCCGGCCTCGTGCAGTTCCTCGGCGATCTGCCCGCCCGACTGACCGGTGCCGACAATCAAGACGGCGCCATCGGGGAGCTGCTGTGGACTGCGGTAGTGGTGCGTGTGGAGTTGCCTGACTTCCTTGGGGAGCTTGGCGGCCATGGCGGGCAGCCTGGGCACCTGGTAGGCGCCGGTCGCGAGGACCACCTTCTTGGCCGCGAGCCTGCCTTGCGAAGTTTCGAAGCTGAAGGTGCCGTTTGAGGCGGAAAGGCGGGTGACGTCCACGCCAGTCAGGACAGGGGCGTTGATTACATCGGCGTAGCGCCTGAGTAGATTGACGACGGCGGTTCGGGGCAGGAAAGCTTCGGGGTCATCCCCCGTGTAGGGCATGCCGGGGAGGTCCAGCGTGAAGTTGGGGGTGTTCATGAAGAATCCGTCCCAACGGTCCTGGTAGGCACCGCCGAGGGTGTCGCGCCGTTCGATGATTTGGTGCTCGACGCCGGCTTGGCTGAGCCAATAACTGGTGGCGAGACCGGCTTGGCCGGCTCCGATGATCACGGTATCTGGGGCGGATCCCATGGCGTGGATTGTACGCCCGGAGGCGACGATTGGGGATGGGTTTCGGCATTCGACCGATACGGCCATCTTTCAAGTGACTACCTGTAGGGAATGACCCCGGTTTGGTTGACTCCTAACCTGGCAGGATTCTGTCCTTCCAGGAAGGATGTTCCTGTGCCTGAGCCCTACCCCGTCGAGTTCCGCCTCGACGTCGTAGCCGTTGCTCCGAAGCATGAAGCCCCGCTGGCGTAAATCGTCGAGGACGGCGTCAGTCCCGGCATGACCGAGAAGGAAACCGCCCAGTCACGGGAGGCAAAGACGCGGATCCGGCTTCTTGAACAGGAGAACGAGATCCTGCGCCGGGCCGCGGCGTTCTTCGCCAGGGAACTGCCCCCAAATGAGCTTCCCGCTGGTCCTTGACCGTGCCGCCGACGGGATGTCCGTGGCGGTGACCTGCCGGGTGCTTGGCTTCTCCAAGCAGGCGTTCTACAAATGGAAGGCCAACCCCGTTTCCGACCGGGACAGGGCTGATGCGCACTGATCAATGCGGCTCTTGACATCCAACGCGACGACCCGGCCTTCGGGTACCGGTTCACCGCCGATGAACTGCCGGCCTACGGCATCAGTGCCGGGGAGAACCGGGTGCAGCGGCTGTGCCGCAGCCAGCGGATTTGGTCTGTTTTCGCCAAGAAGCGGGGCTTGAACCGTAAGGCGGGCCCACCAGTCCATGACGACCTCGTCGGTCGGGACTTTACCGCCGCGGCACCGGACCGGCTATGGCTCCCTGCTGCAGAAAAACGTGCTGGACCGAGAACGCTGGACCTCACGACAGGAACTACGCTTGGCCATCGTGCGACAATCGAAAGCGGCCTCCAAGCCGCCTGAAAACTATCGACCCCGAGAGTCAACGAATCCCGGGGCAGTCCCTCCTTCCCAAGGTTGGAGCCGTGTCCTCCGCGTTCCGTCTCTGGTCTTGCTGGGCTTGGTCTACATGGTGCCGCTGGCGATCTCCAGCACCTACGGCATCGTTGTGGAGCGGACTGGTGGGCGGCTTTCGGCTGCCTATGCCGCGACCCTGGCAGCACCGGATCGAACAGCGGCCTGTCCAGCTCCACAATTCTCCCGAACAAATGCTGTTGGGCATTCTTTCGGGGTGCATTGGCATCAAACGGTGACGTGATTCCGGGGTTCATGTCGAGATAGAGGGATGCCTCCTTATGCCCTGGGGGACGAATCGGCTCCCAGGAAACGGAGATCCCCTTAAGAAGTGTCGACAGGTTTGGGAACGTGACGCTGACCCTCTTAGAAGACGCAATATTTCACGGCTCGGGGTAAATGAAAGAGTGGGATTTGACTAATTCATTGACAAAGTCCAATCGCCGTAGTTGCCTGTTCTCATACGGCTATCACGAATCGATGAGAAGTGCGCCAGCGACAAGCGGCATCCCGATTCGCTTCGGTTCTTGTTTTTGGGGGAACAATGAATTTATTGAAAGAACATTCCGCAGCCCTTCATTTCGTATCTCCCGGGTCACCGTCTAGGAACGCCGCATAACCGGATGGCTCTGATCCAGGGCAATCAAGACTCTCTGGACTTAGCTTGAAGTTATTCCCAAATTTGACAAATAGCATGGTCCAGATTGACCTTTGCGCGTTTAGACTACAACTAGCGATGCCATTTGGACTGCTTATCCAGAGTTGCACTGCAGTTTGCGACTCCAGCAGAGCAGGTGAAGAACTAGCTAAAACAGGACAATAATCTTTTGCAGTTTTAATCATTTCGTCGCACAGGCAGTACCCGTCATGGGCATGCTAAAGGCAATGAAAGTAGAAATTAGTTTCGAGGGGGAATAGAGATGAATATTCGACGTACCATTGCAGCAGCGGCTCTCGCGGTGGGGTTGTCGGCGGCCGGAGGTGCAGCGGCGATAGCCGCGACAGTGTCTCCAGCCGAAGGTGGCACCTGGAACTATGGGGTAACAGCTGGAGTGCACCTGTACTCCGACTATTTCAATCAAAACGTTTGTCACGCATCGTCGACGCAAAATGACTGGGGCTACTCGTCCTCGCCAAACATGGCTGCGAACTCGTGGGCGAACAACGCGCAACCTACCACGAGTTTCCAGGACAACCGCGCCTACTACCGTCTTTGCTAATTGAACAGACCTTTGCGCTGCACCGCTTCGAAGCGGTGCAGTGCAAAGGTTATAGGATGAAAAATGTTGAAAATACTTGTCCGTTTTGCCGCTGTGGCAATCGCAGCACTGATTGCTTTGGTTGCCGGTGTCTATTCGGCTGCGGCGGATCTGGACGGTTTGCCGGACGCTGACTATGTGGCGTCAATGCGTTTCGACAACAGTCCAATGCCGCGTGGTGAAGTCATTGCCTCACTGGACCAATACGCTGACTCTGCTGGCGTCGGCATAATTAGAGTGGCAAGCGCCCCAGATGACTTTTTGGACAAACGACTTGCATTTGTGTTCGGCTCCGGAGGAATCCGAGATACGGAGATTGATTGGTTCTCCCCAACGATGAGCGGAACAGTCGCCAAGTCCAGCGAGCTTGGCTTCACATCCCTGAACGGCGTATACGCAATAAAGGGGAGCGATTCTCAAGCGAAATCCTTCCAAACTTGGGCGAAGAGCGAGCTAGGAGCCGACGCTGCCCTGAAGGAAAAAACAACAGTTGGCTTGCTCACGTATGCACTCCTGACAGTTGGAGCATGGGTGCCGATGTCAGCAGCAATACTGTTGCTGGGAGCGATCGTCATGTCCTGGTACGTTCTGCGTGCTCACGGCCGAGAGTTGCGGGTCTTGGCCGGTATGCGCCTATCAACCGTCGTCTTAACGGACCTTCGTTCGCTATTCGGAGCGTTAGCCGTGCCTGTTGTGGCAACCTTCGCGATTTCCGTCCTAGGCATAATAGTCACCGGGTTTGGTCGAGCGGGATTCTTCATCTCGACACTCATGCTGTTTACTGGTGCGGTCACAGCCTTCGCCGTCGCTGTTGCCCTGATCATGGGGATGCTCTCCCTGCCCACTGTGCGTGATATTGCGGCCAGAAGACCTTCTGAGCGAGGTTCGTGGGTGATCAGCGAAGTCCTGAAAGTAGCTGCCGTAGTCATCGTGGCCGCAATCGTGCCCACAGCGGCGGGTGTGGTGACAAATGCTTCCGCTGCTACCGCTCAGGGCGCGCTATGGGAATCTATGGGGGACAGCGTAACTGTCCGTGTGGCGAACCGCTTGGGGGACGCCGAAAATGCGGCGTTCGCCGGTCTCATCAGGGATCTTGTGAGGCGGGACGCCGCAATGTTCTCCATGTCATTGAGCTCCGACACGGTCAACTTAGTAGATGAAGCGGCTGGAAAAGATCTTGAAGATCTCGGCTTCGACAGCGTCGTCCTTACAGGGGAACCCTTCCTTGATACCGTCAATCGTGCGGGCGGAGCCACCTGGGAACTTGTCAGTGCTGTCCATTCAGTTCAAGAACTGCCTGATTCGATCCGTGGTCAACTTCTACCGAATCTGGAGCTGTGGAGCACGTCGAGAAACGCACCGGATGTTCGCTTCTACAGCAACACCGGTGAGGCCCCGATCGCTGTGTCAGGAGGCATGGCGGGAACGCTGGACACGAATCAGCGGCCTCTGATCATCTCAGTAAATGATCTCACCCAGTTCGACGACGCCTTCCTGGCTTCAGCCATGAGCAGGGGAAATATTGTGTTCACTGATCCGGAACAGTTAAAAGCGCTAGTAGAGCAGCGAGGAATAAGCTCGGAGATCCTGTCGATCGACAGAATCGCAGATCTGGGCCTTTACGATGCACAGTCCAAACAGCGCAACGCTCAACTCGCTGCCGCAGCGATTGCACTTGCAGTGCTAGCGCTAGTCATGTGCCTGGCCGTAACTGCTTGGATCTTCGCACTTCTGCGACGCCGCCGCTGGTTTGTTCAACACACCGCGGGTATATCGTGGAGGTCCATTCTTCAGTCAAGAATGATGTGGGAAGCAGGTTCTGCGCTTCTATTCGGGGCGGTGATGGCCATGTCGTTTGCGGCGATATCTCCGTCTATTGTCTGGATTTCCGCCACTGCCCCCTTTGCATATATGGGCCTTACATGGCTCATTCATCAATGGGCTGCGGCCACAACATTCCGCACTACGCTCGCACGAAGAGGATAGGTCATATGCAATTACATGCCGAAGGAGTTTCGGTTGTCATTGACGGCAAGCCCGTCCTGAAGTCTGCTACCGCACACGCCGAACCAGGACGGATGCTCGTTCTGGCAGGCAAGAGCGGCAGCGGAAAAACAACTCTCCTGAACGTCCTTGGACTGTTGAGTCGCACCGATGCTGGCAGCGTTGTAGTCGGTGGACAGGACGCCACAAAATGGAATGACGCCCGCCGCCGCCGTTTTTGGCGGGACCATGTCGCATTCGTGTTCCAAGACTACGGACTTATAGAGGAAGCAAGCGTGGAGTACAACGTAACGGTCGGTCGACGCGGACTATTTGGTTTACGGCAGCCTGACCGCGAACGTGTTGACCAGATCCTCAGCCACGTTTTGCTATCGGGTCGTGGGAAGGAGCAGACTGCTCGACTCAGTGGCGGCGAGAAACAGCGCGTCGGGTTGGCGCGAGCGATGTTCCGGGGCGCCGACGTGGTGCTCGCAGATGAACCGACTGCCTCACTCGATCGAAAAAACCGTGAACTAGTCATCAACTTTCTCATTGAGGAGGCCCGTCGGGGTGCGACCGTCGTCGTAGCCACACACGACGAGGATCTCATGGCCGCTGGCGACGATCTCATCCTGCTCGGTGGACAGCCAAGCCCCGAGCCATCAGGCTTCTCATCTCCTGCCATGAGTCAAGCATTAAGATCTTTCCCCGATACAGCGGAGAGCAAGCGATAACTCGCCACTCTTGAAACTACAGAATCTTCGCCAACCTTGTGCATTCCTCCCACAGCCGCCTCCGTGCAGCCGGGTCGGAACCCATGCCTGGAGTGGGCAGCTCCTTACGCTTCGCCCACAGCTTGCCAGACACCGCCGATGTCTCCGGCGACGTCGCCAGCCACACGGGCGTATCCGCGGCTTCCTCCGCGGGCTTGCCGAAGGTGTTCGTCAGCCAGCGGAACGGTCCACCCACGTCCTGTAGAAGCCCCGTGTTCTTGACCAGGCCCGGGTGCACGGCATTCACCACCACGTTGGACCCGCGAAGGCGCTCCGCGAACTCCTGCGTCAACAGAACGCGTCCGAGCATCGTTGGTGGTGTCGCGCGCGTGTAGCTGTAGTTGCCCTTGGCGCTCTGCAAATCCTCAAAGTCGATCTTGGTGACTTGGGGCCCACCCGAATACTTCGACGCAATATTCACCACGCGGGACGTCCAAGCGTCCTCGGCGCTCGCGCGCTTGAGCGCGTCTGTGAGCAGATTGGTCAGCAGGAAATAGCCCATCACGTTGGTGGCGAACGTGACTTCCAGGCCGTCCGGCGTCACCTGGCGCTCCTTGCGGAACACGCCGGCGGCGTTCACCAGTACGTTCAGCTTCTGGTGGCGGGAATGGAGCTCGTCCACCGCTTGCCGGATCGAGGCTTGGCTCGACAGGTCGCATGCAAGCGGCTCCAGCGCTGCATTTGGGACTTTGGCACGAATCTCGCGGATCGCGTCCTCAGCGCGCGATGCTGAACGTCCAACCACGACGACGGTCCCTCCTTCTCGGGCCAGCGCAGTCGCGATGGCCTTGCCAAGGCCGCTGGTGGAACCGGTCATAAGTGCTGTTCGTCCGGTCATGGAGGACATAGCTCGATCACAGCACTTCCGGTCGTGTTTGGCGAGAGTGCGTTGGTGGGGGAGCCTACTTTTTTGGCTTGTTCGCCTTGGCTTTAGGCGCCTTGGGCGGGAACTCTGCCACATGGGCGAAGGCACGTGCCACCCACGGCTCAGCCTGTGCAGCATCGCTGTTCCATGCTTCGGGCAAGCCGACGTAGCCGCCCATGGGCCGTTCCTCCGGCCCGAAGGGTTGGGTTACTTCTTCAGCTTCCAGTGCGGCCCTGTCAGCGTCGGAAAGCTTCACGCCGATTGTGGGGCCGAATAGGCCTGCGAACATGTTGCCGTTCACGAACGCACCCAGGTTGCCGAACATCGGTTCCTTGTCTTCCTCTGAGGGCTCGGGCATCTGCATAATTTGAACTCCTGCGTCGTGAGGAACTAATGGGGTGCGGCAATTACGGCCAGGATAAGTCAGTCAGACTCCAGCCGCGCCAGCGCCCACTCCCACGCAATCAGCTCCTGTTCCAAGCGGACCCCGTCGCCATAGGTCCCGGCCTGGAGCGCCTCATACACGAGGGCTTCGTCAGGAGTCAGGCGTGTCAACGCAGCACGCGAAGGCGACGCCTCCATGCTCCACGCCTCCCGGTGCGCCAGGAGAGTCGCTTCATCCATGAGCACGCTGGACACATGCGGGTGCACGGATCTGAGCTGGTCCAAGATGCGGAAGCCGTGAGTGTCCAAGTCACCCCAGTAGAGAACCTGACAGGACTGCAACCATGCAGCGTCCCTCAATGATGAGAAACCGTAGCCCTTACCGAAGATGGCGAGTGTCCCGTGCCGCTCTTGCAAAGCAAGGAAGTTTACGAGGTTCTCAGTGATGATCACATGGGTGACCGGGAGCCGGAGCGATTCAAAGGCCGAGGCTGTCACCGTAATGTCCCGCGCATCACCGAGCAGCGGTATGGACGGGTCCAATAGCCGGAAACGCACCTGCTCAGGCTGATGGAGGAAGCCGTGGCGCTCCGCGAAACGAGCTGCGGGAGTGCGGGCTATCGGCGTGCCAAGGACAGAGTCGTCAAGGCCCGGGTCTGCCGCATCTGAATCGTCGTCCAGAGGCAATGTTTCTGCCAGGACGGGCCTCAGCGCCTCCACCATCTCGTCAATTGTCCTGCGGTGGGCCTCGATGAATTTGGTGTGCACGCCGGGCAGACGCAACTGCCTCACATAAACGGAGGGGGAGGGGTGATCCCTAAGCCAGAGCGCCACCCGGGCAGCGAGCAAAGCGTCTTGACCTAGAACCAGCAAGTGCTTCGGACGTTTCGCCGCCCAGGCCTGGAGCGCCGGGTCCAAGCCGCCCAGCTCGGCGGCCAAGGACAGAAACTGCTTCGTTTCCCGCTGTTTGCCGGCGAACTCAATCTCGTCCTCCACAGAAGCAAACACAGCCACAGCGGGAAGGCGGTTTGAACCGATAGTGGTGCGGCCGACGTCGGCGGTTTCCAAACTGAACGGACCCTCTGCGGCGAAGAGCCTGGCTGCCCAGTCGCGGGCGGCCGCGTAGTCATCGCGCAGTTCGGTAGCCGATGGGCGCTTCAACACCCGGCGGCGTGGATAAACCCCGCTTGGATCAATAGCTTCCCGCAGGAGCTGCCCCCGATCCCACGCGGTTGCAGACAGCGCTCGCAAGTCAGCCAACGAGGTCCACCGGGAAGCAGCTGACTTACCCGGCACGCCGCTCCCGTTCCTCACGGTACTCAGTGATGGTCATGTTCCGAAGTTGGGAATCGTTGCCGTTGGTGTTTGCAACAAAGCCCACGTGTGCCACAAACGGCTCGATGACATTGATCTTCTGCAGTGGGGTCACGATCAGCAGCTGGAGCTTCATGCGTTGGAACAGCTCCATGCCGTACCGTGCGGACTCGTCGGAGCCACGACCGAAAGCCTCGTCGATCACCACGAACCGGAAACTCCGGCCCTTCCCGGAACCGCCTCCCCGCGCAGCTCCCTTCCCGGCCGCGAGCCCAAACTGGAACGCCAACGCCGCCGCCAGGATGGTGTACGCGAGCTTTTCCTTCTGGCCACCGGACTTGCCGCCCGAATCGGTGAAGTGCTCAAATTCCTCGCCGGTCTCCGTCCACCTTTCGGAAGCTGAAAAGGTAAACCAGTTCCGCACGTCAGTAACCTTGGCCGTCCAGCGTTCGTCAAGACTGGTGAATCCCTCGCGACCCCGGAAGCGTTCGATCAGACGTTCAACCTGCAGATACTTCTGCTCCGAGTACTGCTCGTCGTCGCCGATGGTGCCCTCGGAGCAGGCACGCAAGTCAATCCCGAACTGCCTCACATCAAGATCTAAAGAGCTTTGGTGCTCCAGTTGGATATGACGGCCCGGGTTGTATTGGATCTCCGCAAGCGACTGGTTGATCTCGCTGATGCGGTTCACGATGTCCTGCCGCCGGCTGTCCAGGAACGCGTTGAACGCAACCACCTCGTGGATGGTGTTCTGCGTCAGCGAGTCCTTGAACCGTGCCTCGAATCTCGGCAGGTCATCACGCTCCAGCTGCCCAAGCAGCCGATTGAACTCTTCGGCCGCCTCCAACGTCGCGTCGATGTCCGTTGTTTCGTTGGGGTACTTGTTACGGAAATCAGCCATGAGCCGGATCGTGGTGGCACTCGCTGTCGCGATCCGTTTCGTCAGAGCATCGATCCTTGCGGTCAGACTGGACCGGACCGAGCTCTCGGCCGGGCCAGTGTTGCGGTAGGTCAGCGCTTTATCACCCAAGGCCTCGGCGGTGAGCCGCGCTACCGCCGCCAGCACATCGCCGTCGTCCGTTAGCGGTTGTTCCGTGAGCGTCAGGCGGCATTCCTCAATAGCTGCAGCGATTTCCCGGGCAGCATTTTCATTGCCACCGAGCCTCTGCTGAACCCTATCCGAGCGCTCCTGCAATCGCTCGATGCGGACGGACACCTCCGATTCCTTAACAGTCAGTTGCTGCAACACACTGCTGGCCGACTGAAGCTCGAGCTTCTCATCCTTGAGCTCCTGAACCCTGCGGGCGGTCAGCTGCCAGGCGATGTCGGAAAACTCAGCCACGGAACCGACGTTGCCCAGCAACTGCCGCATCCGTCCCATGTCACCGAGCCCGGCGTCTACCTTCGCCAACTGGGTGCCGACACTGCGGTGCTTGCCATCGATGTGGTCACGCTCGGCCCTGATGCGGACGATCTTGTCGTGGTTGTCCCAGCCGAGCACGAAGGTGCGCCGGTCCATGAGGCCCTTGCGGTCGTCCTTCTCATGCCGCCCCCGGGCGCCCTTTATCTGACCGTTGATCGTCAGGGCCTTGGGATACCGACGGAACTCATCCATGGTGTCGCAGCACATGTAATCGAACCGCGCGCTGAGCTCGTCCAACAGGAAATCCCGGAAGGGCGTGCCCTGCTTGATCGCGATCTTCGCCCCCAAAGTCCCAGGTGCGGGCGGCCGCGATGAATAGGAGTCACCCACCTTCCGGTACACCAGTCTCCCTTTGAGATCATTGGCATCCACCCACGAGGCAACAGCCGCGTAGTGCTCCGTTGACACCAGCAGGGACAGCGCAAGGCTCCGCAGCGTGCGTTCGGCAGCACCCTCCCACTCGGCCTCGCCTTCGCGGACACGCAGCAGCTCCGCTGCGTAGGGGAGCGTGGACTCGGCAATGCCAGTGCCCTCACAGATACGACGCCGGAGCTCAAGTTGCGGGCGTTCCAGCAAGGTGGGGCGGGAGCCAAGGCTGGCAAGCTCGGCATCCAGATCGTCCCGTCGGGCGGCGAGCGCGTTGAGCTCTGAATGCAACGCCGTGCGCTGCTCCTGCAGCTTGGCCGCCTTGGACGCGAGGTTTCCCTCCACCTCGCCCAGCCGGGCCCGGTTCGCGTCGAAGAGCACGCGGTCTTCGGGGGCATGGAGTCCAAGCTCGACGGCGGCAGCCGCGTAATCCTCGAAACGGTTGCGTTGCTTCTTGGCCGACTCCTCAAGTCGGGAGACCTCCGCGTCAATCGCGGCGAGCCTGCCACCACCGCTTGTACGGATGTCCTCCTGGACAATCGCGAGCTCGTGCCGGAGCCGGGCCATGTCCGAGGCCAGCTGGGCGCTGTCTTCGCGAAGCTTCTGACCAGTCCGCTCCAGCTCCTCCTGATGTTCGAGGCTTAACGTAAGTTGCTGGTCGGTGAACCAGGGATGCAGCTGGTCGCGTTGCCGGCGGGCCTGGTTTTCTTCAGAACTGAGCTTCCGGTGGGTGGCGGCGCCATCGCGGATCGGTTTCAAAAGCTCGATCTGGTCTCTAGCCCGGACCACAGCCTCGTGCGCTTTCTTCAGATCGTCAAAATGGCTGATCAGCTTGTTGATACGTGTCTGGACGTCATCGTCTTCCAGCATGTTGGTGCGCACGAAGTGGGTGATGTTCTCTACCTGCTTCATGGAAACAGTGCGGTGGAACAGCTCCATTGCCTGGTTGCCGCTGATGCCAAAGTGGCGTTTAAAAGCCGCGGCATAGGGATCAAAAGTGTCGTAGACAGAGACGCCCGCGGCGCGGAGCTTCTTCTTCAACTTGGCGGGGTCCTGCCCGAAGTTGGAGAAGTCTTCCGCGATGGATTGCTCGCCCTCGGCAAGGGAATAGAAGCGTGTGGGCTGTCCAGCCTCCTGCATGGTCCAGAGGGTGATGCCCAGCGTGATGGTCTTGTCCATGACGGCGTTATGGAAGACCCCAAGGACAACAGTGAGCGTGCCGGGCGCTCGCAAGGCAACCGGCTTCGAGTACTCGCCGCCCGTACTGCGCGTGCTCTTATGGAAGCCCCGCACATAAGACATTAGGGTCCGTTCACGCTTCTGAGCCCCTGCCGCCTTGTTGTACTCAATCCGGTTGGCAGGAAGCAGGAGCGTGGTGATTGCATCGACTACCGTTGACTTTCCGGAGCCAATGTCGCCTGTCAGAAGGCTGTTGGCCCCGTCCAGACGGAACGTGCGCACACCGCCGTGGAAGGTGCCCCAGTTGAGCAGCTCCAAACGGTGGAGTCGGAACCCGGGCGGAAGGCCGCCGTCGTTCGCTTGTTCGTCGGAGGGTTCCTCGTCGGGCTCCTCGAGAGTAAAGAGGCTGTCCTGAACGTCAGTGCTCATGGTTATTTGCTTCCGGTGAGTGATTCACGGTAGTCGGCCAGCCGCGCGTCGAACTCTTCCAGCCACTGAGCATCAACGTACGCCTTCAAGATACGCGCTACCTCGTAAGTCCCCGTTTCGCCGCGGAGCTTCCTCAAGAAGCCGAGCTCCACCACCTTCTTGATGTTGGTGCCTAGCCGGTCCAGAATCCTGGCCTCGTTACTGGACTCCGGCAGGAACACTGCGACCATGTCCTTTAGCTCCTCCTCCGTCATGATCAACCGGAGTTCACTGCTGTTGGTATCGAACTCCAACAACCGTTTCCTGAGTAGAACAAGCAGCAAACTCACATCGAAAGTAAGCTGCCTGCGCGGAATAAGCCGGGGGAGCGTGCCTTCGGGATCCTCCCGGGACCTCAGAAAAGCGTAGCCCTCGGATTCGTCCAGAATCAGGTTCAGCCCCAGTACTGCCACATAATCGCGCACGTGGGACGTCAAGGCGAGCAACGATTGCCAGACCTTCTCGTCAGTCTCCGCGTAGACCACACCCTTGAACAGCTTGGTCACGATTCCCGGCAACTCTTCCGGACTGGACGTTTCGCTTGCAGTATTCATGCCGGCCTCACAAAAATGATCTGATCGATGACTGCTGCCCGGACGCTGCCATCCTCCAAAGTCCAATGGAGGCGCTGCGTAGTTTCGGGGTTGATGCTGGCCCAGTCCGACTCCGCAGCGAGCTGGTAGTACGCCACAATCTCCGCGAGCCCTTGGGACAACGGATGGGCCGCCGTGATGTCCGCCAGCGTCGCCTGGTTCTCCTCCTCGAGGACACTTTCGATATTGGACTTCAGGCGCTCACGGTCCACATGAAACTGACTGAACAGCGCGCTCGCATCCAGATCCTGATCATCTGCGGTAACAACATCATCCATCACCATCACGCGGCTGCCCGGCTCGTAAAGAGGCCGCTCGAACGGTAAGGCGACGTCCACGGAGGACGCTTCAATCTCCATGGCAAAGTTCGACGGCGGCTGGTCCCGTTGGTCCAGCGCGTTCGCCTCGATGCTTCGGATAAGTTGCATGATGCGTTTGTTCTCGAGGAAGACTTTGTCGTCCAGGAGGCGTCGCATCTGTTGCGAGAGCTGTCTAACCGTGGCCTGTGTTTGCTCCACTGCGGGTAGCCAATCCTGGTGGAGGTTGGTGATGGTGTGGAGGTTATCCATCCGGGCCAAAGCTTCGATCCGGGTAGCCCTGTGGAGGAGGTCGTTGAGTTCTCTCCTCAGCTGCGGAGACATGAGGTAGTCCCAGAAACCCTGGAAAGTGCGGCCTTGGAGCGAGCTTCCGATGTCTTGCTGGTTGGCGAAGATTGAGTCCAGGAGTTCTCCTTGGCTGCCGTCCCACGTAGCAATCTGCTCACGGACCTGTCTGTCCAGTTTCCGGAAGTTCTGCTCGACTTCGCGGAAGTCGGAGAGCAGGTCCTTTGCCAGGGTGGTGAGCTGTTGGAAGTGGTCCAAGGCCTCCGGTGCAGTCATGACTTTGAGGTCTCCCTCACGAATCCGGTGCATCTCGGCATCAATCTGGTTCCGTTGCTGTTGAAGTTCAGCCAATCGCACGTCCGGGTCTGTCTCTGACTGCTGTACGAGGGTCTTCAACACGGCAAAGATGCTTGTCAGCCTCGATTGGGTGGCCACAAACTCGCGGCCTTTGAGGCTCTCAACCCAGCGCACCACATCTTCAGCCGCCGGAGTAAGGTCGTAATGCGGTTCGTCTTCGCCTTGGACGTAGTATTTTCGCAGCCAAGCGCGCTCAGACGCGGCCCAGTCATCCAGGTACTCCGAGGCGTTGCGGGGAAACTTCTCCTCCCCATAGGTTTCCCGTACGCCGAACAAGACGTCGTCCAGAACGTCAATCAGCTGTTGGCGCCCGACGTTCCGCTGATTGGGGTCCGTGAAGGCGGACATGAAGAAGTGCAGGGCGAGGGGCGCGTTTTGGGCTCGAAGCAATGCCCAGCCTGCATGCTTTTCGCGCAGCGCGTTGATCGCGTAGTAGTCCATCTGGCCCTTCAACAGTTGGTCCTTCTTGCCTTGGACAGGGTTCCTGCTTCAAAGGCTAAGCCAGATCACTGACAGTTTCTTCTTGCTCCAACCCCCATCGGATTGATTAATCTGCTCCAGCACTAGCTATCCCCACAGAAGTCTGTAGACTTGACGGTGTTGTTGTGTTTGGCATTTCGTAGTTCAGGCAGTCCCCGGGGTCCTTTGGATCGCGGTCTACTGAAGTAACGGTGGAGAACACCCCACACCCGGAGACCCGAAAGTCGGGAAGCATCTCCACCTTCAGTAAGGACTGAAATTATGGCTACAGGTACCGTCAAGTGGTTTAACGCTGAAAAGGGCTTCGGCTTCATCTCCCCGGAAGATGGCAGCCAGGACGTTTTCGCTCACTACTCTGCAATCAACTCCTCGGGCTACCGCTCCCTCGAAGAGAACCAGAAGGTTTCCTTCGACGTCGAGCAGGGCCCCAAGGGTCCCCAGGCAGTGAACATCCAGGCTATCTAGTCTTCGGATAACTCAAAGCAGGGCCGGTCTCATGACCGGCCCTGCTTTTTGTCGTCCTCATCGTATATATGTACTACTGTGCCTTAACCAGCTAGAACACATATCCACATAGCGAATTGCATACATGTAATTCGTTTCCGGAACCCCATAGCGTTGGTAGCCACAAGCCGATACGCAAGGGGTACTGATGATCTGCCCGAACACTCACAACAGCCAACTGAAGCCACGCTTCCACCACCTAGAGGATTCCAACCACCACCTAATTCGGCTCAAACAGACCGTGTTTGCGGCCCAATCGGCCTGTGCAGGGTTCTTTTGGACCCCTAGTCCCGATTTTCGGGCTTAGTCTCCGGGGTGAGCCGCGTGCCGGTGATGGTGGGAAACAGAAGGTTGGATCGGGTGTTCGATACAGAAGTTCAGCGCATCCTCGACTACGTGGGGCATGGCATCGGCGTACGCATCGTAGGTGCCCCGGGCAGTGGGAAAACAACAGTGGCCTCCAGTGCGGTGTTCAACTTGGAGAAGACCGGGTTCACCATCCACGCGGTCACGGGCTTGAGGACCCACCGGGCCATTCCGTACGCCGCGGTCAAAGGTCTCGGGATGGAGATGCGACCTGGCCGGAGCGGAGTGCTGGACCTCGCGGATGTTTTGGCAAGCCAGCTCGCGAAAGCCGGCAAACATCTGCTGCTTGTGGACGACATTCACTTACTGGACAACGAGTCATTAGCCGTCCTGGAAGCAGTCCGGCAACAATCGGCCGCCCCGATGATCGCCACGGCACCGGAAACGCACGCCTTCACTCGCGGAGAGCTGGCGGTCCTCAACCAAGGTCGGGAAGCAATCCTTCAACTGGATCCGCTGCATTACGAGCAGGTCCACGCGCTCGTAGCGCGCGTGCTTGGAGGTCCCGCCGATATCGACACCACCGCGAGAATCCTCACCAAGTCGGGCGGCAACCCGAGGCTCGTCGTGCGGATCGCGGAAACAGCATCCCTGAGCAACCTGCTTGTCCGGCGCGATGGGTCGTGGCAGATGTCCGGGACGTCACTGTGGAACGACCACCTTCGCGGAACTGTCGAAGCGCTTTTGGCAGAGCTCCCGCCCGAGGACGTCAACGCCCTGCACAGCATGGCTATCCTCGGAACGGCCCGCATCGATGTCCTGCAGAAGATCGTGTCCGCGGATGCTTTGGACAGCCTTGAGCGCCAGGGCTTCCTCTCCATCATGGACGACCACCATAACGGCACTATTGCGGCCATCAGCCCACCGGTGATCGTGGACTACTTCCGGGGCAGGCGCACTCTTCGAGACCGGCACATGTTGAGAACCAAGATCGCGGGCATGCTCGACTCCACACCACAGGTACCTGGAATCGAAGCCACCACCGCGGACTGCCTCACTCGGGTGCTTTCGGCGTTGCGCTCGGAACGTGGCAACGACGATGCCGTCACGGCAAGGCACTTCCACGATCACAGCGCCGTCCGCGAACGGTCGCGCTTCGAACGATGGGAAATCAACAAGACCGCCGCGAATGCAGCAGCCCTGCTCCGTGTTTACTGGGGCGCCCCGGTGGACCCGGTTCGCGCCGCGCGCGTCCTCGAAGAAACATCAACGCACGACGCCGACCCCTCGGACCTGCTCTTCCTCACCATCACGAAGGCCCTCCTAGCGATCCAGGCGGGCGGGTTGAGTGCCGCCGTCGAGGTTTTGCAGCAGTTTGCCGAAGCGCATCCGGAGCAGAAAGCAGAAGCCAACGCGGCCATCCAGTTCCTCAGCGCCTCCCACGGCCGTGTGCCGCAGCCGGACGCGGGAAGCTCGCCATATGCGGAAAGTTCCGAGGAGAAGCCCGGAACACTCGAGGTCCTCACCCAGGCGTTGGTGGAGCTGTACAGGGGCAGGCCGCTTGAAGCACTCCGAATTGTTGATGCAGCAGAGGATGACGAACTATTCCCGCATCTGCGGCCATTCATCAAGGGCTTCGGACTTTTCGCGGCGGGCAGGATCGACGAATCGCTGGTCTTCGCGCTTGACTGGCGTGGCGAGGCCCGGAAGAACCTCGACCAGTTCGGAGTGGTGACCAGCAGCTACGTCGCCGCCCACGGGTTGCTTTACAGCGGACACTTTGACGAAGCGGAGTACCTCATGAGCAGCGTCTTTGCCATGGGACGGCCGGGGTTCGTGGTGGACATTCTCTACGACGCCATGCTTCGGCTCGCCGGCCTGCGGCAAGCGACCACCACCACAACGGCTACCGTGTCCATCGCCGCGCAGGCGCGGGCGGGAGTGCCCGATGTCGGGCCGTTGCCCGGGGTGGGAAAGGGCGTCTACGTCCTCATCGCCAAGGAGAACCAGCAGCCCGCGGTGTTCGATCGGCAGGCCAGCAGACTCATCAAGCGGCAGCTGAGGAGCGGCTACGCGCTGGAAGCGATGATGGCCGCCCTGCTGTTCACTTGCCTGGTCCCCGGACGCCAGGTGTTGGATCTGCTGCAAAGGATCCTCCGAGGAAGCGGTGTCACTGTTCATGACCCGTTCATGGCGATTGCCGCTGCTGTGGTGGAAGGCGACCACCAGCTCCTTGGCCTTCTCCTGAAGCACTACGGGCCCGACGCGGACGTCTACCAAATCGGCATGCTCCTCAGGAGCGCCCTCAAACGGCGCGTGGTGGAAGGCGACAACGTCGCAGCCGAAGCGTTGGCCAAGGCATCGTCATCATTTGCCGCCAGGTTCCCCAGTGCCAACGAACAGCTGGCGTTCAACACCTTTGAGGCCAGCTCGCTGACCGAACGGGAAATCGAGGTGGCTGCGCTTGCCGGGTACCTGTCCAACGTGGAGATCGGGGAGCGGCTGAGGATCAGCGCACGCACAGTGGAGAACCACATCTCCAATGCCCTCCGGAAGACGGGGGCAACGTCCAGGACAAGTTTGTTCATCCTGGTGGGCAATACGTTTCCGCCCAAGTGACCCTCGATAGGCTGGCTGGGTGAACAACCCGCCCGCGCTGACCCGCAGACTCGGTACTTTCGACGCTTCCTTGATTGGCCTCGGATCCATGATTGGCGCCGGGGTGTTCGCGGCGTTCACTCCGGCAGCCGCGGCCGCCGGTTCGGGCCTGTTGGTGGGCTTGGTGGTTGCCGCCTTCGTGGCGTTCTGCAACGCTACGTCCTCAGCTCAATTGGCCGCTGCGTATCCGACGTCGGGTGGCACCTACGTGTACGGGCGCGAGCGACTCGGTCCGTGGCCGGGCTTCCTGGCAGGTTGGGGATTCGTCATCGGCAAGACCGCCAGCGCTGCCGCCATGGCAATGACCTTCGCCGCCTATGCCGCGCCGCCCGGTTGGGAGCGGCCGGTGGCGATTGCCGCCGTCGTACTTCTCACGGCAGTGAACTACCACGGGGTGACGCGGACAGCGGGCCTGACGCGGATCCTCGTCATTGCCGTACTGGGTGCCTTGGCGATCGCTGTTGCAGCGTGCTGGGGCGGGAACGGGCTGGCGCTCGACAACGTGCTGGGGGAAGGGCTGCTGGCGCACGGTTGGTACGGGATACTGCAGTCGGCCGGTTTGCTGTTCTTTGCTTTTGCCGGGTATGCGCGGATCGCGACCATGGGCGAGGAAGTCATGGAGCCGCGGCGGACCATCCCACGGGCGATCATCATTGCGCTGGGCATTACCGTTGTTGTTTACGCGGTGATCGCCGTGACCGTGCTTTCAGCACTGGGGCCCGACGGCGTTGCCGGTAACCCGACGCCGTTGGCGGCCGCCGTCGAGAGCGGGACCTTGGCGTGGGCATCGCCGGTGGTGCGCATCGGGGCTGCCGTTGCGTCGCTCGGCGCGCTGTTGGCACTCATTGCCGGCTTGGGGCGAACGAGTCTTGCCATGGCACGCGAGTACGATCTTCCGCACGCCCTCGCCGCCGTTCATCCCCGGTATAAGGTTCCTCACCGGGCCGAACTCACCATCGCCGTCGTGATCTGCCTGGTCATAGTCGTGGCGGATCTTCGAGGGGCCATCGGGTTCTCGTCGTTCGGGGTGCTGCTGTATTACCTGGTGGCTAACATTGCCGCGTTTACGCAGCCCTACGCGGACCGACGGTATCCGAAGGTGCTGCAGGTTTTGGGTGCGGCTGCGTGCGTCGCTCTGGTTGCTACGCTGCCGCCGCTGTCTGTGGCGCTGGGCGTGGCCATGTTCGTCGTCGGCATCGTGTACCGGACGGTGCGGCTGCGGACTCGGTAGGTGGGGCACGCGTTAGGTGGGGCACGGCTCCACCGTGGGGTTAGGAACGATGGAGCCGTGCTTTGTGCTCCCTACGCCTGGAACGGATGGGGGTTCCCGCCGGACACCGGGTCTCCCGTTCCGGAAGCACACTCCGAGAGTAAGGGCAGTTTTTGGGCCTAGGTGTCGGTTCGATTTTCCTAGGTGGTGGAACTATGGCTTTTTGGGGTGGAACTATAGCTATTTGGGCCATTTCTCCTTGGCTGTCGGCAAAAATAGGTGCTTGAGGATGTTTCCTAGGTGGTGGTGCGGCTATGTTTTGGCGGCCTGATTGGACCCGGCTGGCAGAATGGCCGTATGACTGACACCCCGGTACCCGCCGTCGAACTGCGCATCACAATCAGCGACACTGAACCGGCTATCTGGCGGCAGCTGGTACTCCCGGAGAGCGCAACCCTTGAAGATCTGCACGAGGCGATCCAAGCGGCGTTCGGCTGGAACAACGCACACCTTTACGTCTTTTACGGAACGGAGCCCAGCGGAAGGCGGCGAGCCATAGGGGTGCTCGACGATGACTCCCCGGAAGGTGCTGAATCCGCGGGAGAGGTCGGGCTAATTGAGCTGTTCAACCCGGCTTCGCCTGGTGAGTCGGCATTCGAGTACGAGTACGATTTCGGTGACAGCTGGACTCACCAGATCGATGTCATCGGGGCAGCAGAGCTTCCGGCAGATACCTTCCTCTGCACTGGCGGCGCGATGCGCGGGCCGGTGGAAGATTCCGGCGGTGTGCACGGATACGCCAACGTAGTCCGCGTACTAGGGGATCCGAACCATCCTGAACATCGGGATGCCGTTTCCTGGTTCGAAACGGTGACCGGGGAGAAAGCCACCGGCTTCGACGCATCCGCCTTTGACCTGGAGGGCGTGAATACGGCGCTGGATCGACTTGCGCGCAGGCTTTGGGCAAAGCCACCCACGCCGGAAGACAGGAACGAGGTCCTTGCACCCGTCCTCTGGCTTTTGCGGGAAGCCGCTCCGGACGGGCTGGACCTCACATCGGCAGGATGGCTTAAACCGGCGATCATCAAGCGGATGATGACTGAACTCAACTGGGACGACGATTGGTTCGGGTCCGGCCGCAACGAGGTCAACATCCCCCATGTCATGGACCTCCGGGGACAGCTGCAACGCTGGAAGCTGCTGCGGAAGAGCAAGAACAAGCTGCTGCTCACTCCTCTGGGCCGTGGTGTGGTGCAGGACCCCTCGGCGCTCTGGGATTTCGTGGCGGACCGGCTTGCGTCCCCGGGCACACCTGCGGACGATGTGGTGATGAGGCTTCTTGTTCATTGGGAGCTCACTGGAACAGAACCAGACTGGAAGACGATCGACGAGGTGGTCCGCTCCGAGCTTACTTTTCGCGGCTTTGTCATGAAGGACGGCAACGGCGGCATCCCGTTGAACCTGGCCCGCGATCTCTATTTAGACGTACGGCGGCCCCTTGGCCTGTTGGCTCTCTGGGGCTCCCGCATGTGGGAAGGCCCAGAGCCGAAGCTATCCGACGCCGGCATCAAGTTCTTGCTGGACGTGCAGCAACGCTTGGATGCCAGCCAACGCTGACGCGGCTGAATCGGCAAGGATTCTGCTTGACCCGATTCACCGCCCAACGTGCTGCCCGTCCCCACGGTTTCAACGCTCGTCCCGACGGTTGGCCGGCTGCCTTCGAACAGATGCCCTGGAAAGGAAGAGTAGGTAAACAGCAGGTTCTCCTTTTTGTCACAGGCCGGCGATAGACTCACGGTCTACGGACGCGCTGGGGCGTTCCTGATGCTGGGGGTCTTTTCAATGAGTGCAGTCGGGGCTGGATTACGCGCGCTTAGTCACAGACGACGGCGGCGCCCAGCGGCGGTGCGGTCTGTCGCCGTCGGACTTGGGCTGGCGCTGGTTGGTTCCCTGGGGCTGATAGGTTCGCCGGCCATCGCGGACGCGGTTACTGACGTAGTTCCCGTCGGCACTAAGCCATCAGCAGTGGCCGTGAACTCCGTGACCGGTAAGGACTATGTAGCCACGGACTATGGAGTTTCCGTGCTGGAGGGTGCGGCGTCAGCGGGGATTCTGTACCAGGGAGACCGACCCGTAGACGTTGCCGTGAACGAGGCGACGAACAAGATCTACGTCAGTGAGACCGGCGGAACGGTTGCGGTGGTGGACGGCGTTTCCCGAGCAGTAACATCCGTGCCTGTTGGCTCGTCGCCCGGTGTGGTCTCGGTCAACCCGGTGACGAACAAGATCTACGTCGGGGTGAAGAGCGGGGTGACCATCATAGATGGTTCCACCCTTGCCACATCGTCAGTGCCGCTCGCCGGGGGAGCGCAGGACATCGTGGTGAACCCTGCTACCGGCAAGGTGTACGTCCTGTCCGGCGGAACAATCCAGGTTCTGGGTACTGGCGGAACGGTGACGTCTTCCATTAACATCGGCGCCGGAGGCATCCTGGCGCTCGCAGTAAACGTCAAGACGAATAAGATCTACTTCACCACGGTTGGACGCTACGGGGCCGGGGTTCACGTGATCGACGGCGCTACAGACACGGTCACGGATACCATCCCTTCCGCCACGTTCGTCGGTCAGCTTGCTGTAAATCCGGAGACGAACACCGTCTACGTGGCTGGGGACAGCACCTCCATCGACGGCTTCGTCCAGGTCATTGATGGCGTGACGAAGAAGCAGGTCGCCCAACTCAGGACTGCATCGCGCATTCGGGACGTAGTGGTCAGCCCGGGCACCAACAAGGCGTACGCGATCCTGTCCGGCAGGGGAGTGATGGTGGTGGACGGCGACACGCTTCGGGTGAGTTCGGTTTTTACGGGACAGGAGCCGATAGACGCTGCCGTGAACGCAGCCACGGGCCAGGTGTATGTGGCTAACCACAACAGTTCGTCGGTGTCCATCATCGATCCGGACGTTGCTGCTCCGGTCAAGAACGACTTCAACGGCGACGCGCACTCTGACGTCCTGGCTCGGGATGGTGCCGGGGTGCTTTGGCTGTATCCAGGCAACGGGACAGGTGGATGGCTTCCCCGCGTTCAGGTTGGCGTTGGCTGGAACGTGATGACGGCCTTAGTGTCGCCGGGCGACTTCAACGGTGACTCTTTGCCCGATGTCCTGGCTCGTGACAGTGCCGGGGTGCTTTGGCTGTATCCGGGCAATGGATCGGGTGGGTGGCTTCCGCGGGTTGCCGTAGGTCAGGGATGGAACGCTATGACCGAGATTGTCGGAATCGGTTCGTTCTACGGTGGCGGTTTCGCTGACGTTGCAGCACGCGATGCCAGCGGGACCTTGTGGCTGTATCGCGGAGACGGGCGTGGCGGCTGGCTTCCGCGGATGTGGATCGGGTCGGGCTGGAACGGCATGTCCGAACTCACCGGCGTAGCGGACTTCAACGGCGACGGCGTCACTGACCTCGCTGCCCGCGACAGCTCCGGCGCTCTGTGGCTCTACCCGCCGAACGGTATCGGCGGATGGCTTCCACGTCAGACGATCGGCCAGGGCTGGAACGTCATGAACTCTTTGACTGGACCCGGTGATTTCGACGGCGACGGACGGGCCGACATCCTTGCACGCAACCCTTCTGGCGAGTTGTGGCTGTACTCCGGCGCCGGGGGAACGGCATGGCCGTCAGCGACCCGGGTGGGCACGGGGTGGAACGGAATGACGGCAATTCTGTAGGACCCATACGCGCGAGGGGTGAGATCCCGGCGCTATCGATGTGGCTAAATGCCGAGATCTCACCCCTCGCGGGCTGAGCCCCGCGCCTTCTTTAGATCCGCACGCAGCCCTTTGTTGTCAGCACGCAGCTCGCGGTTGTCTTCCGAGAGCCCACGGTTGTCTTCCACCAATCCGCGGTTCTCTTCCTCGAGTTCCAGCACCAGCTTCACACCGGCCAGGTTCAGTCCCTCATCAAGGAGCGCCCCGATCCGCCGCAGCGTCTTCAGGTTCCGTTCGCTGTAGCGGCGGGTGCCGCCGTCGGTCCTTTCCGGCGTGAGAAGGCCCTTGCGCTCATACAGCCGCAGGTTCTGATGCCCTGTGCCCACCAGCTCGGCCGCTACGGAGATGGCATAGACACCCTGGTCGTCCCGCGAACCCGGGCTGCCGTCCGGTGCGGACCCCCCGCCCGAAGTGCCCCCGGCACCCGGCCCACCGCCGTCGTACTCCTCCGAAGGCCCCTGTAAACCAGCCATCAAGTTCACTCCAAAAATCTCTTGAGAAACCACTTGCACCACTCTCATGCCGGTGCTATAAAAAATCTATACCAACCACCACAGATCTGGAAGGGTTGGAAACACAACAGAATCGCATCAAAGATCTGAAGGAGTGAGAACCACAATGCTGATGCGCACTGACCCGTTCCGCGAATTCGACAGGCTCGCACAACAGGTTTTTGGCACAACAGCACGCCCGGCCGGCATGCCGATGGATGCATGGCAAGAGGGTGAAGAATTCATCGTCGCTCTCGACCTGCCTGGTGTAAGCCCCGAGTCGATTGAGCTGGACGTCGAACGCAACGTCCTGACCGTCAAGGCCGAACGCAAGTCACTCGCCGGCGAGGATACCGAGATGCTTGCGGCTGAACGCCCCCAAGGCGTCTTCAGCAGGCAACTCATTCTCGGCGACACCCTGGACACCGACGGCGTCAAGGCCAGCTACGACGCCGGCGTCCTGACGCTCCGTATCCCTGTTGCCGAGAAGGCTAAGCCGCGGCGCATCGAGATCACGGCCAACGGACAACAGCGCCAAGAGATCAACGCATAATCGAACCCGCTCCGCCGGGGCCTCCCCGGGGGTGGCCACTGACGGAGCGCGCAAGCGGGAGCATCAGACCGGCCGCATCGGAAAAATGGGCGCAGGCTTCGCGCCACGCCATAGCGCTTGTTGCGCAGAGGAAACACGGCCCCCGACGTTGCCTCCCGAAAGGATGGCCCCCGTCCGAACTGCAAAGTTCGCCCGGGGGCCATCGCCCAGTCCACAGCAACTTCACGGAACCGGCCTTGGGGAACAGCCAACCTGACTACTACGCGATCCTCGGTGTCGCGCCAACCGCGTCGGCACGCGAGATCACCCATGCTTACCGCTCGCTGCTGCGCCGGCACCACCCGGACACCCGACAGGCGGACCACGACGGCGGTGCCTCCGAGGCGTCCGACCTCCACCGCCTCCACGCCATCATGCAGGCATACGTCGTGTTGTCGGACGCAACTCGGAGGCACGAGTACGACCGCGCACGTTCCGGGTCGCCCGGCATCGGCGCTGGAACGCCGGTCAAGGTCCGGATTCACCGCACGACGGCGGCAAAGGAACCGGACGCTGCGGGGGAGGGCCCCAGGCATGCTCCGTCTGCAAGCGGGCCCGACCGCAGCGAGCCCCTGATCTTCGGACCCACCCGATGGGCACCCCTTCGCGGCCACTCAACACCAAGGAGACGCACATGAGTGCTTGGCGTTCGTACGACAGCCACCTGATCCCAGCGTTCTACGAGCGCTTCGAGCAACGCTGGGGGAAGGGAACTGCACCATTCCTGGATCCCGAGGTCCACGAGCAGCCCATGCCTCGCGCGCAATGGATCAACGTGGATACCGGAGCTGCGGTGGCGGTGGTCCCGATCTGGACGGATGACCCCCAACATCGTTCGTTCGGAGTCTTCTATCTGCCGCCCTCCGGGGACATTTGGATCCTCCGCCCGGGGCCCACCACATTCGTTGAGCCCGTTGCCGGTGCTTCACGGGAGCAGGTCTCGCTGCGAAACGATGCGTTCAAGAAGGCAGTGAACCACGCGAAGGAGTTCATCTACGGACCCCAGCCGTGACGCTCGGTGCCGTGGCGCCGGAACCAGTTCGCCGCCGTCGTGCTTTGCTCACCGAGGGGTGAGTTCTCGGGGCTTAGCGCCCGTCTAAGTGCCGAAAGCTAACCCCTCGGGGAAGGTGGGGTGCCGTGGCGCCGGAACCAGGTCGCCGCCGTCGTACTGCCCCCGCCGAGGGGTGAGTTCTCGGGGCTTAACGCCCGTCTAAGTGCCGAGATCTAACTCCTCGCGGCGAGGGTAAGAAGCAAAAAGAAGGCTGGTGCAACCTGGAGAGTATCCGTAGGTGGTTGCACCAGCTGCTAGTACGACGTTCTGTTATCAGTTGTGACACTTATTCATTGGCCGCTCCTAGTTCCCGGCTTCGACTTTTTCCGGGCCTTCTGAAGTCTGTGACGCCTTTTCCAATTTTACGGCCTTGATGCCCAAATTGCACGGAAAATGGGGGTTCCGCCGAGTGCCTGCCGGGGGAGCGGGGAGCCCCGTGGCACGATAGATCACGATGAAACTGCGCGCTGATCAGACCGGAAACCGTGGCCTCCCGATGCCCCTTTGGCTGCAGGGTGGTCTGGAAGCGGGGCAGGCAGCAATCCTCTCGGCCATCGTTGTGGTTCTTCCCCTGGTGGGAGTGTGGGCCACGGACGGATTCCAAAACCGGAACGTCGATGCTTTGGCTCGCTTGGCCGGGCAAGCCTGGCTCCTGATCCATGGCGTTCCCCTTCATCTGGCGCAGGTGAACCTTGGGACTGCAGCCCAGCCCGGCTCGGGAATGCTGTCCCTGATTCCGCTCGGGTTGACGCTCATTCCTTTTCTTCTGGCATGGCGTGCCGGCCGCAGGCTTGCCCGCGCCTCCTACACCGACCAGCTCTGGCAGGCGTTCCTTGGCGCGTCCGTGGTTTATGCCGCCTTCGGGACCGCAACGGGCTTCGTGTGCCGCACCCCGGACGTGGTCATCAACCTGTGGTTGGCGATGACCATCCCGTTGATTTCCTTCGGCCTGGGCATGGTGCTCGGCGCCCGGCGTGAGGCCGGTTCGTGGAGCCGCCTCATCGGCGTCGACGCCGTCGCGTGGCTGGCCAAGACCAGCCAGCATTCACGCTGGGCAGGGTCGTACGTCGGCTCTGCGTTGAAGGCCGGGTTCGTGGCGACCATGGCCGCTGTCTCCTTGGCAGCCCTGCTCCTTGCCGTGGACATCGTGTGGCATTGGACGGACATCATCGCCGTTTATGAAGGACTGAAAGCCGGTGCCCTGGGCGGCGCCGTATTGACCATTGCGCAGCTCGGGTTCCTGCCGAACCTGGTGATCTTCACCCTCGCATGGTCCTCCGGCGCAGGCTTCTCGCTCGGCGTGGGCTCCACCGTCGGACCTTTGGGATCCGCCGTCGGACCCCTGCCTGCTGTACCCATCTTCGGTGCGCTTCCCGCGGGCCAGCTCGACCTCGGCGGCATGGCCCTCGCCCTCCCCGTGGTGGCCGGCATCCTGGCCGGCTGGTGGTTCCTCCGTGAGGGCGAGAACCACTTTGACGAGTGGCTGTCCATCAAGATCAAAGCCCGGTGGTTCACGGCCGCCGCTTCAACCCTGTTCCTTGGTGCGTTCATCGGCGTAGTTGCGGGGGCGCTCAGCGGTGCGCTGGCGTGGATCGCCCGCGGCTCGGCCGGGATTGGCCGGCTCACGGAAATTGGCCCCAACCCGCTGTGGACGGCAGTCTGGGTGGCAGCCGAGGTGGGCATCGGCGTCGTGATCGGCTACGCAGTGGGGCCGTGGCTGGAACGCAGCCAGAAGCTGCGCGAAGCGAACCTGGACGAGCCAGCGCTCGACGACGAACACGCCTAAGCCGCCCGGCGTCCGCTCAGCGGATGGAAGCTAGCGCAACGCGCCCGGCATCGATTTTTCCAACTCGGACAAGCACTGCGACTTCGCGGTCTCCGTCAGCGCCGACCGCGTGCAGTCCTGGTACGTTGTGACGTGCTTGAAGAACAGGGCAGTAGTCAGGATCAGCAGGCACATGATCGCCGAGACAACCAACCCGGAAATGGTCCCGAACAACACCAACTTGGAATGCTTGTACTTCACGGCACGGACCAGGACGACGATCCCCAGGACAATGCCGGCGAGGGTCAGGATGGCACTGAGCCACACGTAATTGACGTTCAGCGAGAACACAAAGAACGATCCCAGGGCCGACAACAGGAACGCGCGGAACAGGATCTGCGTCACGCCAAGTGCGGACTTTTGCGCCTCGGGGCCGGGCTGCGGGCTCGGCCGGGGACCGACGTCGGGATTCATGTTTTCCAGCCTACGCGAGCCGCCCATAAGCTAGTGCAATGCGCATTGTTGTCCTCGTGTCCGGTACTGGCTCCAACCTCCAGGCTGTCATCGACGCCGTGAAGTCGGGTGAACTGGACGTGGAGATCGCTGCCGTCGGCGCTGACCGTCCGGACACCTACGGCGTGGAACGCTCCGACGAGGCCGGGATCGAGACGTTCGTGGTGAACTTCAATTCCTTCGAAACCCGCGAGGAGTGGGACGCCGCCCTGCGCGACAAGGTCCTTTCCTACAAACCGGACGTCGTGGTGTCCTCGGGCTTCATGCGCATTGTGAGTGCCGACTTCATCGACGCCTTCGACGGCAAATACGTCAACACCCACCCCGCGCTGCTGCCGTCCTTCCCGGGCGCCCACGGGGTCCGCGACGCCATGGCTTACGGCGTGAAGGTCACGGGCTGCACTGTGCACTGGGCCGACGCCGGGGTGGATACGGGCCCGATCATTGCGCAGGAGGCTGTGGTGATCCAGCCGGACGACACCGAGGAAACCCTGCACGAACGCATCAAGGTAGTGGAACGCCGCCTCCTGGTGCAGACCCTCGCGGACCTGGCCGCCGCCCCTTCCCCCAACTAGGTCGCATTTGTGCGCGTTTTGAACGCCCAGAACGCGCTGTGCTGCGACCTACATTTCGCCTAAGGGCCACGGGCTGTGGATAACCGGGCGGCGGCACTCTGATATTTGTCAGCATGGGGCATGAAGACACCAAGTGCCCTGCCCGATCCGCTGTCATCAACACCGTTCACGTGGCAAGAAGCCGCCCGGGCGGGAGTATCACGACGGCGGCTCAGTCACCACAGCCTGGCCTCACCCAGCAGGGCGGTTCGAGTGCCCGGATCCGGAGCCGACCACTCGTTGGCAGACATGGCCCGGCCCCTCACCCAGGTCACGGCATTCTCCGCAGCTTCACACGCCACGGCCTTCCTGCTGTGGGAGTTCCCGGGCTTCCTGCCGGGCAGCAATGAGCCTGTCATCCACATCTCCCGACCGGAGCCGATGGCGATCCCTCGCCGTCGAGGTGTTGTGGGGCATCGGGGCCAGTTCTTCGACGACGAAATCACCAGCTTCAACGGCCTGTACATCACCAGCAGACCGCGCACGTGGTTGGACTGCACTCGCAAAATGGACATTGACGAGATCACGGTGGTTGCAGATCACCTGCTCCGCATTCCGCGGCCGGAGTTTGAGGGGCGTACGGCACCGTATTGCACTCCCGATGAACTGGAAGAAATGCTGGATCGCCATTGGGGGACACCCGGAATCCGCAAGGCCCGCTTGGCTTTGGAGCAAGCGTGCATCGGTGCTGACTCCGCGCCGGAAACGCGACTGAGGCTGGCCCTGGGGCGGGCTGGGCTGCCCACAGCGGAAGCCAACGTGCGCACGGAACTGAGTCCCGGCGTCGAACGTCAACCGGACCTGAGTTTCCGCGAGTGGCGCGTGGCAGTCGACTATGAGGGGGAAGGCCATTCCGAGCCGGAACAAATCGTGCGGGATATCGAGAAGCAGGAAGACTTCGCCCGAGCAGGGTGGATCCTGGTCCGCATCTCAAAGCGCCACATGACCACTGACGCGACAACCGCTGTTCGGAAGGTCAGGCGCGCGCTCGAGCAACACGGCTGGTCACCCATCTAGGTCGCAGCAGTGCGCGTTTAGAGAGCTCTAAACGCGCACAAATGCGACCTAGCGGTTCCGCGCCGTCGGCGCCCCATGGAGTGGGGAAAGTGTGC